>NZ_JBHJSJ010000066.1:0-46009 GCF_042268845.1 Kitasatospora sp. NPDC056273 | reverse complement strand
GCGGCGAGCAGCGCGGCCCGGGCGGCGGCGGCACAGCCGACGGGGTCGGAGGGGCTGGTCTCGGTGGTCATGCGTGTGGGTCCCGTCCCTCGTGCTGGTTGAACCGTCCTGCCCGCGGGTCGACCGTTCGGCCGGTCGGCCGGTACGGAAGCGCCGGTACGCCGCCGGGCGGACCCGCACCCTCCCGGGTGAACGGGCCCGCCGTCCGGCGCGGGGCGACCGGCCGCCGGGCTACAGGGCGTCCGGGCCGCGCTCGCCGGTGCGGACCCGTACGGCGGTGTCGACCGGCACGCTCCACACCTTGCCGTCGCCGATCTTCCCGGTCCGGGCGGCCTTCACCAGGACGTCGATCAGGTCCTCGGCGTCCTCGTCCTCGACCAGGACCTCGATCCTGACCTTCGGCACCAGGTCCACGGTGTACTCGGCCCCCCGGTACACCTCGGTGTGGCCGCGCTGGCGGCCGTAGCCGCTGGCCTCGGTGACGGTGAGGCCGTGCACCCCGAAGGCCTGGAGGGCGGACTTCACCTCGTCCAGTCGGTACGGCTTGATCACGGCGGTGATGAGCTTCATCGGGCGTCGACCTCGGTCCTCTTCTCGGCGGGCTGCACGGCGGGCTGGGCGGCACCGGGTTCCGCGACGCCGGTCCGTTCGCCGGTCCGTTCGGTGGACCGTCCGGCGGACCGCTCGGCGGCGGACGTCGCGGCAGCGGCGGCCAGGCCCGGCAGGGCCCGGGCCAGCCCCGCCCCCACGGCGGTGAAATCGTAGGCGGACTCGGCGTGTTCGGCCTGGTCGATGCCGGCCGTCTCGACCTCGCCGGAGACCCGGAAGCCGACCAGCCGGTCGACCGCCTTGGCCAGCAGCCAGGACAGCACGAAGGAGTACGCCGCGACCACCGCCACGCCCATCGCCTGCTTGCCCAGCTGGCCGATCCCGCCCCCGTAGAACAGGCCCTTGACGCCCTGGCCGACCCCGCCGGTGGCGAACAGGCCGACCAGCAGCGAGCCCACCGCCCCGCCGACCGCGTGCACGCCCACCACGTCGAGCGAGTCGTCGAAGCCCCAGCGGTACTTGAGCGAGACGGCGGCGCAGCAGACCGCGCCCGCGACCAGTCCGATCGCCACCGCGCCGAGCGGGCTGACCGAGCCGCAGGCCGGGGTGATCGCGACCAGGCCGGCCACCGCGCCGGAGGCGGCGCCCAGCGTGGTGAAGGCGCCGTGCCTGAACCGCTCGTAGACCAGCCAGCCGACCAGCGCCGCGCCGGTGGCGACCTGGGTGTTCACCATGGCCATCGCGGCGACGCCGTTGGCGGCCAGCGCCGAGCCCGCGTTGAAGCCGAACCAGCCGAACCAGAGCAGCCCGGAGCCGAGCATCACCAGCGGCAGGCTGTGCGGGCGCATCGGGTCCTTCTTGAAGCCGATCCGCTTGCCCAGCACCAGGCAGAGCGCGAGGCCGGCGACGCCCGCGTTGATGTGCACGGCCGTCCCGCCGGCGAAGTCGATCACGCCGTTGCGGTCGCCCAGCCAGCCGCCGTGGCCGCCGTCGAAGAAGAACACCCAGTGCGCGACCGGGAAGTAGACGACCGTCACCCAGAGCGCGATGAACAGGCCCCAGGCGGCGAATCTGGCCCGGTCCGCGACGGCGCCGCTGATCAGCGCCGGGGTGATGACCGCGAACATCAGCTGGAACAGCGCGAAGGCGGTGACCGGGATGGAGCCGGTCAGCTCGTCGAGGCCGAGGCCGCGCATCCCGAGGTGGTCCAGGTTGCCGATCAGGCCGGCGAAGGAGTCGGACCCGAAGCTGAGCGAGTAGCCGTAGAGGACCCACAGCACGCTGACGATGCCGAGCGAGAGGAAGCTCATCGCCAGCATGTTCAGCGTGCTCTTGGCCCTGACCATGCCCCCGTAGAAGAAGGCGAGCCCTGGGGTCATCAGCATGACCAGGGCCGCACTGATGAGTACGAAGGCGGTGTCGCCCGCGCTGAAGCCGTCCGGCATCGGCGTCTCCTCTGCGTCCAGGCCGATCCGCACCCGGGGACCCGTCCCGTGGTGCCACCCGGGGTGTCGGCGTTGAGGAGGAGCGTGCCGAAGGCTGGTTTCGGCCGGTGCGGCCGGTTGTTTCACCGCGGTGACGCGTGCGACGCGCGGGTTACGGCTGCGTGAACCGCGGCCGCCGCGGCCCGGCCGGGCCATCGGCTGCCGGACATGCCACCGACCGTGACGGCGGCGGCCGCCACGGTCGGTGGAGCTTTTCCTTCGGACGGCCCTGGCGGGCCTCCGGTCAGACCACCGAGACGAACTCCGGGATGTCCTGGACCACCCGCTCCTTGAGCCGGCTCACCGCGTCCACGCCCTTGAACCGGGCCGACGCGGCCTCCGTGGTCTTGCGGACCCGGGAGTTCAGCCGCTCCGAGCGCACCTTGGTGGCGATGTCCACCGCCTGCTCGGCCATCACCACCGCCTGCTCGGCCTCCTTCTGCAGCAGGTGGACGCTGGCCATGCCGATCAGGTTGAAGGCGTACGAGCGCACGTGGTCGGCGTCCTGGCGGAACAGGTCGACCGCGGTCTCCATCACCGGCGCGGACAGCGAGGCGTACAGCTCGGCGTTGTCCGAGTGGTACGCGAGGTCGCGGAAGGAGTGGGCGTTCTCGGCGTTCAGCTCGGCGGGCGAGAAGAACTTCAGCCAGTCCGGGTCCTGGTCCCCGTCCCGGATGTCGGTGAAGGTGTCCTCGGCCAGCCGGATCGCCCGGGCGCAGCGGTTGACCTCGCCGATGGTGGCGTAGGCGCGCGCCTCCATCGCGTACAGCAGGGACTGCTGGCGCGGGGTGGCGGCGTCGCGGCTGCCGTACTGGGCCAGGTGGATGAGTTCCAGGGCGTCCTCGCCCCGGTTGAGGTGGATCATCTGGCGGCTCATGTCGGTGAGGATCAGCGCGCCGAACGGGCGGTCGCCGGCCTCCTTGGCCGCGTGCAGGGCGAGCACGTAGTACTTCTGCGCGCTCGGGTGCATCCCGACGTCGTACGACATCCACCCGGCCAGGTGGGCGAGTTCGGCGGTGAGCCGGAACAGCCGCTTGGTGGTGTCCTCGCTGTACGTCTCCTGGAGCAGGTCGGTGACCTCGTGCAGCTGGCCGACGACGGCCTTGCGGCGCAGCCCGCCGCCGTTCTGGGCGTCCCACTGCCGGAACATGACCGTGGTCTGCTCCAGCAGTTCGAGCTCGGGTTCGGAGAGCCGGCCGGTGAAGGCCTCGCCGCCGTTGGCCGCGGTGAGGATCGGGGTGGGGACGCCGCTCGGGCCGGGGGCGAGCCAGCGCTGCATCGGCTCGATCAGCGCGGCGCCCGCGGTCAGCGCCAGTGAGGTGCCGAGGAAGCCCCGGCGGTTGAGCATGAGGTCGCTGCGGGAGTAGTCGCTGATCAGCTGGACGGTCTGCTGGCCGCTCCACGGCAGGTCGACGCCGCCACCCACGGTGGAGACCGGGATCGCGGCGCGCAGGCCGAGGTCCTCGATGGAGACCACCGAGCCGAACCGCTCGGAGAAGAGTTCCGACATGATCTTGGGGATCGGCTCGCGGGGCTGCTCGCCGTCGAGCCAGCGGCGCACCCGGGAGGTGTCGGTGGACACGTGGTGGGCACCGATCTGCCGGGCCTTGCGGTTGACCTGGCGGGCCAACTCGCCCTTGGACCAGCCACTGCGGGCGAACCACGTGGTCAGCTTCTCATTCGGTTGCTTCTCTGCCATGGGTAACGTCCCCATCCCGCCCGGCCCCTACCGGGGCCCCCGATCGTGACCGCCCGACGGTTGCGGGCTCTTGCCAGACGTGCCGTGCCTGAGGTGCCGCGGCGCCGCCGTACCGCAGCGCCCTCGCACTGGTGTGCCATCGTTGCGGACGATCCGTCAGATTCCCAACTCCCGTTGCCCGACGGCCCGGGACAGACTCCTCGACGACATCCGCACGCTGAACGTAATGCCCCGTGAGGGGCCCGTGGGAGCGCCCCTGGCGAAACGCCACCTTTCGCCACCCCCAGGAGTGAACCGAAGCCCGGGGGCACACGCTTCACTTAGGGAGTCCCGACGGCCCGGCATATGCGGGCCGCCAAGTCCCCCGGCCCATCCCGGAGGACCCGGCGGAACCCGCAACCCACCGCAGCCACAGGCGAGTTCACCGTCCACTCGGGACGGCGACAGCCCCACGAACACGACGATCCGGCATCGGCGCCGCCCCCACAAGGCGGCGCCCGAGGCGCACCGCCGGAACAGGCGCACACCACGCGCTGCGCGCCGCCACCGCACTACGCACCACACGGCTGACAATCGACACACAGTCACCGTCCCGTAACCATCGGCAACAAGAACCTGTTGGGGGAGGCATGGACAACCTGTTCGGCGAACTTCGACTGGGGCACCTGCGGCTGGCACCGCTGGGCGCGCGCCGCCGCACCAAGGTCACCGCGTCCCAGGCCGCCGCGGAGTACACCGGCCGCTGGGGCTGGGCGGTCGTCACCGGCGATCCGGAGACCGGCACCCCGGTCGCCGGCGCCACCGCCCCGCCCCGCTGTCCCTGCGGCTCCCCCCGCTGCGCCGCGCCCGGCCTGCACCCCGTGCGGGGCGGCGGCCGGGCCCGCGCCGCCCGCACCGAGGGCGCGGTGCTGTTCCCCACCGGCCGCGCCTTCGACGTCCTGGACGTCCCCGAGCAGGCCGGCCTCCAGGCCCTGGTCCGGCTGGAGCGGATGGGCACCCAGGTGGGCCCGGTGCTCGCGCCCCCCACCGGCCGGCTCCAGTTCCTGGTCGCCGCCGGCACCGCCCGGCGCCTGCCCGACCTGCTGTACCGGATGGGCTGGGACGACGCCGCGCTCGACCTGGTCTGCCACGGCGAGGGCGGCCACGTCGCCGCCCCGCCCACCGTCCTCGGCGGCCTCGGCCCGGTCCGCTGGCTGCGCCGCCCCACCCGCGACAACGCGGGCTGCCCGCCGGAGGCCCGGCTACTGCTCGGCACCCTCGCCTACGCCTGCCACCGCGGCCGCGAGCGCACCGCCGAGCCGGCCTGGATGGCCTCCTGACCGCCCCGCCCCGGCACGCGGAAGGGCCCGCCCCCTGGAGGGGGCGGGCCCTTCGTGCGCTTCCCTGATCGAACGCTTCGCGGAGGCTGTCAGTCGCCGATCAGCGCGTCCACGAACGCCCCCGGCTCGAACGGGGCCAGGTCGTCCGCGCCCTCGCCCAGGCCGATCAGCTTGACCGGCACGCCCAGCTCGCGCTGGACCGCGACCACGATGCCGCCCTTGGCGGTGCCGTCCAGCTTGGTCAGCACGATGCCGGTGATGTCGACCACCTCGGCGAACACCCGGGCCTGGATCAGGCCGTTCTGGCCGGTGGTGGCGTCCAGCACCAGCAGCACCTCGTCCACCGGGCCGTGCTTCTCGACGACCCGCTTGACCTTGCCCAGCTCGTCCATCAGGCCGGTCTTGGTGTGCAGGCGGCCGGCGGTGTCGATCAGCACGGTGTCCGCGCCCTCGGCGATGCCCTCCTTGACCGCGTCGAAGGCGATCGAGGCCGGGTCCCCGCCCTCCGGGCCGCGCACGGTGCGCGCGCCCACCCGCTCGCCCCAGGTCTGGAGCTGGTCGGCGGCGGCGGCGCGGAAGGTGTCGGCGGCGCCGAGCACCACCGTACGGCCGTCGGCGACCAGGACGCGGGCCAGCTTGCCGGTCGTGGTGGTCTTGCCGACGCCGTTGACGCCGACCACCAGGACCACCGCCGGGCCCTCCTCGTGCTTGGTGGAGCGCACGGCACGGTCGGAGTCCTTGCCGACCAGCTCGACCAGCTCCTCGCGCAGCAGCGCGCGCAGCTCGTCGGGGGTGCGGGTGCCGAGCACCTTCACCCGGGTGCGCAGCCGCTCGACCAGCTCCTGGGTGGGGGCGACGCCGACGTCCGCGGTGAGCAGCGTCTCCTCGATCTCCTCCCAGGTGTCCTCGTCCAGGTGCTCGCGGGAGAGCAGCGAGAGCAGGCCCTTGCCGAGCGAGTTCTGCGAGCGGGAGAGCCGCGAGCGCAGCCGGACCAGCCGGCCGGCGGTGGGCTCGGGCACCTCGATGGCCGGGGCCGCCTCAGCGGCCTCGACGGCCTCGACCTCGGTGGCCTCGGCCTCGGCGGGCGCCTCGGCCTCCGGGAGTTGCACCTCCTCGACGGTGCGGCGGGGCGCCTCGGTCGGCGGCGCGGCCTCCTCGCCGACCTGGGGCTCCTGCGGGGTGGGCTTCGGCGCCGTGATGACCGGCGCCTGCGACTTCGGGGGCAGCTGCTGGCGTCGTCTGCCGGAAACGACGAGGCCGGCGATCGCGCCGATGGCGACCACGGCGATGACTACGGCAAGGATCACGTATTCCATATCCGCTCCAGTATCCGCGACCGGAGCCCGGATGGACCGCAGCCGCCCTACACCGATGCGGTGCGTACGGCCCGCGGCCGGCGCTCCCGGTGCTCCTCGCGCAGCCGCTGGCTGATCACCTGCGAGATGCCGTCGCCCTTCATGGTCACGCCGTAGAGGGCGTCGGCCGACTCCATGGTGAGCTTCTGGTGGGTGATCACGATCAGCTGGGAGCTCTCCCGCAGCTCCTCCATGATCCCGATCAGCCGGCGCAGGTTGGTCTCGTCCAGCGCCGCCTCCACCTCGTCCATCACGTAGAACGGGCTGGGCCGGGCCTTGAAGATCGCGACCAGCAGCGCCACCGCGGTCAGCGAGCGCTCGCCGCCGGACAGCAGCGACAGCCGCTTGACCTTCTTGCCCGGCGGCCGGGCCTCGACCTCGACCCCGGTGGCGAGCATGTTCTCCGGGTCGGTCAGCACCAGCCGGCCCTCCCCGCCCGGGAAGAGCCGGGCGAAGACGCCCTCGAACTGGGCGGCGGTGTCGTGGTACGCCGAGGTGAACAGCTGCTCGACCCGCTGGTCCACCTCCCGGACGATGTCCAGCAGGTCGCGCCGGCTGCGCTTGAGGTCGTCCAGCTGCTCGCCGAGGAACCGGTGGCGCTCCTCCAGCGCGGCGAACTCCTCCAGCGCCAGCGGGTTGACCTTGCCGAGCTGCTGGTACGCCTTCTCGGCCGCCCGCAGCCGCTTCTCCTGCTCGGCCCGGACGTACGGGTACGGCTCGCCCGGTTCCGTCCCCTCCTCGGGCGTGGACGGCGGGACGGGCTGGTCCGGCCCGTACGAGGCGAGCAGCTCGCCGCCGTCGATGCCGAACTCCTCCAGCGCGCGGGCCTCCAGCTGCTCGATCCGCAGCCGCTTCTCGGCCCGCAGCACCTCGTCCCGGTGCCCGGCGTCGACCAGCTTGTCCAGCTCCTCCTTGAGCCCGCGGCCGTGCTCCCGGTGCTCGCGCAGCTCGTGCTCGCGCTCGGCCCGCGCCTGTTCGACGGCCGCCCGCCCGGCGTCCGCGCGGGCCAGCGACACCTCCAGGCAGGCCAGCAGCTGCCGGGCGCCCGCCGCGACGGCGTTCGCCACCGAGGCGTCGTGCTCGGCGCGCCGGCGGCGCTCGGCGGCCCGGGCGCGCGCCTCGCGCTCGGCGCGGGCGGCCCGGTCCAGCTGGTCGGCCCGGCCGGCCAGGGCGCGGACCCGCTCCTCGTGGGTGCGCACCGCGAGCCGGGCCTCCAGCTCGGCCTGCCGGGCGTCGCTCGCGGCCCCGGCCAGCCGCTGCTGTTCGGCGGCGTCCGGCTCGTCCTCCCCGGCCCGGGCCGACTCCTCGGCGGCGGCCAGGCGCCGCGCCAGCTCCTCGGCGCCGTCGAGCAGTTCGGCCACCCCCTGCTCGGCGCGGGCGGCGGCGTCCGACAGCCGACCGGCCTCGCCGGCGGCGGCGCGGGCCTGCCCGCCGAGCCGGCCGAGCGCCCCGGCGACCTGGGCCCGCTCCTTCTCCTCCTGCCGTCTCCGCTCGGCGAGTTGCTCCACCTCGGCGGCCGACTCCCGTCGCTGCTCGGCGAGTCGGGCCAGCCGCCCGGCCGATTCGGCGCAGCGGACGGCGAGTTCGCCGATCGCCCGGGCCGCCTCGTCCACCGCGGCCCGGGTCTCCAGCAGGCTCGGCGCGCCGCCGGAGCCGCCCTGGGCGAAGCCGGCGCCGAGCCGGTCACCGTCGGCGGTGACGGCGCACAGCGCGGGGTGCCCGGCGACCAGCCGCAGCGCCCGGTCCAGGTCCGCGACCACCGCCACCCCGGCCAGCAGCCGCCGGACCGCGCCGAGCAACTCGGCTGGGCCGTCGACCAGTTCGGCCGCCCAGCGGGCCCCGTCCGGCAGCTCCCCCGCCGGCTCGGCCGCCTCGGCGGAGCCGGCGGTACCGGCGATCAGCAGCGCGGCCCGGCCGGCGTCCTCGGCCCGCAGCAGCCGCAGGGCCCCGGCGGCGGTGGACGGCGAGTCGACGGCCACCGCGTCGGCCGCCGCACCGAGCGCGGCGGCGAGCGGCACCTCGTACCCCGGCTCGATCCGCAGCAGCGCGGCCGCCGGGCCGAGCAGCCCGCCCAGCCGCTCCCCCGCGTCCAGCAGCGCGCCGGTGCCGTCCTTGCGGCGCAGCCCGAGGGAGAGCGCCTCGTGCCGCGCGGTCAGCCCGGCCCGCTCGCGCTCGGCGGCGGCGGACGCCTCCCGGGCCGCGGCCAGCTCCCCTTCCACCGCGGCGAGGTGCTCGCGCGCCCGCCGGTACCGGGCCTCGGCCTGCTCGTCCTCCCCGGCCAGGCCGTCCACCTGCCGCTGGAGTTCGTCCAGCTCGCCCCGGGCGGCCTCGGCGCGCAGCAGCGCCTCGTCCCTGGCCTCGGCGAGCCGGCCGATCTCGGCCTGCGCGGCGGCGGCCCTGGACCGGGCGGCGGCGGCCTGGCCCTGCAGCCTGGCCAGGCCCTCCCGGCGGTCGGCGATGGCCCGGGCGGCGTCCCGCAGCCGGCGCTCCTCGGCGGCCAGCTCCCGCTCCAGTCCGTCCCTGCGCTCGACCGCCTCGGCCAGCGCGTACCGCGCCTCCTCCAGCGCCTCGGTCAGCGCGGCCTCCTCCTCGCGGACCCGCGCGGCCTCCCGTTCCGTGTCCTCCGGGTCGCGCCCGCGCCGCTCCTCGCCCCGGCCCCCGGCGACGGCGTGCCGGGCGCGGGCCTCGGCCAGCCCGACGGTGCCGCGGGTGCGCTCGGCGAGCGCGGAGAGCCGGTACCAGGTCTGCCGGGCGGTCTCCAGTCCGGGGCCGAGCTGCTCGACCTGCGCCTCCAGGACGCGTTCGCGCTGCACCGCCCGGGCCAGCTCCTGCTCGACGGTGGTGCGGCGCAGCCGCAGCGCCAGTTCGTCCGCGACCTCGGCCTCGACGGCCCGGCGGAGCGCGCACAGGTCGTCGGCGAGCAGCCGCAGCCGGGCGTCGCGCAGGTCGGCCTGGATGCCGGCGGCCCGGCGGGCGATCCGGGCCTGCCGGCCGAGCGGTCCGAGCTGGCGGCGCAGTTCGGCCACCAGGTCCTGGACCCGGTTGAGGTTGGCCTGCATCGCGTCCAGCTTCCGCAGCGCCTTCTCCTTGCGCTTGCGGTGCTTGAGGACGCCGGCCGCCTCCTCGATGAAGGCGCGCCGGCCCATCGGGTCGGCGTGCAGCACGGAGTCCAGCTGGCCCTGCCCGACGATGACGTGCATCTCGCGGCCGATGCCGGAGTCGGAGAGCAGCTCCTGGATGTCCAGCAGGCGGCAGGTCTCACCGTTGAGGGCGTACTCGCTGCCGCCGTTGCGGAACATGGTCCGGGTGATGGTCACCTCGGAGTAGTCGATCGGCAGGGCGCCGTCGGTGTTGTCGACGGTGAGGCTGACCTCGGCCCGGCCGAGCGGTGCGCGCCCGCTGGTCCCGGCGAAGATGACGTCCTCCATCTTGCCGCCGCGCAGCGACTTGGCGCCCTGCTCGCCCATCACCCAGGACAGCGCGTCGACCACGTTCGACTTGCCGGAGCCGTTCGGGCCGACGACGCAGGTGATGCCGGGCTCGAAGCGCAGGGTGGTGCTGGAGGCGAAGGACTTGAACCCGCGCAGCGTCAGACTCTTCAGGTGCACGCGGCCGGTCCCCTCTATCGCTCAGACGGGAACCGACTGTATCCGGAGCCCGGACACGACGAAGGGACGCCACATCAGGGCGTCCCTTGCAAGCTGCGTCCCTTTCGGGGCGGCTCGGTGCGCAACGGCGTCGATCTGCGAGGACCGGGCGGGACTCAGGTGAGAGCCGGCTCCCGCTGATCCAGATCGATGCTGTTGAGCAGCGAGTGCTCGTCAGCGACAGCGGTGAGAGCGTCGTTCTCAGCCTGCATCCGAAGGAGCTCCGCTTCAAGGTCCTGGACGCGCTGCTGAAGCCGTCGCATCTCGGAGAGCATTCGCGGGTCGGGGCCGCCGACGTACCCGAGAAGCGCCTTTGCCATGATGAATGGTCCTCCACGCTGAGTGACCGAACCGGAACGGTACAGGTCTAGGGGGAAGGGGGACGCACGCGCGGCGCGTCACCGGAAGTGCTGGCTGGGCACTGCGGCACAACCACCGTGAGCTGGGCTCACGGGGGCATGCGCCTACCGGGAGAACGCGGTCGTGTGCGCGGGCTTCCAGCGTCTCACCAAAGACGGAAAGGGTCAACACGATCACCGCACGCTACCGCGCCCCTGTCACCTGCCCGGCGGTGTCATCACGCCTGGGGGGCTTCGGGACGGGTCCACCGCGTGCTCGTGGATCATCGTTCGATGCGGAGTCAACCACGAGTCTGCCCGGATGGCAACCTCGTGACACCGCCGGTTCCGGATCTTTTCCCGGGAGCCCGCGCGGAGCACCGCCGGCGGCCCGGCCCGGCGCGGCTCAGCGGATCTCGAAACCCTCGTAGCCAGGGCCGACGGCCGTCCAGATCTCGGTGACCCCGCTGACGTTCCCCGGGGTCCCCGGGCCGCGCAGCCGGGCCAGCAGCTGCTCGCAGTCGGCCGCGAGTCCCTCGGCCACCACCTGCACCCGGCCGTCGCCGAGGTTGCTGGCGTAGCCGCTCAGTCCGATCTCCAGCGCCCGTGCCCTGGTCCACCAGCGGAACCCGACCTGCTGGACCTTCCCCCGGACCCAGGCGGTCACCCGGACCGGTTCCTCACTGTGGGCGTCGCGACCGTGCATGCCCCGACCCTAGCCGTCCGCGCTCCCGGTCACAGCTCGGCCCCGGTCCGCCTCCGCGGACGACGCCCCCGCGCGAACGGGAGCGGCCCCGCCGGAGAACCGGCGGGGCCGCGGAAGCGTGCGGTCGGTCGAGCGGGTTACCAGTCCCCGCCGCCGAAGTCGCCGCCGCCACCACCGAAGTCGCCACCGCCGCCGAACCCGCCGAAGTCGCCGCCGTTGAAGTCGCCGCCGGTGAAGTCACCGCCCTCGTGCTGGTCCTGGTAGCCGTGGCCACCGTCCATCATCGGCGCGGCCGCGTAGGCCGGGGAGCTCATCATCGAGCCGAGCATGGTGCCGACCAGCAGGCCCGGCAGCAGGCCGCCGCCACCGAAGCCGCCGAAGTAGCCGCCCGCCCAGGGCGCGTACGCCGGGCCGGCGTTCCAGTACGGCTGCGGGCCGTGCTCGGTGTCGACGGTGCGGATCGCCGGGTCGAGGCCGGCCGCGAGCCGGTCCGCGTCGGCCTGGCAGACCGGGACGGTGCGCGCGGCGCCGCCGGCCGGAGTCCAGTCGACGTCCTTGACGGACGGGCCGTGCCGCGGGTCCATGAAGCACGGGGGACGGCGCTCGGGCAGCGGCTTCTTCTCCCGCCGGGCGGCCAGGGTGGCCAGCGAGAAGCGGCCGTCCTCGATCGCCTCGGTGACCTGCTTGACGTCCTCGGGCTTCTTCGCCTCGTCCATCAGCCGCTTGGACTTCTCGTACGAGTCCAGGGCGTGGCTGTAGTCGGTGCGCTGGGCGTCGTCCGCGTCGGCCGCGGCCGGGCTGAAGTCGAGCCGCTCCAGCTCCACGCCGAAGGCGGTGATGTCCTCGTCCACCACCCGGCGCAGCTGCTCCAGCTCGGCCCGGGCCTGCGCCTCCTTGCGCTGCTTGGCGCGGCGGAACAGGAGGAAGACGCCGGCGCCGGCCAGCGCGACCAGCACCACCGGGATGACCACCCAGGCGATCGAGGTGCTGTGGTTGACCCCGGTGCCCTTGGTCTGCGGGGCGGCCTGGTCGACGAAGTCGTTCAGGGTGGCGTCGATGTCGCCGTTGTGGGAGCGGAAGGCCGCGCCGGAGATCCGCTCCGGGACGCCGGCGGCGAGCGCGCCGCGGTCGGCGCGGGCGGTGAACTGGTCACCGCGCCAGACCGCGTAGACGCCGTCGACGCCGACCGTGGTGCGGAGGTCCTTGAAGACCGTCGCCTTGGCGAAGGCCGGCGAGTCGGGGACGACCGCGACGAAGATCGGCTTGTCGGCCTTGTCGATCTTCTTGGTCAGGGCGTCGGCCTGGGCCTGGCTGAAGCGGCTGGTCATGGCCGGGTCGACGTAGACCTGGCCCTTCTTCAGGGCGGCGGTGGCGTCGCTCAGGCCGCCGGCCGCCGAGGCCGCGGGTGCCAGCAGGAGCAGCAGCCCGAGCAGCGCCGCCACCAGGGCTAGCGGCCCGGCGCCCCGGGAACGTCGTGCAAGGGTTCTCATGCCCCCGACGCTACCGTGACCGGCCCCTGAGCACGCCATACCCTTCGCATACTGGTACTGACAAGACTCCCCGCCGACCGCCGGGGCCGCCCCCTCCTCGGGGATGATGTTTCCCCCGGTCACCCCTGAGTCGGGGCCCGCGCGGGAACCGCGGGAGGCCGCCGAACGTACGTCCCGGCAGGCCCGGCCCCGCTCCGGGGCACTCCGGGGGGCGTGCCGACCGTACCGTGCGGGCGGGCATAGTGGTCCCGGACCACCGGTCCCATTGCCCTTTCTTTACCCAGACCGTTCTCGACCCACCTCCCGATCGGAGTTCTCGGTGATCATCGGCCTCGTCACCGCCGTGGCGGCATCCGCCTGCTACGGCACCGGCTCGGTCCTCCAGGCTGTCGGATCCCGCCGCTCCGCCCGGGAGGAGGCGGCCAAGGGCGCCACCAGCTCGACCACCGAGCACGGCGGCCCGAGCCTGTCCTCGACCGCGAAGGCCGCCGTCACCTGGGAGTTCATCCTCGGCACGGTGCTCGACCTGATCGGCTTCGGGCTCGGCGCGCTGGCCGCCCGGCTGCTGCCGCTGTTCCTCTCCCAGACCATCATCAGCGCCAACCTGGTGATCACCGCGGTGCTCAGCATCAAGCTGCTGGGCATCCGGCTCAAGCAGCTGGAGTGGGCCTCGATCGCCGTGCTCTGCTCGGCGCTGGTGCTGCTGGCCGTCTCGGCCGGGCCGGAGGGCGGCCACCACACCGCGATGGCCTTCCACTGGTGGCTGCTGATCGTCACCACCGTGCTGCTGGTCGGCGGCAGCCTGCTGGTGCGGCGGATGGGCGCCAACGGCGCGATCGTCGCCGGCCTGCTCTCCGGCCTCGGCTTCGGCGCCCTGGGCGTCGGGGTGCGCATCCTCAACGGCATCGAGCCGTTCGCGCTCGGCGAGCTGCTCTCCGACCCGGCGCTGTACGCGGTCCTGGTCGGCGGCATCGGCGGCATGTACATCCACACCGTGGCGCTCCAGATCGGCTCGGTGAACGGCGCGACCGCCGCGCTGGTGGTCGGCGAGACGGTGCTGCCCGGCGCGGTCGGCGTGCTCTGGCTCGGCGACTCCTCCAAGGCCGGCCTGGGCTGGCTCGGCGTGATCGGCTTCCTGCTGGCGGTGGTCGCCGCGGTCGGGGTCGCCTACTTCGGCCAGGACACCCACGGCACGCCCGGGGAACCGGCCGCCGACGAACCCGAACTCGCCCGGAAGTAGCCCGCCTCAGCCCTCGCTGCGGGCGCGCGGCACGCGCTGGCAGCGGGGGCAGAAGTAGCTGGAGCGGTTCATCCAGGCCGCCCGCCGGATCGGGGTGCCGCAGCGGCGGCAGGGCTCCTGCTCGCGGCCGTAGGCGTCGAGGTCCCGGGAGAAGTAGCCGCTCTCGCCGTTCACGTTGACGTAGAGGCTGTCGAAGCTGGTGCCGCCGACGGCGAGCGCCGCGCTCATCACGTCCCGGGCGTTGGCCAGCAGCAGCAGGGCCTGCGGGCGGGTGAGCGTCGCGGTCGGGCGGTCGTAGTGCAGCCTGGAGCGCCACAGCGCCTCGTCGGCGTAGATGTTGCCGACGCCGCTGATCAGGGTCTGGTCGAGCAGGGCGCGCTTGACGGTGGTCCGCTTGGCGCGCAGCGCGGCCACGAAGGCGGCGTCGTCGAAGCGCGCGTCGAGCGGGTCGCGGGCGATGTGCGCGATCGAGACCGGGGTGCCCTCCGGGTCCCCGTCCTCGGCCTCCTCGACCGCCAGGCCGCCGAAGGTCCGCTGGTCGACGAAGCGCAGTTCGCGCCCGCCGTCGGCGAAGCGCAGCCGGACCCGCAGGTGGGTCTCGTCGGGTACGGACGGGTCCTGGACGAGGAGTTGGCCGCTCATCCCGAGGTGGCCGATCAGCGAGAACCCCGCCCCGGTGCCGGCCAGCGGCACCCACAGGTACTTGCCGCGCCGCTGCGCGGTGCCGAGGGTGGTGCCGGTCAGCCGGGCGGTGAAGTCCGCCGCGCCGGCCGGCTGGCGGCGCACCGCGCGCGGGTGCAGCACCTGGACGTCGGCGACCGTCCGTCCGGCCACCCAGGTGGCCAGACCACGGCGGACGACCTCGACCTCGGGAAGTTCGGGCACGGCAACACGCCTCCTGCTCGGTACGGATCAGCAGGAGTGAAGGCTACTGCGGGATCACGCGCCGGCGGGCAGCCGGTCGGCGTACTTCTCCTTGATCGCGCGCCAGGCGCTCTCGGCGGCCTTCTGCTCGGCTTCCTTCTTCGAGCGGCCGACGCCGCTGCCGAAGTCCTCGCCGGCCACCCGGGCCGCCGCGGTGAAGGTCTTCTCGTGGTCCGGACCGGACTCCATGACCACGTACTCCGGCACTCCGATGCCCACCGAGGCGGTGAGCTCCTGGAGGCTGGTCTTCCAGTCCAGGCCGGCGCCGAGCTGAGAGGACTCCTCGATCAGCGGGTCGAACAGCCGGTGGACGAACTCGGTGGCCGCGTCCAGTCCCTGGTCCAGGTAGATGGCGCCGATCACGGCCTCGACGGTGTCGGCGAGGATCGACGACTTGTCGCGGCCGCCGGTACCCTCCTCGCCCTTGCCGAGGCGGATGAACGTGCCGAGCTCCAGGCCGCGGCCGACGTCCGCGAGCGCGCGGGAGTTGACCACCGCGGCGCGCAGCTTGGCGAGCGTGCCCTCCGGGACGTCCGGGTGGACGCGGTAGAGGGTGTCGGTCACCACGAGGCCCAGCACCGAGTCGCCGAGGAACTCCAGGCGCTCGTTGGTGGGCAGCCCACCGTTCTCGTACGCGTACGAGCGGTGGGTCAGGGCACGTACCAGAAGGGCGCGCTCGAGCGTGTACCCGAGGCGCCCTTCCAGAACGTCGTATTCGGTCGAAGCCGGCCCGCCGGCCTTGCCGCCGCCCGAAGAGGAACCCTTCGGGGCGATGGTCGCCTTGCGGGTGGAGTTACCGTCCGACATCGATCCGTACACCCCGCCGATCAGACCGAGAGGACCTGGCGACGGTTGTACGTGCCGCAGCTCGGGCACGCGATGTGGCCCAGCTTCGGCTCGTGGCAGCGGTCGCACGCCACGAGGGCCGGAACAACGGCCTTCCAGTTGGACCGACGGTGGCGCGTGTTGCTGCGCGACATCTTCCGCTTCGGAACAGCCACGGCTACTTCTCCTGGTTCTCGGCGAGACCCTCACGGGTGTCGCTGTTCTTAGATCCGTCACCCTCGTCGCCGGGGGCGGCGGAGAGTCCCTGCAGAGCCGCCCACCGGGGGTCGGCGGCATCGTGGTGGTGCGCCGGGTCGTCGCTCAGGCGCGCTCCGCATTCGGAGCACAGGCCCAGGCAGTCTTCCTGGCACACCGGCTGCAGCGGCAGTGCGAGCACCACCGCGTCACGCAGCACCGGCCGGAGGTCGAAGAAGTCGCCCTCCAGACGGTAAGTCTCTTCTTCCGAGTCCTCGTCGAGGTCCTCGGTCCCGGTGGTCCGGGCGCGGTGGCGCTCGTCGGACTCCGGGTAGTAGTACAGCTCCTGGAAGTCCACGTCGATGTCGAACTCGACGGGCTCCAGGCAGCGGACGCACTCGCCCTCGACGCCCGCCTCGGCCGTGCCGGTGACCAGCACGCCCTCGACCACGGACTCCAGGCGGAGGTCCAGCTCGATCGGGCTCTTCTCCGGCACGCCGATCACGTCGATGATCCCGAAGCCCTCGGGGGCCTCCAGGGTCCGGCTCACCTTGCGCATCGAGCCCGGGCGACGACCGAGCTCGTGCGTGTCGAACACGAGGGGGTCGCGGTGGTCGAGGCGGTTCACGGTGTCCTGACTTCCATGGGGGGTTCTTCGATTGCGTCTCCGTCCGGTCGGCGTTGCGCGGGCAAGCCGACAGCCGGACATGGAGAGGCCGGAGTGGTCAGACTACCGGAGTCTCCCGTCAGGCCCAACTTCGGTCCCGTCAGGAGACTCCCGCACCGTCGCGGCGGGGCCGGTTCAGCGGCCGCCGAGCTCCCGCAGCCTGGTCATGTCGATCATGCTGGTGTCGAAGAAGCTGGTCTCGTCCAGACCCTGGCCCTGGGCCTGCCCCTGCCCGTGGCCCTGCGCCTGCCCGTGACCCTGGGCCTGCCCGTGCCCCTGCTGCTGGTGCGGCACGGCCGGCGGGAGGGCGGGCTGCTGGGGGTAGGCGTAGTCGTCGTACGGCTGCGCGGCGTAGCCCGGCTGCTGCTGGGGATAGCCGTAGCCCTCCTGCCGCTGGTCCGGGTAGCCCTGCTGCTGGTAGCCGCCCTGCTGCTGGCCCCACTGGGTGTTGTACGGGTCCCCCTGGCCGGCCGGGTCGTAGCCGCCGCCGTACACCTCGGCGTACTGCCCGCCGGGCTGCTGGGCGGCCGCGTACTGGTCGGTGCCGGGGGCCTGCCAGCCGGCCGCGGCCGGGGTCTGCTCCGGCCAGGTCTGCTGCTGCGGGACGTCCTCGCGGTACCAGGCGATGTCCCCGCCGTCGGGGTCGTGGGCGAAGCCCGCGGCCACGGCCTCGGCGCGCTCCTTGGCCTCCTGGGCCTGGTCGGCGGCGGCCAGGTAGGCGCCCAGCTCGTCGATGGGCCGCTTGCCGAGCAGCTTGTCCCGGCCCTTGCCGACCGCCTCCAGGGTGGCGCCGAGCACGTTCTCCAGGGTGGCGAGCTTCACATCGACGTACTCGTCGACCTCGGGGCTCGGGCTGATCCGCTGCGGGCGGAACTCCTCGCCGTCGCTCTCGCCCTCGGGCTCGGCCTCGAAGACGCTGGAGTCGCCGCGCAGCTTGGTGCGGCCGCGGCCGACGGCGCCGAGCGTCTTGGTGAGCACGACCTCGAAGTTGGCGAGCTTGCTGTCCACGTAGTCGTCGGCCTCGGCCAGCTTGGCGTCGACCTCGGCACGCGCCTCGGCGAGGATCCGGTCGGCCTGCGCCTGGGCCTGGCGGACCACCTCGGTGTCCGAGATCAGCGAGCCGCGCTCGGCGTGCGCGCCCTGGATGATCAGGTCCGCCTCGGCCTGGGCGCCGGCCACCACCTGCTCGTGGTCGGCCATCACCGACTGGGCCTGGGCGAGTTCGGCGGGCAGGGCCGACCTGAGGTCGTTGAGCAGGCCGATCAGCTCGGCCCGGTTCACCACGCAGGAGGCCGACATCGGCATCGAGCGGGCGTTCTCGACCGCCGCCACGATCTCGTCGACCTTGTTCTGCACGTCCACGGGGCTTCGTCTTTCCGTGTGCCGCCGACGGTCCGGCGGAGGCAGGCCCGACGCGGTGAACCTCACCGCGGGGCAGGGATACAGACTGTACGGCCACTGCCCAGCGGGGTCACAACGCCTGAGCCGAACCGGTCTCCGGGCAAACGGACATGACGTGACGAACCGGCAGGAACCGACAGGCAGTGGACTACTGCGCCGCCTTGCGCTCCGCGATCCGCTCGACCAGCCGGCCGTGCACCGTCTCCGGCAGCAGGTGCGAGACGTCGCCCCCGTACGAGGCGACCTCCTTGACCAGCGTCGAGGAGAGGAAGCTGTACGTCGGCGAGGTCGGCACGAACAGCGTCTCCACCCCGGTCAGCCCGTGGTTCATCTGGGCCATCTGGAGCTCGTAGTCGAAGTCGCTGACCGCGCGCAGGCCCTTGATGATCGCGGGGATGCCGCGCTCCCGGCAGTAGTCCACCAGCAGGCCGTGGTGCGACTCGACCACCACGTTCCCGAAGCCGGCGGTGACCTCCTCGATCAGGCCGATCCGCTCCTCGACGGTGAACATGCCCTGCTTGTTCCGGTTGATCAGGACCGCGACATGCACCACGTCGTACAGCTTCGAGGCCCGCTCGATGATGTCGAGGTGGCCGTTGGTGATCGGGTCGAACGAACCGGGACAGACGGCTCGGCGCATGGCGTGTGTGCTCCCTCGTGGGGTGACGGCTGCTGCGGGCCGCGGCCCGCTACTCCTGCTCGCCGGCCGCGGCGGCGGCGCGACCGTACCAGAGCGTGCCCTCGCCGTAACGGCGGGAGCGCAGCTCCTCGAAACCCTCGGGCCAGGCGAACCCGCCGCCGCGGGTGCTGCGCTCCACGGTGACGAGCGTGTCCTCCGCGAGCCAGCCCCCGGCCAGGAGTGTGATCAGCATCTCGCGGACCTCCTCGTCGGTGACCGCGTACGGCGGGTCGAGGAAGACCAGGTCGTACGGGCTCTGCGGGGGCGGGCCGACGATCACCTTCTCCGCCTTGGCGGCCCGCACCTCGGCCCCCGGCAGGCCGATCGTCCGGACGTTCTCCCGGATCACCCGGGCCGCCTGGGCGTCCGCCTCGACCAGCAGGACGTGCTCGGCGCCGCGGGACAGCGCCTCCAGCCCGACCGCGCCCGATCCGCCGAACAGGTCCAGCATCCGGACCCCGTGCAGGGTGCCGCGCAGCGCCTCCAGGGTGGAGAACATCGCCTCACGGGCCTTGTCGGAGGTCGGGCGGGTGCCCCGGCCGGGCGGTACGGCCAGCCGGCGGCCGCCGGCCGCCCCGGCGATCACGCGGGTCATGGTGGTGGGAGGTCCTTTCGTCGCTGCCCGACCACGCTATCCCGATCACCGCACCGCGCTCACGCCGGACGGGCCCTGTGCCCGCGCCGGACGGGCGCGCGCCCACCCCGGACGGCCGCGGCCCGGCGGGGAATCCCCCACCGGGCCGCGGCCGCGCACTCGGGTGGTCAGCTCGCCTCGGAGCCCGCCGACTGGGCCGGGACGCTCGCGCCGAGCAGGGCCGGCGAGGCGTAGCGGGACCAGGACAGGCAGCCGTCGGGCGGGCAGAACTCGGGGCGGCGCGGGTCGTGCCCGAGCTCGCGCAGCTTGGTCCGGACGGAGTCGGGGGTGCGGCCGAAGCGGGCGGCGATCCGGGCGACGGTCTCGCCGTCGTGGAAGCGCCGGACCAGCTCCTCCTCGTGCTGCGGCACCCAGGGGGCGCCGTGGCCGGGGTACAGCTCGCGCAGCACGTCGCGGTCGGGGATGGGCTCGGAGACGTCGGCGACGATCGCCAGCGCCCGCAGCGCGCGGTTGAGCGCGATCCGCAGCGAGGCGACGTCCTCGACCGGCAGGCGGAGCTTGCCCGAGGCGAGCGGTGCGGCGGCCGCCCCCTCGCGCCAGCCGGTCAGGGTGAGGGTGACCTCGCGGTCGTCGTCGCTGGCGAGTTCGATCCGGAAGACCTTGTCGCCCAGCGGGAGCTCGTTGAGATGACGGAATGCCATGGCTTGACCCCCAAGTGTCGTGCCAGGAACGCACCTTGGGGGTGCGCCCTGAACACCTTCATTCTCTCCCGGGGGTCTGACAATTCCGGGGCCGCGCGGCCCGTCCGGAGGCGGCTCAGCCCTTCTCCATGTAGGCCGCGCGGTCCTCGTCGAGCAGGCTCTCCAGCGCGGTGCGCAGCTCCGGGTGGGCGGCCAGGTCCGGGTCCTCGGCGACCAGCCGGGTGGCCTCGGTGCGGGCGGTGAGGATGACCTCCTCGTCCTCCAGCACCGAGAGCACCTTGAGCGAGGACTTCACCCCGGACTGGGCCTGGCCCAGCACGTCGCCCTCGCGGCGCTGTTCGAGGTCGATCCGGGACAGCTCGAAGCCGTCCAGGGTGCCCGCCACCGCGTCCAGCCGGGCCCGCGCGGCGCTGCCCGCGGGCATCTCGCTGACCAGCAGGCACAGGCCCGGCGCGCTGCCGCGGCCGACCCGGCCGCGCAGCTGGTGCAGCTGGGAGACGCCGAAGCGGTCGGCGTCCATGATGACCATCGCGGTGGAGTTGGGGACGTTGACGCCGACCTCGATCACCGTGGTGGCGACCAGCACGTCCACCTCGCCGGCCGTGAAGCGGCGCATCACCTCGTCCTTGGCCTCCGGCGCGAGCCGGCCGTGCAGGATCTCCACCCGCAGACCGCTCAGCGGGCCCTTCGCCAGCTTCTCGGCCGTCTCCACCACCGAGAGCGGCGGCCGCCGTTCGTCGCTCTCCGCGCCCGCGTCGGCGACCTCCTCGAAGCCGTCCTCGGCGGCCTTGCGCTTCTTCCTCTTCGGGTCGGCCGCCGGCTCCTCGTCCCCGATCCGGGGGCAGACCACGTACGCCTGGTGGCCCTTGGCGACCTCCTCGCGGACCCGCTCCCAGGCCCGGGTGAGGAAGTTGGGCTTCTCCAGCGCCGGGACGACGTGGGTGGAGATCGGCGAGCGGCCGGCCGGCAGCTGGTCCAGGACGGAGGTCTCCAGGTCCCCGAAGACCGTCATCGCGACGGTGCGAGGGATCGGGGTGGCGGTCATCACCAGCAGGTGCGGCGGCTGCTCGCCCTTGGCCCGCAGCGCGTCCCGCTGCTCGACGCCGAAGCGGTGCTGCTCGTCCACCACGACCAGGCCGAGGTCCTGGAACTGCACCTTGTCCTCGATCAGCGCGTGGGTGCCGATGGCGATCCCGGCGTCCCCGCAGGCCATGTCGAGCAGCGCCTGGCGGCGGGCCGGGACGCCCATCGAGCCGGTCAGCAGCACCACCCGGGTGCCGAGGTCGGAGCCGCCGAGCATGCCGCCCTCGGCGAGGTCCCCCATCATCTCGACGACCGAGCGGTGGTGCTGCTGGGCGAGCACCTCGGTGGGCGCCAGCAGCACCGCCTGGCCGCCCGCGTCCACCACGGCGAGCATGGCGCGCAGCGCGACCAGGGTCTTGCCGGAGCCGACCTCGCCCTGGAGGAGGCGGTGCATCGGGTGGTCGGTGGCGAGGTCGGCGGCGATCTCGGCGGAGACCTTCCGCTGCCCCTCGGTGAGGGTGAACGGCAGCCGGGCGTCGAAGGCGTCCAGCAGGCCGCCCTCGCGGGCCGCGCGCGGCTTGGCGGGCAGGGCGGAGTCGGCGGCCCGGCGCTGCGCGAGGGCGACCTGGAGCACGAAGGCCTCGTCCCAGCGCAGCCGGCTCTGGGCGCGCTCGCGGTCGGCGTGGCCGCGCGGACGGTGGATCAGCTCCAGCGCCTCGGGCAGCGGGATCAGGTCGTGCCGCTCGCGCAGTTCGGCGGGCAGCGGCTCGCCGACGTCGCCGAGGTGCTTGGTGAGTGCCGTCTCGACGCAGATCGACAGCTTCCAGCTGGGCATCTGCGCGCTGGCGCCGTACACCGGGATGAGCCGGCCGGCGAACTGCCGCGCGGCGTCGGAGCCGGCGTCCTCGTCGAGCAGCTGATAGTCCGGCGAGACCAGCTGGCGGGTCCGGTTGAAGACCCCGACCTTGCCCGCGAACAGGCCCTGGGCGCCGGCCCTGAGCTCCTTCTGCCGCCAGCCCTGGTTGAAGAAGACCAGCGAGAGCCGGCTGCGGCCGTCGGTGACGACCACCTCCAGCCGGTCGCCCTTGCGGCCGCGGAACGGGATCAGGGTGACCTTCTCGATCCGGGCCAGCACCGTGACGTGCTCGTCGACCTCCAGCTCGTCCAGGCTGGTGAGCTGGCCGCGCTCGACGTAGCGGCGCGGGTAGTGGTGCAGCAGGTCCCCGACCGTGCGCAGCTTGAGGCTGTCGGCGAGCACCTTCGCGGTGCGGTCGCCGACGAGCTTGGTCAGTGGTTCATCGAGAGCGCCCATCAGCGCCTTGTTTACACCACCGGGCCGACAAACCGGGCCAAGGGCGGCCCCCGCCCCTACTCCACCCCGATGAGCAGCGGTGCCGGTTCCTGCCCGCCGTGGAAGACCACCGCGTCCACCTCGGGCCGGCGGTGCCGGACGTGGGCGACCAGCCGGTGGGCGAGCGCCTCGTCGGTGCCGCCGCCGAGGACCAGGGTGACGAGTTCGCCGCCGGCCCCGAGCATCCGGTCCAGCACGCTCTCGCCGACCTCGGCCAGCCCGGCGCCGATCACCGCGACGTCGCCGTCGATCAGCCCGAGCACGTCCCCGGCCTGGCAGACCCCCGCCATCGTCCAGGACTCCCCCTCGGCGACGGCCAGCTCCGCGTAGCGGGTGGCGCCGGCGGCGGAGGTCATGGCGACCACGTCCTCGTCGAAGCGGCGGCCGCCCTCGTGCACCGCGAGCGCGGCCAGCCCCTGCACCGGCGAGCGGGTGGGCAGGACGGCGATCCGCACCCCCTCCTCGCGCAGCTGGTCGGCGGCGGCCCCGGCGGCGGCGCGCAGCTCGGGGTCGTTGAGCAGCAGGACGACCTCGCGGGCGGCCGAGCGGCGCACCGCGTCGGCGAGCTCGGCGCTGGCCGGCGGGCGGTCCGGGTCGGCGTGCAGGACGACGGCTCCGGCCTGCTCGCAGAGCTCGGCCAGGCCCCCGCCGGAGACCACCGAGAGCACCGCGCGGGCCCGTTCCTCGCGTTCGCCGCGCTCGGCGGCGGTGCCGGAGCGGGCGGCGGCCTCGGCGAAGTGGGTGATCCGGATCTGGTGCGGGCGCCCGGCGCCGACCCCGGCCTCCACGGCGGCGCCCGCGTCGTCCACGTGGACGTGCACGTTCCACAGGCCGTCGCCGCCGCCGATCACCAGCGAGTCGCCGAGCCCGCCGAGCCGCTCGCGCAGCGCGGGCAGCGCCTCGTCGGGGGCGTCCAGCAGGTAGATGACCTCGAAGGCGGGGTGGCCGGGGCCGGGCGGCCGCAGGTGCGTCTCGCAGCTCTCCACGGCCCGGACGTCCCCGCGCAGCGCGACCGGCCCCATCGGCTGCTGCCCGGCGACGGCGTCGGCGAGCGCGCCGAGGACGGCCACCAGGCCGCGCCCGCCGGCGTCCACCACCCCGTTCTCGGCCAGGACGGCGAGCTGCTCGGGGGTGTGCCGCAGCGCGTCCCGGGCGGCCCGGTAGGCGGTGTCGGCGACCTGGGCGAGCCCGCCCCCGGCCCGGTGGGCCTCCCGGGCGGCGACCCGGGCGACGGTCAGCAGGGTGCCCTCGACGGGCTCCGCGACGGCCTGGTAGGCGGAGTCGGCGGCCCGCTGCAGGGCGGCCCGCAGCTGTTCGGCGCCGCCGCCCTCGGCGAGCGTCTCGGCGGTGCCGCGCAACCACTGGGCGAGGATCACCCCGGAGTTGCCCCGGGCGCCGACCAGCGCGCCGCGGGCCATCGCCCGGACCGTCTCGGCCAGCCCGGGCGCCGGGTCGGCGGCGGGGTCGGCGAAGCGGCTCTCCACCTCGGCGGCGGCGGACTCGACGGTCAGGTAGAGGTTGGTGCCGGTGTCGCCGTCCGGGACGGGGTAGACGTTGAGCGCGTCGATCTCCTCGCGGGCCTGGCCGAGCGCGCGCAGGGCGAGCTGGCACCAGGTGCGCACGGCCGGGGCGTCGAGCGTGTGCAGCACCAGGTCTCCTCCGGACGGGACGCCGCGGCGGCCCGGGGCGGTGACGCGGGCCGGGCGGCGGCAAGGGGTGATACCGGCAGGTTATCGGGGGGCGGGGAGGGCCGTCCGGTCCGGCGGGCAGGAGCGATCACTCGGCCGGTCATGGTAGTTTCGTGGGACGGAAGCAAGCGTTGTATGCTCTTCCGGTTGCCTGGAACCGTCCAGGCTCACCCCCTTGTCCGGTCTGGTTCACGCGAGTGTTCTGGTGGCTGAGTGGGGTTTTCGAAAGTATCTGATCTGAAGTCTTGGAGTGACTCCTGTGGCTGCCAACTGCGACGTCTGCGGCAAGGGGCCGGGCTTCGGCAACAGCATCTCCCACTCTCACCGCCGTACCCCCCGTCGTTGGAACCCCAACATTCAGACGGTGCGCGCTGTGATTGGGCGGACGCCGAAGCGGCTCAACGTCTGCACCTCGTGCATCAAGGCCGGTAAGGTCTCGCGCTGACGCGCAGACCGGCATGCCGGTCCTCCAGTGAGCCGGTTCATCCTCGGATGGGCCGGCTTCACTGTTTCCGTGGCCGGTTGCGCCGATTTCCGGACGTGACCGTGGTGGGCGGGCTCCTCTGAGGAGTCCGCCCACCGCTTTTTTCCGGACGTTCCGGACGTTCCGGGCCTTCGCTAGCGCCAGCGCCAGGCGTGGTCGACCGGGCCGATGCCGGCGCCCAGGGCGAAGCCCCCGGCGATCGCGCCGGTGATGTACTCCTTGGCCGAGGCCACCGCCAGCGGCAGCGGCTCGCCCTTGGCCAGGCCGGCCGCGATCGCGCTGGCCAGCGTGCAGCCGGTGCCGTGGGTGTGGCGGTTGTCGTAGCGCGGTGCCCGGAACCAGTGCACCTCGTCCGGTCCGCCGTACAGCAGGTCGGCGGCCTCGCCCGGCAGGTGGCCGCCCTTGACCAGCGCCCAGCGCGGCCCGAGGTCGACCAGCGCCTTGGCGGCGTCCAGCATCTGCGACTCGTCCTCGACGGCCAGCCCGGTGAGCTGGGTCACCTCGTGCAGGTTGGGGGTGGCCAGGGTGGCGACCGGCAGCAGCTTCTCGCGGACGGTGGCGACGGCCTCGGCGACCAGCAGCGCGTCCCCGTGCTTGGAGACCCCGACCGGGTCGACCACCACCGGGGCGTCCACCCCGGCCAGCAGCTCGGCGACGGTCTCGACGAGTTCGACCGAGGCGAGCATCCCGGTCTTCACGGCCTGCACCCCGATGTCGTCCACCACGCTGCGGAACTGCGCCCGGACGGCTTCGGCGGGCAGTTCCCAGTAGCCCTGGACGCCGAGCGAGTTCTGCGCGGTGACGGCGGTGATCACGCTCATGCCGTGGACGCCGAGGGCGAGCATCGCCTTGAGGTCGGCCTGGATGCCGGCGCCGCCGCCGGAGTCGGAGCCGGCGACGGTGAGCACGCGGGGGGGAGCAGTCGAAGCCATGGCCCCAACCTACCCGCGCCGTTTCACAGCACCGCTTCGGACTCCGCCCAGCGGTCCTCCGGCACCGTCTTCAGCCGGGTCACCGCGTCGCCGATCGGCAGCAGTTCGATGCCGGTCCGGCGCAGCGCGGTGAAGTGCCCGAACGCCCCCTGGTGGACGGCCTCCACCGCGTGCCAGCCGAACCGGGTGGCGAGCACCCGGTCCCGGGCGGTCGGGGTGCCGCCGCGCTGGACGTGGCCGAGGATGACGGGGCGGGCCTCCTTGCCGAGCAGGTCCTCCAGCTCGTGGGCGAGCCGGTTGCCGATCCCGCCGAAGGTCCGGTGGCCGTACTGGTCGACCTCGCCGTGGTCGAAGCGCATGGTGCCGGGCACCGGGGAGGCGCCCTCGGCGACGGCGATGATGGCGAACTTCTTGCCGCGCGCGAAGCGGTCCTCGATTATCCGGGCCACCGCCTCGATGTCGAAGGGCTTCTCCGGGATCAGGATGCCGTGCGCGCCGCCCGCCATGCCCGCGGTGAGGGTGATCCAGCCGGTGTGCCGTCCCATCAACTCGACCACCATGACGCGCTGGTGGGACTCGGCGGTGGTCTTCAGCCGGTCGATCGCCTCGGTCGCGACGTGCACGGCGGTGTCGAAGCCGAAGGTCACGTCGGTGGCGTCGATGTCGTTGTCGATGGTCTTCGGCACCCCGACCACGGGCAGTCCGGCGTCGCTGAACAGCTTGGCGGCGGTCAGCGTCCCCTCGCCGCCGATCGCGATCAGCGCGTCGATGCCGATCTCCCGGGCGAGCGTCCTGGCGTTCTCCACCGCCCAGGCGATCCGGTCCCGCCGCACCCGGGCCGAGCCCAGGATGGTGCCGCCGAGGGTGAGCAGGCCGGTGACGTCGTCGTGCGTGACGGTCCTGGTGCGGCCCTCGATCAGTCCGAGGAAGCCGTCCAGGATGCCGACGATCTCGTCCCCGTGGACGTCGGTGCCCCGGTGCACCACCGAGCGGATCACCGCGTTGAGGCCGGGGCAGTCGCCGCCGCTGGTCAGTACACCGATGCGCATCTGTGGTGTGCTCCCGCTCGCAGTGGTTCGGGCCGCCCGCGCCGGACGGGCGGGCCGGGGTGTCGCAAGCCTACGCACAACGCACCCGCGAAGCCCGTCCCCCGCGCACCGGAGCGTCACGCGCCGCCCGCCGTACGGGGATCGGCGCGCGGCCGCGCGCTACTCGGCGAAGTGGTCCCAGCCGCCGACCCGGTCCCAGGGCGCGCCGTCGACCGTCACCCGGCCGCTGCGGCTGCCCGTCGGGCGGCCGGTCACCTCGCCCACCACCCGCCAGCGGGCCGGGAGTTGGATCCCGCGCGGGAAGGTGGCCACGATCGCGTGGTCCTCGCCGCCGGAGAGCACCCAGACCAGCGGGTCCACCCCGACCGCCTGGCCGATGTCGGCCATCTGCGCCGGGACGTCGAAGTCGGCGGCCTTGAGGTCGATGTCCACCTCGCTGGCCCGGGCGACGTGGCCGAGGTCGGCGACCAGCCCGTCGCTCACGTCGACCATCGAGGTCGCGCCCAGGTCGGCCGCCGCCGGGCCCGCGTGGTACGGCGGTTCGGGCCGGCGGTGCGCCTCGACGAAGGCGCGCGGGGAGCGGAAGCCGCGCTGGAGCACGGTCAGGCCGGCGGCCGACCAGCCGAGCCAGCCGGTCACCGCGACCACGTCGCCGACCTGCGCGCCGGAGCGCGTCACCGGCGCCCGCCCCTGGAGGTCCCCGAGCGCCGTGATGGCCAGCGTTACGGTGTCGCCGCGCACCACGTCGCCGCCGACCACCGTCGCCCCGGCCACCTGGCACTCGTCGCGCAGCCCGTCCATCAACTCGGTGGCCCAGGTGGTCGGCAGGTCCGCGGGGGCGACCAGGCCGAGCAGGATGGCGGTCGGCACCGCCCCCATCGCGGCCACGTCGGCGAGGTTCTGGGCGGCGGCCTTGCGGCCCACGTCGTAGGCAGTGGACCAGTCCCGGCGGAAGTGCCGGTTCTCGATCAGGACGTCCGTGGTCGCCACCACCCGGCCGTCCGGAGCCCGTACCACCGCGGCGTCGTCACCCGGGCCGAGGTCGACGGCATCGGTGAGCGGTACCCGGGCGGTCAGCTCCCTGATGAGGCCGAACTCGCCGAGCTCGCCCACGGTCCCCTGCATCTGCCGTCCTCTCGCGTTTCCATCCGATTCGGTCCCCGTCGCGCTCCCCCGCGCGCAGCGTACGCCCTTCGGGAGCATCGAGGTCTCCCCTCCCCGGCCCGCAGCGCGGTAGCGTGGTGATCAGACTGCCGGTGAGCCCACCCACCCACACACCTGACCGGGCGATCACGGCGGCTATCCCCCCTAACCGGCCGCCGGGAGGTCCCCGTGGTACAGGCATACATCCTGATCCAGACCGAGGTTGGCAAGGCCACCGCCGTGGCCCGGACCATCGCCGGGGTCCCCGGCGTCCTGAGCGCCGAGGACGTCACCGGCCCCTACGACGTGATCGTCAAGGCCGAGGCCGAGACGGTGGACGAGCTGGGCCGCATGGTGGTGGCCCAGGTCCAGAAGGTCGACGGCATCACCCGCACGCTCACCTGTCCCGTGGTGCACCTGTAGGCCGGTGCACCCGTGAGCCGGTGTGCCCGTGAGCCGGCGCACCGGCCCGTACCGGCCGTCCGGGCCCCGGCTACCATCGGCGGGTGGCCAGAGAACTACGCGTCCCCGAGGCGCTGACCGCCCTGCCGGCCCCGGTCCGCTGGCTGGCCCTGCCCGTCGCCCTGACCTGCGCCGTCGTCGCGCTGGTCGGCAGCTGGGGCCCGGCCGATCCGGCGGTCGAGGTCCCGCAGCCGACCGGCCGGGCGGCCGGGTAC
Organism: Kitasatospora sp. NPDC056273; assembly: GCF_042268845.1. Classification (NCBI taxonomy): domain Bacteria; kingdom Bacillati; phylum Actinomycetota; class Actinomycetes; order Kitasatosporales; family Streptomycetaceae; genus Kitasatospora; species Kitasatospora sp. NPDC056273. The sequence continues at coordinate 17,848 of NZ_JBHJSJ010000066.1, read as the reverse complement.
TGCCGGGCGCTCGCCGCCGCGCTGCCCGCCGACCTGCTCGGCCACGCCCGCCGGGACCCGTCGCCCGCCTCGCCGTACGTGGCCGGCTGGGGCGACTCGCCCCGGACGGTGCTGCGCTGCGGCATCGACCGGCCGGAGGAGCTGGACGGCGACCACGCCTCGGACTGGTCCCCGAGCGTCGACGACGTCACCTGGTGGTCGCAGAAGCTCGCCGACGGCGGCTACCGCTTCGTGACGACCATGCGCGCCGCCTACGTCGAGGTGACCGTCCCGGCCGGGGCCGCGAAGAACCCCTTCGACCCGGCGGCCGCCCTGAGCGGCGCGGTCAAGGCCAACGTCCCGGGCTGAGCCGAACGGGTCCCCGACGCACCGAGGGCGGGCCGGGAAGCTCCCGGCCCGCCCTCCGCACGTTCGCTAGCGAAGCCCGGTCGAGCGCCGCAGCGCCGTCGCGAGCAGCCGGTCGATCAGCTCCGGGTACGAGACCCCGCTGGCCTCCCACATCTTCGGGAAGGCCGAGATCGGGGTGAAGCCGGGCATGGTGTTGATCTCGTTGATCATCCAGGTGCCGTCCTCCAGCAGGAAGAAGTCCACCCGGGCCAGGCCCTCGCAGCCGAGCGCCTCGAAGGCCTCGACCGCCTGGCGCTGGATCTCGGCGAGCTCCGCGGCGGTGAGGTCCGCCGGGATCTTCACGTCCGAGGAGTCGATGTACTTGGCCTCGAAGTCGTAGAAGTCGAAGCCCTCGCCGACCAGGATCTCGCCGGCCACGCTGGCCCGCGGGCCGTCCTCGAACTCCAGCACGCCGCACTCGATCTCGCGGCCGGTCACGCCCGCCTCGATGATCAGCTTGGGGTCGTGCCGGCGGGCCTCCTCGATCGCCGCGTCGAGGTCGGCCAGGTCCTTCACCTTGGTGATGCCGATGCTGGAGCCGGCCCGGCAGGGCTTCACGAACAGCGGCAGGCCCAGCTCGGCGGCCCGCTCGCGCACCGCCGCGCGGCCCGCCTCGGTCTCCCAGTCGCGCGGCCGCACGATGGTGTAGCGGCCGACGTCCAGACCGTGCGAGGCGAGGATCCGCTTGGCGAACTCCTTGTCCATGCCGGCCGCGCTGGCCAGCACGCCGTTGCCGACGTACGGGACGCCGGAGAGCTCCAGCAGGCCCTGGAGCGTGCCGTCCTCGCCCCACGGGCCGTGCAGCAGCGGGAAGACCACGTCGACCTCGCCGAGGGCCTTGGGGGCGCTGCCCGGCTCGGTCAGGACCACCTCGCGGTCGCCCGGGGCGACCGGCAGCGCGACCTGGCCGTCGACGCCCTCGGCGACGTGCGCCACGTCCGGCAGCTTCCCGTCGGTGATGGCCATCCGGGCCGGCTCGTCGCTGGTCAGCGCCCAGCGGCCCTCGTGCGTGATGCCGATCGGCAGCACGTCGTACTTGTCGCGGTCGATCGCCCTGAGCACACTGCCCGCGGTGGAGACCGAGATCGCGTGCTCGGAGCTGCGCCCGCCGAAGACCAGCGCGACGCGCGGCTTCCGGTCGGACCGGTTCGGGGAGGACTGTTCGATGCTCATATCGGGTTTGAGACTACCGTGCGAGGCCCTTCCGGGAAGTCAGCGGCGCCGCACCCTCGGCGCCGCCGCTCCGGTCAGCGCCGCTCGGGTCAGCGCCGCTCCGGCTTGGCCGAACGCGACATCAGCGCCCGCAGCGCCTCCTGGGTCGGCCGCCCGTTGTGCACCACGTCCACCACGGCCTCGACGATCGGCATGTCGACCCCGTTGCGCCGGGCCAGGTCCAGCACCGACTCGCAGGACTTGACGCCCTCGGCGGTCTGCCGGGTGGCCGCGCGGGCCTCCTCCAGCGTCATGCCCCGGCCCAGGTTCATGCCGAAGGTGTTGTTGCGGGACAGCGGCGAGGAACAGGTGGCCACCAGGTCGCCCATCCCGGCGAGCCCCGCGAAGGTGTGCGGGTCCGCGCCCAGCACCTCGCCGAGCCGGGTGGTCTCGGCCAGCCCGCGGGTGATCAGCGTCGCCTTGGTGTTGTCGCCCAGCCCCATGCCGGCCGCCATGCCGACCGCCAGGCCGATCACGTTCTTGACCGCGCCGCCGAGTTCGCAGCCCACCACGTCGGTGTTGGTGTACGGCCGGAAGTACGGCGTGTGGCAGGCCGCCTGGAGCCGCTTGGCGACCGCCTCGTCGGAGCAGGCGACCACGCTGGCCGCGGGCTGCCGGTTGGCGATCTCCTTGGCCAGGTTGGGCCCGCTGACCACCGCGACGCGCTCCTGACCGACCCCGGTGACCTCGTCGATCACCTCGCTCATCCGCTTGGCGGTGCCGAGTTCGATGCCCTTCATCAGGCTCACCAGCACGGTCTGCGGCTCGATCAGCGGCGTCCAGGCGGCCAGGTTGTCGCGCAGCGTCTGCGAGGGCACCACGAGCACCGCGAAGTCGGCGCCGGCCAGCGCCTCGGCGGCGTCGGTGGTGGCCCGGACGGTGTCGGGCAGCCGGACGCCCGGCAGGTAGTCCGGGTTCTCGTGGGTGGAGTTGACGGCGTCCACCAGCTCCTGGCGGCGGGCCCAGAGCACGACCTCACAGCCCGCGTCGGCGAGCACCATCGCGAACGCGGTGCCCCAGGAGCCGGTTCCCATCACGGCGCAACGGGTCACTTGCCGGCCTCCTCGGTGCCCTTGCCCGGCTCGCCCTTGGCGCGCCGGCGCTCGGCCAGCGCTGCCGCGGCGCGCTCCCGGGCGGCCTTGCGCATGTCGTAGCGCTCGGCCGGCGGCTCCTCGCCCCGGACTTCGGCCAGCACGGCGGTGATCGCCGTCATGATGTCCTCGGTCGCGTCGGCGAGCACCTGGGCGGTGAGCTCCTGCCCCTGGTACCGGCTCAGGTCCACCGGCGGCCCGGCCGCGACGGTGACCCGGTGCCGCGGGAACAGGTTGAACCGGCCCTTCCCGAAACCGGGCCGGCCGTACGGCGGGATGATCTCGTGGGCGCCCCAGTGCGCGACCGGGATGACCGGCGCACCGGTCATCAGCGCGACCCGGGCGACCCCGCTCTTGCCGGTCATCGGCCACAGGTCGGGGTCCCGGGTGAGCGTTCCCTCCGGGTAGAACTGCACGCACTGGCCGCCGTTGACCGCGTCGATCGCGGCCCGGAACGCCTGCGCGGCGTCGGTGGACTCGCGGAACACCGGGATCTGGCCGGTCTTGCGCAGCATGAACCCGATGAAGGGGACGGAGAACAGCGAGGACTTGCCAAGAATGCGCGGCGGACGCCCGCTGTTGTACTGCCAGTGCGCGTAGATCACCGGGTCGATGATCGAGTTGTGGTTCACCGCGGCGATGAAGCCGCCGTTCCTCGGAACGTGCTCCCAGCCCCGCCAGTCGGGCTTCACCAGGGCGGTCGTCACCGGCTTCACCAGCACGGCCGCGAAGCGGTACCAGATGCCGTAGTCGGCGTTGCCGAACTTGGCGTACGAGCGGCGGGCCACCCCAGCTCCTTCTCATCCGATGCGGCACGGATTACCGCGGTCATGGTGTCCCGGTGCCGCGCACCGCTTCCGCCGGTGCCCGGGCCACGGGCGCGGAACAGTGTCGCCCGCCCGCTCACCGGCTGTCGAGCAACCGCGCCAACCCGCCCGGCGGGCGTGATCAAACGCACGTCCGCACAGCTCGAACGGCCTGGCGAGGGCTCCGGGACCGGCGCCAGAATGACGCCGGTGACCCAGGACACCGTACGCCCCAGTGAGCCCGTCGCGCCCCCCGCACCCACGGCCGGCTGGTCGCTGGTGCTCCCGCTCAAGCCGCTCGCCCTGGCGAAGAGCAGACTGGCCCCGTACGCCGGGCCGCACCGGGCCGACCTGGCGCTGTCCTTCGCCCTGGACACCGTCGCCGCCGCCCTGGCCACCCCGGACGTCGACCGGGTCCTGGTGGTCACCCGCGACGCCGAGGCCGGCGCCCGGCTGGCCGCGCTCGGCGCCCTGGTGGTCGCCGACGAGCCCGGCGGCGGCCTCAACCGGGCCCTGGCGCACGGCGCCACGGCCGCCCTGGCCCTGGCCCCGCGGGCCCCGCTGGCGGCGCTCTCGGCGGACCTCCCCGCGCTGCGCCCGGCCGAACTGGCCCGGGTGCTGGGCGCGGTGCCGCCGGACGGCCGGGCCTTCCTGCCGGACTCCCCCGGCCTCGGCACCACCCTGCTCGCCTGCGCGCCCGGCCGTCCGCTCTCCCCCGCCTTCGGGGACGGCTCACGGGCCCGGCACGCGGCTGGCGGAGCGCTCGAACTGCGCCTGCCGGACGTGGAGTCGGTGCGCCGGGACGTGGACACCGGGACGGACCTCGGCGAGGCCGCGGCGCTCGGCCTCGGCCCGCACACCAGCGCGCTGTTCGCCCGCCTGAGCCTGCGCTGAGCCCGTCCCGGCCCCTCCGGAGCCCGCCCGGCCCGGCGCCGACCTGCTCCCCGGCCCGGGCGGGGCCGCTCGCTATGCTGCACGCATGCAGGCCACCGCGTTCACCTTCGACCCCGCCACCCGGGCCGGCTCCGTGCTGCTCGACGACGGGACCCCGGTGCCGTTCGACGCGGCCGCCTTCGACGCCGGCGGCCTGCGGCTGCTGCGCCCCGGACAGCGGGTGCGGATCCGCACCGAGGGCACCGGCGAGGCCCGCCGGGTGGTCTTCGTGACGCTCCAGACCTTCCCCGACCCCGCCGAGGGCTGACGGCCCCGTCGGGCTCCGCCGAGGCCCGCGGAACCTTCGGGCCCGACCGGCCCCGCCGGGGACCGGCCCGCACCCCGCCACCCCGCTCGGAACCGCCCCCTGCCGACGCACGCCGCGGATTCCTGACTAAGCGCCCGGAAATCGAAAGAGCCGCGGCGACCGGTCTCCGCGAATTCACGGGAGGGGGGGTGCCGCGGCTCTGGGCCGAAGGCCGTCCGAAGACGGTCGCGCGGGACTTACTTGGCAGAGGTCTTGCGCGCGGTGGTCTTGCGGGTGGCGGTCTTCTTCGCCGGCGCCGTCTTCTTGGCGGTGGCGGCCGCCTTCTTGGCGGTGGCCGTGGTCTTCTTGGCGGCGGCCGTGGTGGTCGCCTTCTTCGCGGCGGCCGTCTTCTTGGTGGCGGCGGCCTTGGTCGCGGTCGCCGTCGCCTTCTTGGCGGCGGTGGTCTTCGCGGCCGTCGTCTTCGCGGCGGTGGTCTTCGCGGCGGACTTCTTGGCGGTCGCCGTGGTCTTCTTGGCGGCGGCCGTGGTGGTCGCCTTCTTGGCGGCGGCCGTGGTCGCCGTCTTCTTGGCGGCGGCCTTCTTGGCGGCCGGGGCGGCGGCAGCGGCGGCGGCGCGCTTGGTGGCGGCACGCTTGGCGGCCGGGGTGGCGGCCACGCCGCTCTTGCCCGGGGTGAGGGAGCCCTTGGGGGCCTTCTTCACCGAGGGGCCTTCCTTCGGCAGCTTCTTGCTGCCGCTGACCAGGTCCTTGAAGCCCTGGCCCGGACGGAAGCGCGGGACCGAGGTCTTCTTGACCTTGACGCGCTCGCCGGTCTGCGGGTTGCGGGCGAAGCGCGCGGAGCGCTCCACCTTCTCGAAGGTGCCGAACCCGGTCACCGAGACCCGGTCACCGGCCACAACGGCACGGACCATGGTGTCGAGCACTGCGTCGACGGCCTCTGCGGCAGCCTTGCGACCGCCCAGCTGCTCGGCCACCGCTTCGACAAGCTGAGCCTTGTTCACGTCTTCCCCTTCGGAAACGGGCGCCGGATGATTCCATCCGTTCTTTTCGCACGTTAGGTATGTATCTGCGGACTTTCAATTACCAAACGCGCGAATCACCCTAGTGTCGCAATGGATTTGCGCGTCGGCGACCTCAGTCGAGCGGCGGGGGCCCCTCGTCGAGGTCATGTACAAAGCGACTCAACCGCCTTGCCGCCTCCGGAAGATCGCGCTTGGCGGTCTCGGTGACGATGAGGAGTTGACGGGTGAGAGCGGTCTTTGCATCGGCAGACACGTTCAGCGCATGCACGCGGGCGTGAGCTTGCTTCAACCGCTCGGCCACAAGCGCGTAGAGCGCTACGACTTCCTGGTCGTCCGGCCCCTCAGCTGGTGCGGAGGTGACGTCCGGCCGGTCGTCAATTCGGCGTTCGGATGGCCGGCCCATGGAGTCCTCAGTCGCGGGTTCGCCGCCCGCGTACGGAGGTTCATGGTGCCGGTGCATGTACTGATTGTGCCATCTACCCGCAGTTGTACTTGCGCGGGCCCCTCTTCCGCAAAGCCAAATGGGCAATCCGGGGCGGGCCCCGGCGCTAACTCGTGCTCCGGAACGACGGATGGCCCGGCCCCCCCGAGGGGGGCACGGGCCACGCGGTGGATCGTCAGAATGCTTGTTCTGAGGGGAACTCAGGCGACCGGCAGAGTACGGGGCTTGAAGGCCGGACGGGTCTCCTCGAAGGCCGCGATGTCGGCCTCGTTCCGCAGCGTGATGCTGATGTCGTCCAGCCCGTTGAGCAGCCGCCACCGGACGTTGTCGTCCAGTTCGAAGGCCGCCGTGACGCCTTCGGCCCGTACTTCGCGCGCCTCCAGGTCGACGGTGATCTCGGCCGAAGGGTCACTCTCCGTGAGCGCCCAGAGCCGTTCCACGGTCTCCTGCGGCAGGACGACCGTCAGCAGGCCGTTCTTCAGGGAGTTGCCCCGGAAGATGTCGGCGAAGCGCGAGGAGATGACCGCGTGGAAGCCGTAGTTCTGGAGCGCCCAGACGGCGTGCTCCCGGGAGGAGCCGGTGCCGAACTCGGGACCGGCCACCAGGACCGTGGCGCCCTGCCGCTCGGGCCGGTTGAGGATGAACGACTCGTCCTTGCGCCAGGCTTCGAACAGGCCGCCCTCGAAACCGGATCGGGTGACCTTCTTGAGCCAGTGGGCGGGGATGATCTGGTCGGTGTCCACGTTGCTGCGGCGCAGCGGGACGGCCCGGCCGGTGTGGGTGGTGAACTTCTCCATGGCTCAGGCCTCCACGGGAGCGACGTCGGCGGTCAGGTCGGAGGGGGCCGCGAGGCGGCCCAGCACGGCGGTCGCGGCGGCGACCTGCGGGGAGACCAGGTGGGTGCGGCCGCCCTTGCCCTGCCGGCCCTCGAAGTTGCGGTTCGAGGTGGAGGCGCAGCGCTCCCCCGGGGCGAGCTGGTCGGGGTTCATGCCCAGGCACATCGAGCAGCCCGCGTGGCGCCACTCGGCGCCGGCCGCGGTGAACACCTTGTCCAGCCCCTCCTCGACGGCCTGGAGCGCGACCCGGACGGACCCGGGGACGACCAGCATCCGTACGCCGTCGGCGATCCGGCGGCCCTCGACGACGGCCGCGGCGGCCCGCAGGTCCTCGATCCGGCCGTTGGTGCAGGAGCCGACGAAGACGGCGTCGACCTTGACCTCGCGCAGCGGGGTGCCGGCCTCCAGGCCCATGTACGTCAGGGCGTTCTCGGCGGCCAGGCGCTCCTGCGGGTCGGCGAAGGAGGCCGGGTCCGGCACGTTCGAGCCCAGCGGGGCGCCCTGGCCCGGGTTGGTGCCCCAGGTGACGAAGGGGGTCAGCTCGCTCGCGTCGATGAAGATCTCGTGGTCGAAGACCGCGTCCTCGTCGGTGCCCAGGGTCCGCCAGTACGCGACGGCGGCGTCCCAGTCCTCGCCCTGCGGGGCGTGCGGGCGGCCCTGGAGGTACGCGAAGGTCGTGTCGTCCGGGGCGATCATGCCGGCCCGGGCGCCGGCCTCGATCGACATGTTGCAGACGGTCATCCGGGCCTCCATGGAGAGGCTCCGGATCGCCGAACCGCGGTACTCCAGGACGTAGCCCTGGCCGCCGCCGGTGCCGATCTTCGCGATGACGGCCAGGATCAGGTCCTTGGCGGTGACGCCCTCGGGCAGGTCGCCCTCGACGGTGACCGCCATGGTCCGGAACGGCGCCAGCGGCAGGGTCTGGGTGGCCAGCACGTGCTCGACCTGGCTGGTGCCGATGCCGAACGCCAGCGCGCCGAAGGCGCCGTGGGTCGAGGTGTGGGAGTCGCCGCAGACCACGGTCATGCCGGGCTGGGTCAGGCCGAGCTGCGGGCCGACGACGTGCACGACGCCCTGTTCGACGTCGCCGAGCGAGTGGATCCGGACGCCGAACTCGGCGGCGTTCCTGCGCAGGGTCTCCAGCTGCACCTTGGAGACCGGGTCGGCGATCGGCTTGTCGATGTCGAGGGTGGGGGTGTTGTGGTCCTCGGTGGCGATCGTCAGGTCGGTGCGGCGGACCGTACGGCCGGCCAGCCGCAGCCCGTCGAAGGCCTGCGGGCTGGTGACCTCGTGGAGCAGGTGGAGGTCGATGAAGAGGAGGTCGGGTTCGCCCTCCGCGCGCCGCACGACGTGGTCGTCCCAGACCTTCTCTGCGAGTGTCCGTCCCATCGGATTCCCTCCAGCCGGCCGCGTTGCCGGCCTTCTCGTGTCGTCGAGGTCAAAGCGTGTGCGCCGCCCTGAGACTCCCGGGCCGCTCCCGTCCAGAGTGGCGCTTTTCGCCGGAGATTGAACTTGCGTCTCGCGGAGTGAGATCGCGGTCTTAGCGCATGGACAGTGCGCGACCCCCCGTCCGCCCCCCGTCCGCCCCCGGCCGGCCGGGCCCTGCGAAGGCTCGGCGGAGGCTCCGCGAGGGCGGCCCGGAGGAGCCTGCGGAGACCCCCGGGAAGAGTCGCGCGGAAGCCTCACGGAACGCCGAAAGGGCCCCACCCGGTCACGGGTGGGGCCCTTTCGGAAAGCCTTCGACGCACAACGAAAAAGACCCCGGACAACCGGGGCCTTTCCAATTTCTGGCTGGGGTACCAGGACTCGAACCTAGACTAAATGAACCAGAATCACTCGTGCTGCCAATTACACCATACCCCAACACAAAGCAAGGGCCGATGGGCGAGCCCACCGGCTTCCTGCTCTGAAGTACCCCCGACCGGATTCGAACCGGCGCTACTGCCGTGAGAGGGCAGCGTGCTAGGCCGCTACACAACGGGGGCTTCCTGGCGATCCCTTGCGGGATCCGTACCCCCGACCGGATTCGAACCGGCGCTACTGCCGTGAGAGGGCAGCGTGCTAGGCCGCTACACAACGGGGGCTTTCCAGGTGATCCCTTGCGGGATCCGTACCCCCGACCGGATTCGAACCGGCGCTACTGCCGTGAGAGGGCAGCGTGCTAGGCCGCTACACAACGGGGGCTTGATCTTCTTTTGTGTGCTGTACTCACGTACTGCGCTGGGGTACCAGGACTCGAACCTAGACTAAATGAACCAGAATCACTCGTGCTGCCAATTACACCATACCCCACCAGAGTTGAACCCCTGCGGGCCCTTCTCAGGCGTTGCGCCTCTCGGTCGGTCCCTTCCGAGGGGCTTTCGTTCCCTCGTCCGTTCCCTCCCGGGCGGCGCAGAAAGAACATTACCCGACGTCGGCCCCGGCTCCAAAATCGATAACCCCGGGCGGCCTGCGGGAGGCCTGCGGATGACCTCCGGGTACGCCGCGGGCCCGGCACGAGGCCGGGCCCGCGGCCTGCTCGGCGGCCCGTGGAGGGCCGGTCCGGCAGGGATCCGTCAGCGAGCGCCCAGGAGGGTGCCTCAGGCGGCCGGGAGGGCGTCCAGGGCGGCACGCAGCCGTCGCAGCGTCTCCGGGCGGCCCAGCAGCTCCATGGACTCGAACAGCGGCGGGGAGACCCGTCGGCCGGTGACGGCCACCCGCAGCGGCGTGAAGGCGAACTTGGGCTTGATGCCCAGCCCCTCCACCAGCGCCTCGCGCAGCGCGGCCTGGATCGGCTCCGGGGTGAAGTCCGCGAGCTCCTCCAGCGCCTTGATGCTGGCCTCCAGCACCGGGCGGGAGTCCGCGGTCAGCACCTTGGCGGCGTCGTCCGCGTCGAGGGCGAACTTCTCCGGCGCCACGAACAGGAAGCCGGCCATGTTCACGATCTCGCTCAGCACGACCATCCGCTCCTGGGTGAGCGGCGCCACCTTGGCGAGCAGGTCCAGCTGCTCGGCGGTGGGCTCGGCCGGCAGCAGCTCGGCGCCCTGGAGGAACGGCACCAGGCGGCGGACGAAGTCCTCCGGGGCCAGCCGGCGGACGTGCTCGGCGTTGATCGCCTCGCACTTCTTCAGGTCGAAGCGGGCCGGGTTGGCGTTCACCTTGGCGACGTCGAAGGCGGCGACCATCTCGTCCATGTCGAACAGGTCGCGGTCCTCGGCCAGCGACCAGCCCAGCAGGGACAGGTAGTTGAGCAGGCCCTCGCGGATGAAGCCGCGCTCGCGGTACAGGTTGAGCGAGGACTGCGGGTCGCGCTTGGAGAGCTTCTTGTTGCCCTCGCCCATCACGTACGGCAGGTGGCCGAAGCGCGGGGTGGTGCCGTCGCCGACACCGATCTCGGCGAGCGCGGCGTACAGCGCGATCTGCCGCGGGGTGGAGGACAGCAGGTCCTCGCCGCGCAGCACGTGGGTGATGCCCATCAGGGCGTCGTCCACCGGGTTGACCAGGGTGTACAGCGGGGCGCCGTTGGCCCGGACGATGCCGTAGTCCGGGACGTTCTCCGGCTCGAAGGTGAGCGTGCCGCGCACCAGGTCGTCGAAGGAGAGGGTCTTGTCGGGCATCCGGAAGCGCAGGATCGGCTCGCGCTTCTCCAGCTTGTAGACGGCGACCTGCTCCTCCGTCAGCTCGCGGCAGTGGCCGTCGTAGCCGGAGGGCTTGCCGGCCGCGCGGGCGGCCTCGCGGCGGGCGTCCAGCTCCTCGGTGGAGCAGTAGCAGTGGTAGGCGTGGCCGGCCTCGTGCAGGCGGCGGGCGACATCGGCGTAGATGTCCATCCGCTGCGACTGCCGGTACGGCGCGTCCGGACCGCCGACCTCGGGGCCCTCGTCCCAGTCCAGGCCGAGCCAGCGCATCGCGTCGAGCAGCTGGTTGTACGACTCCTCGGAGTCGCGGGCGGAGTCGGTGTCCTCGATCCGGAAGACCAGCGTGCCGCCGTTGTGGCGGGCGTAGGCCCAGTTGAACAGGGCCGTGCGGACCATGCCCACGTGGGGGTTGCCGGTCGGGGAGGGACAGAAGCGAACCCGGACGGCCGGGTCAGTGTTAGCCACGCTTGATCACCTTGTTGGTGAGAGTGCCGATGCCTTCGATGGAGACGGCGACCTCGTCGCCGACGTTGAGGGGGCCCACCCCTGCGGGCGTGCCGGTGAGGATGACGTCGCCGGGCAGCAGCGTCATGGCCTCGGAGATGTGGACGACCAGCTCGGCGACCGAGCGGATCATCAGGGAGGTGCGGCCGGTCTGGCGGAGCTCGCCGTTGACCGTGCAGGTGATCGCGAGGTCGCTCGGGTCGAGGTCGGTCTCGATCCACGGGCCCAGCGGGCAGGCCGTGTCGAAGCCCTTGGCCCGGGCCCACTGGCCCTCGCGCTGCTGGACGTCCCGGGCGGTGACGTCGTTGGCGCAGGTGTAGCCGAGGATCACCTCGGGCACCCGGTCCAGCGGCACCTCGCGGCACATCCGGCCGATCACCACGGCGAGTTCGGCCTCGTGGTGGACGTCCGAGGAGAACGGCGGGTAGGCGATGCTCTCGGTCGGGCCGATCACCGAGGTGGACGGCTTGAAGAAGGTGAGCGGGACGTCCGGGACGTCGTTGCCCAGCTCCGCCGCGTGCGCCGCGTAGTTGCGGCCGACCGCCACGATCTTGTTCGGGAGCATCGGGCTGAGCAGCCGGACGTCCTGGAAGCGGTAGCTCTCGCCGGTGGGCTGGGGCTGGCCGAACGGGTGGCCGGCCAGCGCGTGGACGACCAGCGACTCGGGCCGGGAAGGGTCGCCCTCCACTACGCCGAAGGAGACGCTGCCGGCGGCAGGGCTCCCTTCCCGGACGGAAAACCTGGCAATGCGCACGGCTGGGCTACCCCTCGCTTCGTCGGCCGCCCGGGGCGCGCCCGGGCGCTGGAGGGCTCCCGCCCGCAGTGGGCGCGGCCCCGTCAATCGGCCTCCAGGCTATCGCGTGGGGCCCCGGCTGACCGCTTTGCCCCTGTTCAGGACGGTCGGGACGGAAGCGCGCACCGCGCGACGCCGAGGGCGCCGCCGCCACCGGTGTGACGACGGCGCCCTCGGCGCGGTGCGGTGCGGTGCCGTGCGGGGTCAGTCCTGCGGGACGACGACCGGGGCGACCATCAGCTGGGTACGGCGCGGGTTGGCCGTGGCGGCCGGCAGCTCGGTGCCGTAGGTCAGGACGTCCTCGGGCTTGCGGGCACCCGGGATCGTGCTGAAGTCCTCGACCGAGGCCAGCGTCGTCCGGCGCGGGTTCGCCGTGGGGCGGCAGGACAGCGTGGACTTGGTGGCGTTCTTCGCCTGGGACATCGAGAGCACCTCGTGGTCATGGCCTGGCCGACCGCGGCGGATCGGCACCGGCCTGATGGATTCCGATTGATTCGGAGGGGTTCTGGGCAGGCTGATCGGGGCCGTGCTCCGGAGACAGCCAGGTTACGAGATCTCATTCCATAGAGACCGTGACCAAAGCTACACATTAGACTGTGATTTTGCTCACAAATTGACGAGCAAAATACAGATATCCGACATATCGTCGCTCCGGGACTTTCCGACATTCCACCCGATAAGGGGCATTCCGGAAGGTCTGTGACTCTTCCCGATCCCGGGTCTGCTTGGCATGTATCCGGCGAGTGTCCGAAAAAGGCGGTATTCCGGTCCTGTTACCGCACAGTCAGTGAGATCGCACAAGCGGTCGGTAGCGCCGGACCCCCGGTACCTGCGGCCCTTGTTGGGATTCCCCGGCTGTGCTGGAATGCGACGGACCGTGGGTAGGGAGTGGTCCACCCCGGTGCCCGCTCTCCCGGACCGGCCGGGGGGCGGATGGAAACTCGACACCGTCCAGGCCGTGGCGACGCGGCGGGACGCCCGGTCCAGAGGTTGCGACGCCAGTGCAGGGACGTTTCAAAAGGGGTAGCGGCGCCGCGGGGAACCCGGAGTCGCGCGAGCCTGTGGCAGCCCCCCAACAGGCGGCGGCCCCCGGCGGCCCGGCCGAGCCGGTGACACCCGAGGCCCTCGGGCGACCGGAGGAGGACGGGCAGGAGCGGAAGTCCGCCCGGGACAAACTCCGGACCTCGCTGACCAGGCGCCGCGCCACCGGTCTGAACCGGCTCGCGATGCGCAACTGGCGCATCCGCACCCGACTGATCGCGCTGCTCGCCCTCCCCGTGATGGTCTCGCTGGTCCTCGGTGGCCTGCGCATCCAGACCTCGATGGAGAACTCGCAGCAACTCGCCCAGATGGCCAACCTGTCCGACCTGGCCAAGAAGGCGACCAACCTCGCGGACGCGCTGCAGACCGAGCGCGACATCAGCGCCGGCCCGATCACCCACGACCCGACCGCCCCGCTGGACGACGACATCGTCGCGGCCCGCAAGTCCACCGACGACCTGAGCCGCACCTTCACCGCGTCCTCCGACAAGTTCGAGAACCTCGAACTGTCCGGCGGCAAGGCGCTGTTGCTCCAGATCCGCAAGGACCTGAACTCGATCGCGGACACCCGCAGCCTGCCGTACCAGAACAACCAGAACATCCAGTCGACGATCACCGCCTACGACGTGATCATCCGAGACCTGCTGTCCATCACCCAGGACATCGCGCTCGCGTCGAACAACAAGGACCTGGTCGTCTCCACCCGCGCGCTCCAGCAGTTCTCGCTGGCGAAGAACGCGACCTCGCAGCAGCGGGCCCTGATCAGCGCCGCGCTCGCCAACCCGAAGACCCCGGACCTCAGCCCCAGCGACGAGTCCTTCGGTATCCGTCTGCGCAGCTCGTACGACAACGCGATCGCGAGCTTCAACAACATCTACACCGCGCACGACCTGGACAACCTGCGCAGCCAGCTGAGCTACAACTCGGTGGTCGCCGACGCCGACCGCTACGCCTCCACGATCCTCACCCAGAGCGGCATCCGCCAGACCGAGGCGGTCAGCTACAAGGACTGGTACGAGAAGGCCAGCTCCAAGATCACCGCCGAGCGCCGGATCGAGTCCAAGCTCATCGAGAACCTGGACGGAAAGGCCCAGGACCTCCAGTCCCAGGCCGACGCCGACGCCCTGATCATCGGTGTCGCGGTCGCCCTGGTGCTGCTCGTCGCCCTCGGTGGCGCCGGTCTGATCGCCCGCTCGATGGTGCGCTCGCTGACCCGCCTCCAGGCCGCGGCCGAGGACGTCGCCGAGCGCCGTCTGCCCGAGCTGGTCAAGACCCTCTCCGAGGCCGACCCGCACGACGTCGACACCACGGTCGAGCCGGTCGCCGTCGACTCCACCGACGAGATCGGCCACGTGGCCCACGCGTTCGACATGGTGCACAGCGAGGCCGTCCGCCTCGCCGCCGAGCAGGCCCTCCTGCGCGGCAACATCAACGCGATGTTCACCAACCTCTCGCGCCGCAGCCAGGGCCTCATCCAGCGCCAGCTGTCGCTCATCTCCGAGCTGGAGAGCCGCGAGGCGGACCCGGACCAGCTGGCCAACCTCTTCAAGCTGGACCACCTCGCGACCCGCATGCGCCGCAACGGCGAAAACCTCCTCGTCCTCGCCGGTGAGGACCCGGGCCGCCGCTGGACCAGGCCCGTCCCGCTGGTCGACGTGCTCCGCGCCGCCGCCTCCGAGGTGGAGCAGTACGAGCGCATCGAGCTCGCCGCCGTGCCGTCGGCCGAGGTCGCCGGCCGCGTCGTCAACGACCTCGTCCACCTGCTCGCCGAGCTGCTGGAGAACGCCACCTCGTTCTCCAGCCCGCAGACCCGCGTCCGGGTCACCGGCCACGCGCTGCCGGACGGCCGCGTCCTGGTCGAGATCCACGACACCGGCATCGGCCTGAGCCCCGACGACCTCGCCGAGATCAACGAGCGCCTCGCCAACCCGCCGACGGTGGACGTCTCGGTCTCCCGCCGCATGGGCCTCTTCGTGGTCGGCCGCCTGTCCCTGCGACACGGCATCCGCATCCAGCTCCGCCCCAGCGACTCCGGCGGCACCACCGCGCTGGTCATGCTCCCGGTGGACGTCACCAATTCGGGCGACCGCCGCGGCGCCGGCCGGCCCGGCTCCGGCCAGGGCAAGCAGCAGCGCGGGGTCACCCCGACGCCGCGCCAGCAGCGCCAGGTGCCGCCCGGCCGCCAGAACGGTCCGGCCGCGCTCGGCCAGGGCGGTCCGGCCGCCGGTGCCCCGCAGGGCGGCCGTCCGCAGCTCGGCCAGGGCGGTCCGGGCGCTCCGACCGGTCCCGGTCCGCAGGGCGGCCCGGGCGCGCAGGGCGGTCCGGGTGCGCCGGGCGGTCCCGGTGCGCCGGGCGGTCCGGGTGCGTCCGGCGGCGGTCTGCCGACCCGCAAGGTCGGCCAGTCGCTGCGGGAGAACCCCGCCCCGCAGGGCGGCGGTCAGCAGGGCCAGGGCCAGCGGCCCGCCCAGCCGCAGCAGAAGCAGCAGGCCCCGCAGAAGCAGCAGAACCAGCAGGCTCCGCAGCAGGCCCAGCAGGGCGGTCTGCCGCAGCGCGCCCCGGGTCGCCAGGGCCCGCCGCAGAGCGGCCCGAACGGCCTGCCCCGCCGCGGCCGTCAGCAGCAGCCCGGCCAGCAGGGCCAGCCCGGTCAGCCGCAGCAGGGCCAGCCGCAGGCCGGTCAGTCCCAGCCCGGCCTGCCCGGCCGGCCCGGCCAGGAACGTCCGCGTCCCGCCGGCGGGTTCGACGGCGGTCCGGGTGCCCGGACCGGCGAGCAGCCGCAGCACGGCCGCCCCGGCGGTCCCGGTGGCCCCGGCGCGCCGCAGCAGGGCGCCCGTCCGGGCAACCGTCCGCAGGACGGCCTGCCGCAGCGCCGTCCGGCCCCGCAGGGCCCCGGCGCCCCCGGCCGGCCCGCCGCCCAGGGCCCGCGCGGTCCGCAGCGCCCCGGCCCGGACGCGCCGCAGCGCGACCGCCAGCCGCAGCTGCCGCCGCAGGCCCCGCAGCAGCCCCAGCCGCTGCCGTCGGCCGAGCCGGCGCCGGTGGAGAGCACCCAGCAGTTCGCCCGTCCGCGCTTCGAGGCCAGCCAGATCGACCCGCGCGACCCGCTGGGCCTCGGCCTGGTCGAGCCGGTGCTGCCGAACGTGCCGAACCCGCCGCGTCCGGAGCCGGTGCGCCAGGAGCAGGCCCCGCAGCCGCAACCGCTTCCGCTGCCGCACCAGGAGCCGATGGCGCTGCCGACCGGCCCGTCCGAGGCCGCGGGCCGACCGGGCGGCGAGGAGCAGCCCTGGTTCCCGCAGTCCGACGGCTCGCAGCAGGCGCGGCCGCGGCCGTACCAGCCGCGCCGCCCCGGCACCGCCGCACCGGAGTTCCAGCCGTCGGCCGACGAGCAGCGGGCTCCCCAGCCGGCTCCGCAGCAGCAGGCCCCGCAGCAGTCGCAGGGCCAGCCGCAGCAGAACCAGCAGCAGCCGCAGGGCCAGCCGCAGCCGGGCACCGGCGACGCGCCGTGGCGTCCGTCCGCGAACGACGAGCGCTGGCGCCGCGCCGAGCAGATCCGCGAGCCCTCGACCAGCGGTGTCACCATGTCGGGCCTGCCCCGGCGGACCCCGCAGGCCAACCTGGTCTCCGGCACCGCCGAGGCCTCGCCGCTGACCGGCCCGCAGGTCTCCCGGGCCCCCGAGGAGGTCCGCGGCCGACTGACCAACCTGCGCCGCGGCATCCAGCAGGGCCGCCGCGCCGGGGCCGAGCAGGCCGCCAACCAGGCGGGCCACCAGCATGGTGCCCAGCAGCCCGGATTCGATAGTTTCGGTGGCCGGAGCGACGGCAACGGCGCAGATCACCAGGAGCGTTGAGTTGAACCAGATGAGCCAGGCCGCACAGAACCTGAACTGGCTGATCACCAATTTCGTGGACAACACCCCCGGGGTGTCCCACACCGTGGTGGTCTCCGCGGACGGCCTCCTGCTGTGCATGTCCGAGGGCTTCCCCCGGGACCGCGCCGACCAGCTCGCCGCCGTCGCCTCCGGCCTCACCTCCCTCACCTCCGGCGCCAGCCGGATCTTCGAGGGCGGCGAGGTCAACCAGACCGTCGTCGAGATGGAACGGGGCTTCCTGTTCCTGATGGCCGTCAGCGACGGCTCCGCACTCGCCGTCCTGGCCGCGCCGGACTCCGACATCGGCCTCGTCGGCTACGAGATGGCCCTGCTCGTCGACCGCGCCGGCGCCGTCCTCACCCCCGCACTCCGCGCGGAACTCCAGGGCAGTCTCCTGCACTGACCGGGACCCGCGCGGCTCACCCACCGTCCCGACCGCGCCGGGTCCGACCCGACCGGACCCGGCGCCACACCCTCAGCTACCCTCAGGCAGCTGATCCCGCCTCAGCTGGCACCGCCCCAGCTGGAACCGGCTGCCCAAGGCTGCAGCACTAGGAGGACCCATGACCCCGCCTTCGACACCCGCCGGCCCGTACGGCAACGGGTACGGCAGCGGCTACGGCGGGCAGCAGTCCGACGGCTACGAGCAGCAGCCGCTGGTCCGCCCGTACGCGATGACCGGCGGACGGACCCGCCCCCGGTACCAGCTCGCCATCGAGGCCCTGATCTCCACGACCGGCTCGGCCGACCGGGCCGGCGGGCTGCTGCCCGAGCACGCCCGGATCGTCAGCCTCTGCCGCGAGGTCAAGTCCATCGCGGAGATCTCCGCACTGGCCGGCGTCCCGCTCGGTGTCGCCCGCATCCTCGTCGCCGACCTTGCCGAGGCCGGTCTCGTCGCCATCCACCAGCCCGCCGCCGCGGGCGAGTCGGGCGGAACGCCCGATGTCACGCTGCTCGAAAGGGTCCTCAGTGGACTTCGCAAGCTCTAACGCGGCCGCCCCCACCCGCGCCACCACCTCCGCGAAGATCGTCGTCGCGG
>NZ_JBHJSJ010000065.1:0-47150 GCF_042268845.1 Kitasatospora sp. NPDC056273 | reverse complement strand
GCCCGGTTACATTCCGAACCCGGAAGCTAAGCCTTACAGCGCCGATGGTACTGCAGGGGGGACCCTGTGGGAGAGTAGGACGCCGCCGAACAATTATTCCGAAAAGCCCCTTCCCATCCGGGAAGGGGCTTTTTGCGTTACCCTCTGCCAATGCAGAACCTGACCCTGACCTGGCAGTCCGCCGGGGCCGTCTCCGTCGGCCTCTACGCGGGCGCGTACGCCGCGGCGAAGGGCCGGAAGCCGGCGCTGTCCGCGTTGTTGCGGGAGGCCGGCACGCTGCTGGCGCTGTTCGCCCTCTGGCAGTTGGTCGGGCACCTCTCGGTGATGAGTACGGACCACGCGCTGGACCGCGCGAGCTGGATCCACCACACCGAGCAGGTGATCGGACTGCCGGACGAGGCCTCCTGGCAGAAGGCGGTCACGCCGTACCCGGTGCTGGTGAGGCTGGCGAACTACTACTACGCGGCCATGCACTTCGCCGTGATGCTCGGCGTCCTGCTCTGGGTGTTCGTGCGGCACCGCGAGCGCTACGCGTGGGTGCGCAACACGGTGGTGATCACGACCGCGGTCTGTCTGCTGGTGCAGTTCATCCCGGTGGCGCCGCCGCGGATGCTCCCGGAGAGCGGCTTCGTCGACGTGGCCGCCCAGTACGGGCAGTCGGTGTACGGCGGAGCGGTCGGCGGTGTGCTGGTGGCCGACCAGCTGTCGGCGATGCCCTCGGTGCACGTCGCCTGGTGCGTGCTGGCGGCGGTCGCGGTGATCCGGGTGTCGCGCAGTTCGCTGCGATGGGTGATGGTGCTGCACCCGGTGCTGACGGTGGCCGTGGTCGTGGTGACGGCCAACCACTTCTGGCTGGACGGCATCGTGGCGGTGGCGATCCTGCTTCTGGCCTACGCCGTGCTGGCGGTGGCGGCACGGCGCCGGGGCCGGGCCTCCGCCGGGACGGAGGTCCGGCCCCTCAGCGCCGCCGAGGAGCGGCTGGAGCAGGTGGGCTGAACCGACGGTCACTTGACCGGCAGGGCGAGCTTTCCCCAGGAGCCGTTGCTCAGTGCGGAGGTGGCCCGGTACCAGGCGGCGAGCCCGGAGGCGGCCGCGATCCAGCCGCCGGTCTTGGCCAGGCCGCCGTAGCCGCCGAAGCTGGCGACGGCGGAGAGCACCAGGGAGACCGTCAGCAGGCCGTAGACGGCGCGGCCGAGCAGGCCGGCGCCCCAGCTCGCGGCGGTCAGGGTGAGGCCGAGCAGGGCCCACAGCAGCAGGAAGAGGCCGGCGGCGTTCTTTCCGGCTCCGCCGGCCGCGGACCAGGCCGCCCAGAAGGCGCCGAGGCTGGTGAAGGCGGTTCCGGTGAAGCCCTCGCCGCCGCGGAGCTGCCAGAGGCCCGCGATGAAGAGGGTGACGCCGCCGAGGAGGAGGGCGAGGTCGGCCGCGTTCCCGACTCCGGCGCCGTGCAGGACGCCGGTGGAGAGCAGGCCGTAGGCGAGCAGTGTGAGACCGAGCGCGAGGTAGCCGAGGTTACCCGCGTCGGCTCCGGTGGAGCGGGCGTTCGTTGCCCCGGTAGCTTCGTTGCTCACCGGAGGCTCCTTTCACTCTGGGCGCGCGCAGGGCGCAGTGACGCTGTGGTGTCGTCCGGATGAGTGCGGAGAGGAGTGCAGAGAGGTGGAGAGAAGGAGTGGGGATGAGGGCCGCGCGCGACCGCGCCGAGGGCGCACGGCTGTGAGCGTGCGCGGCTGCGGTCGAAGGTGATGGGCCGGCGGACGTGGTGGGCCGGCGGAGAGCCGCCGGTCACGTCCCGGCCGGGGGATTCCCCGGTGGGATCGGTCTACCCGGCCGAAGGCGCTTGTACCATTGTGAATATAACAATTTGTGACTGCGTCAGCGGATGACCGCTCACACCTGACGCCGGGTGGGCACCCGCAGGGTCAGGATCGCCATGTCGTCGGACGGCGGCTCCGGGGCGAAGCGCTCGACCGCGCGCTGCACCCGAGCCGCGACCGCTCCGGCCGTCAGCCCGGTACAGCCGGTGAGCACCTCGGCGAGGCCGTCGTCGCCCAGCATCCGCCGGCCCTCGCGGCGTTCGGTGACCCCGTCGGTGACGCAGAGCAGGACCTCGCCGGGCGCGAGCACCAGGCGCTCGGCGGTGAGGTCGAGGTCGTCCATGACGCCGAGCAGCGGCTGCGGGGTGGCGGCGCGGTCGACCTGGCCGTCGGTGCGCAGTCGCAGCGGCAGCGGATGGCCGGCGCAGACCAGGGAGAGCTCGGTGCTGCCGTCCGGAAGGGGCGTCAGCTCGCCGTAGAGCAGGGTGAGGAAGCGGCTGCGCGAACCCTCGTCCAGGATGGCCGCGTTGAGCCGGCGCAGCACCTGTGGGGCGTCCAGGCCCTCGCGGGCGAGCAGCCGCAGTGAGTGCCGGGCCAGGCCGGTGACCGAGGCGGCCTCGGGGCCGGTGCCGCAGACGTCGCCGATGGCGAAGCCGTAGGTGCCCTCGCGGATGGTGAACAGGTCGTAGAAGTCGCCGCCGACCTCGTTGCCCTCGCCGGCCGCCTGGTAGTAGACGTCCACCTCGACGCCGGGGATCTCCGGCAGGTCCGGAGGGAGCAGGCTTCGCTGGAGGGCCTGGCTGGTGGCGGTGCGCTCGGAGTAGAGGCGGGAGTTGTCCAGGGCGAGGGCGGCCCGGCGGGAGAGGTCCTCGGCGAGTTCGAGGATCTCCTGGCGGAACCGGACGCCGGCCGGGACGCCGAGCACCAGCAGGCCGATGACGCGGTTGCGGGCGGTCAGCGCGAGGACGACGGTCTCGCCGAGCAGGCCGGCCAGGTCCGGGCCGTCGGTGAGGCCGCCGGCCTCGGCGGTCTCGGCGGGGGCCGTCCAGAACCGGACGCCGTGCGAGGGGCCGGCCTCCGGGACGGGGGTCTTGTCGAGCAGGGCGCGCAGCGGGTCGATGCGGTCCTCGTCCTCGTGCAGGACGAAGGCGAGCCGGGCCGGGGAGGAGTGGTCGGCGGTGGTGTAGACGGCGCACCAGGAGGCGAGGGTGGGGACGGCCATCTGGGCCATCAGCGCGAGGGTCTGCTCGTGTTCGAGGGTGCCGGCCAGCAGGTCGGAGGCCTCGACCAGGAAGGAGAGCGAGCCGCGGCGCAGCTGTTCGAGCTCGGTCAGCCGGGTGCTCTCGACGGCGAGGGCGACCCGGTCGGCGGCGAACTGGAGGCGCAGCGCGTCCTCGTTGTCGTAGCGGCCGGGCACGGCGGCGGCGATGCCGAGCGAGCCGATCAGCCGGCCCTCGACCTTGAGCGGGACGGTGATCAGGGAGCGCATGCCGCTGTCGGAGAGCAACGGCAGGCCGGTGGGCCGGGTGGCGAGGTCCTCGTGGACGGAGGGCAGCCGGGCGGAGTCGTAGCGGTTGCCGGTGCCGACCGGGAAGCGGGCGTGCCGGCGGTGCCCGGAGGTGAGGCCGGTGGCGGCGCGGACCTCGAACTCGGCCTCGTCGTCGGTGGTGAGCAGCAGGTACGCGGCGTCGCCGTCGAGCAGGTCGCGGGCGCGTTCGACGGTGCGCTGCAACAGGGTGTCGAGGTCGTCGGTGGCGACCGGGCCGGCCAGCAGGTCGAGCCGGGGGCCGGCCGGGTCGGGGCGCTCGCCGGGCAGGGCGCGGGCGGGGGAGCGCAGCACCGCGCGGTCGGGTTCGAGGACGAGCAGGCAGAGGGTGGAGGGGACGCCCTCGGTGTCCCGCAGCCGGACCTGGACGCCGTACACCTCGACCTCGCGGCCGTCCTGGCGGCGGACGCCGTAGCCGCCCTCCCAGCGGGCCATCCGCAGGGTGTCGGTCAGGCCGAGGCCGCGGGCGGGGGCCTGCGGCCAGACCGCGAGGTCGGCCCAGGGACGGCCGAGGACGGCGGCGGCGGGGTGCTGGAAGAGCGCCTCGGCGTCCGGGTTCCAGGCCAGCACCCGGCCGTCCTCGTCGAGCTGGACGACGGCGACGTGCACCGGGCCCGGACCGCTGGGCAGGTCGCTGCCGGGGGTCGCGGGAACGGCGTAGCGGGTGCCGGACACGTGTACGGGCAGGGCGAGGCGGAACCAGACGGTCTTGCGGCCAGCCGCGTACTCGACGCCCCACCGTTCGGCGAGGGCGGAGCACATCAGCAGGCCGCGGCCGCCCTCGCCGTCCGGGTCGGCGTAGCGGTCGGAGTCGACGACCGGACCGTCGCCGAGCGAGGGCAGGCCGCGCTCGGGATGGTGGTCGGTGACCTCGATCCGGACGCTCTCCTCCTCGCGCAGGCAGCAGACCTCGGCGGCGGTGCCGGCGTGCACGACGGCGTTGGTGACGAGCTCGCTGACCAGCACGACCGCGTCGTCGACGACCTCGGGCAGCCCCCAGCCGAGCAGCGCGTCCCGGACGAAGCCCCGTGCGGCGGCCGCGGACCGGCCGTCGGGGTCGAAGGTGGCGGCTGCGCGCGCGGTGACCACGTTGCCACTTCTCCTCTGCTGCTCTTGCCCTGGCTGTCCGGGGGCGCGGCGCCGACTCCCCGTGCGCGCCGTCGGGGTGAGCGGCGGCGCTGGGTCGGGCCGTGGCCCGGTGCAGCGCTCCACCCTACTTTCCGCTTGGTTCCCCGTGGGGGCGGGGAGTCGAAACTGGCACCAGAGGGTGATTCTGCCCACCTGTTTCGGACGGTGCGGTACGAACCGAGCGCAACCGGCCCTTCACCCGGTGCCGGTGCTGCCAGACTGGGGGGTCCGCGACGGCCGGTGGGAGCAGTACGGTCGTCGGGGTGCCGGCGCGCCGCGGGCCGCCGGTACGCAGCCCGACCGGGCCGGTGCCCGGGTGCGTGCCGCACCGGCACGGGTCGGTCACCGGACAGTTCACGATGTGGGAGGGGCCCGTTGAGTTCGGCCACCAAGGACGCAACCGGAACGACGCCGCCCGCCCCGCGCGGTGGGCGCCCCGGGGCCGCGCCGCGGAACGCGGCCGGTCGGCGGGTGAGTCACAACCGTGGCGCGGAGCCCGCCGAGCTGCGCAAGCTGCTGTCGGCGCTGACCGCGATGCGGGACGGAAACTTCCGCCGCCGGCTGACCGTCCCCGGGGACGGGCCGTTGGCCGAGATCGCCGCGGTCTTCAACGAGGTCGCCGAACGCAACCAGCACCTGACCGGTGAGCTGGCGCGGGTCCGCCGGGCGGTGGGCCGCGAGGGCCGGCTGAACGAGCGGCTGGAGACCGGCGCGGGCGAGGGCGCCTGGATGGCGGCGGTCGACAACTGCAACGCGCTGATCGACGACCTGGCCCGCCCGATGGCCGACGTGGGCCGGGTGCTCACCTCGATCGCCGAGGGCGACCTGGACCAGAAGATGGAGCTGCGCTCGCTGCACAGCAACGGGGTGAGCCACCCGCTGCGCGGCGAGTACCTGAAGATCGGGCGGACCGTCAACGGGCTGGTGGACCAGCTCTCCGAGTTCACCGACGAGGTGACCCGGGTGGCCCGCGAGGTCGGCACCGAGGGCAAGCTCGGCGGCCAGGCCAAGGTCCGCAGCGTGTCCGGGAGCTGGAAGGACCTGGCGGACTCGGTCAACACCATGGCGGGCCGGCTGACCGCCCAGGTCCGCAACATCGCCCAGGTGACCACGGCGGTCGCCAAGGGCGACCTGTCCCGCAAGGTCACCGTCGAGGTGGCCGGCGAGATGCTGGAGCTGAAGAACACCGTCAACACGATGGTGGACCAGCTGAACGGGTTCGCCGCGCAGGTCACCGGGGTGGCCAGGGACGTGGGGACGGAGGGTCGGCTCGGCGGTCAGGCCCAGGTGCCGGGCGTGGCCGGGGTCTGGCGGGACCTGACCGACTCGGTGAACTTCATGGCCGACAACCTGACCGGCCAGGTCCGCAACATCGCCCAGGTGACCACGGCGGTGGCGCGCGGGGACCTCTCGCAGAAGATCGAGGTGGACGCGCGCGGCGAGATGCTGGAGCTGAAGAACACCATCAACACGATGGTCGACCAGCTCTCCGGCTTCGCCGAGCAGGTGACCAGGGTGGCCCGCCAGGTGGGCACCGAGGGGCGGCTCGGCGGGCAGGCCCAGGTGCCCGGGGCGGCCGGGGTCTGGCGGGACCTGACCGACAACGTCAACTTCATGGCGAACAACCTCACCGATCAGGTGCGCAACATCGCCCAGGTGACGACCGCGGTCGCCAAGGGCGACCTGTCGCAGAAGATCCAGGTGGACGCGCGCGGGGAGATCCTGGAGCTGAAGAACACCATCAACACGATGGTGGACCAGCTGGGCGCCTTCGCGGACGAGGTCACCCGGGTCGCCCGGGACGTCGGCACCGAGGGCATCCTCGGCGGCCAGGCCAGCGTGCCCGGCGTGGCCGGCATCTGGAAGGACCTGACCAACTCCGTCAACCTGATGGCCAACAACCTGACCAGCCAGGTCCGGAACATCGCCGAGGTGACCACGGCGGTGGCGCGCGGCGACGTCTCCAAGAAGATCACCGTCGACGCCCGGGGCGAGATCCTGGAGCTGGTGACGACCGTCAACACCATGGTCGACCAGCTGTCGGCGTTCGCCGACGAGGTGACCCGGGTGGCCCGCGAGGTGGGCACCGAGGGCATCCTGGGCGGCCAGGCCCGGGTGCGCGGGGTGTCGGGCATCTGGAAGGACCTGACCGACAACGTCAACTTCATGGCGTCGAACCTGACCGGACAGGTGCGCAACATCGCCGAGGTCGCCGGTGCGGTGGCCCGCGGCGACCTCTCCAAGAAGATCGCGATCGACGCGCAGGGCGAGGTGGCGGCGCTCGCCGCGACCCTCAACACCATGGTCGACCAGCTGTCCTCCTTCGCGGTGGAGGTCACCCGGGTGGCCCGCGAGGTCGGCACCGACGGCACCCTGGGCGGCCAGGCGAGCGTGCCGGGCGTGGCCGGCATCTGGAAGGACCTGACCGACAACGTCAACCTGATGGCCAACAACCTCACCGGCCAGGTGCGGAACATCGCGCTGGTGATCACCGCGGTGGCCCGCGGCGACCTCTCGCAGAAGATCGACGTCGACGCGCGCGGCGAGATCCTCCAGCTCAAGACCAGCATCAACACCATGGTCGACCAGCTCTCCGCGTTCGCCGACGAGGTCACCCGGGTCGCCCGCGAGGTGGGCACCGACGGACGGCTCGGCGGCCAGGCCCGGGTACCCGGCGTGGACGGCACCTGGCAGGACCTCACCGAGTCGGTGAACGAACTGGCCAACAACCTGACCCGGCAGGTGCGCGCGATCGCCCAGGTCGCCACCGCGGTCACCAGGGGCGACCTGAGCCTGCGGATCGACGTGGACGCCGCGGGCGAGCTCGACGAGCTCAAGGACAACATCAACCAGATGATCGCCAACCTGCGCGAGACCACCCGCACCAACCAGGAGCAGGACTGGCTCAAGACCAACCTGGCCCGGATCTCCGGCCTGCTCCAGGGCCGCCGGGACCTGGAGGCCGTCGCCTCGCTGATCATGACCGAGCTGACCCCGGTGGTCTCGGCCCAGCACGGCGCCTTCTTCCTCGCCCAGCCGGCCGGCCGCACCGCTGAGCTGATCACCGAGGACGACGACGAGAACGACACCGTGCTGCGCCTGATCGGCAGCTACGGCTACCAGCGGCGGGCGATGCCGACCACCTTCCGGCCCGGCGAGTCGCTGATCGGCCAGGCCGCGGTGGAGAAGCGGGCGATCATCCTCAAGGAGGCGCCGCCCGGGTACCTGAAGATCGCCTCCGGCCTCGGCGAGGCCTCCCCGGCCCACATCGTGGTGCTGCCGGTGCTGTTCGAGGGCCGGCTGCTGGGCGTGATCGAGCTGGCCACCTTCAGCTCCTTCACCACCGTCGCGCTGGACTTCCTGAACCAGATCGCCGACCTGATCGGCGTCACCGTCAACACCATCAGCGTCAACACCAAGACCGAGGGCCTGCTGCTGGAGTCCCAGCGGCTGACCGCCGAACTCTCGATGCGGTCCGCCGAGTTGGAGGCCCGCCAGGAGGAACTGGAGCGCACCAACGAGGAGTTGCAGGAGAAGGCCGAGCAACTCGCCCAGCAGAACCGCGACATCGAGATCAAGAACGGCGAGATCGAGGAGGCCCGGCAGGTCCTGGAGGAGCGCGCCGAGCAGCTCGCCCTGGCCTCCCGGTACAAGAGCGAGTTCCTCGCCAACATGTCGCACGAGCTGCGCACCCCGCTCAACTCGCTGCTGATCCTGGCCAAGCTGCTCTCCGACAACAACGAGGGCAACCTCTCGCCCAAGCAGGTCGAGTTCGCCGACACCATCCACGGCGCGGGCTCCGACCTGCTCCAGCTGATCAACGACATCCTCGACCTGTCCAAGGTCGAGGCCGGGAAGATGGACGTCCGCCCGGCCCGGATCGCCCTGGTCCAGCTGGTCGACTACGTCGAGGCCACCTTCCAGCCGGTCGCGCTGGACAAGAACCTGGACTTCGCCGTCCGGGTCTCGCCCGCCCTGCCGGTCACCCTGCACACCGACGAGCAGCGGCTCCAGCAGGTGCTGCGCAACCTGATCTCCAACGCGGTGAAGTTCACCGACGCCGGAGCCGTCGACTTCTCGATCCGCCAGGCCGGCCGGGAGGTCCCGCAGCACGTGCGCGAGCGGCTGCTGGAGTCCGGCTCGATCCAGGGCCCGGACGACGAGCTGATCGCCTTCTCGGTCTCCGACACCGGCATCGGCATCCCCGACAACAAGCTGCGGGAGATCTTCGAGGCGTTCAAGCAGGCCGACGGCACCACCAGCCGCAAGTACGGCGGAACCGGCCTCGGCCTGTCCATCAGCCGGGAGATCGCCAGGCTGCTCGGCGGCGAGATCCACGCCGAGAGCGAGCTGGGCAAGGGCTCGACCTTCACGCTCTACCTGCCGCTGCGCACCGAGGCCCCGGAGCCCGTCGGCGACCCGCGCCAGGGCGCTCCGGGCAGCCTGGCGCCGCGGGCCTCGGTCGGGGTGACCCCGGTGGGCCTTCCGGTGCCGGTCGGCGAGAACCCGGCCGACCACTGGGCCCAGGAGGTCCGCGAGCTGGCCGAGGAGCGCCGCCGCGGCGCGGTGGAGCGCCGGCGCAGCGCCGCCCTGGAGAGCGCCGCCGGCCCGCGGACGGTGGAGCCCGTACCGCCCCGCCCGGCCGGCGGCGGCCGCCGCTTCGACGGCCAGCAGGTGCTGATCGTGGACGACGACGTCCGCAACGTGTTCGCCCTCACCAGCGTGCTGGAGCAGCACGGCCTGACCGTCCTGTACGCGGAGAACGGCCGCGAGGGCATCGAGATGCTGGAGCAGCACGAGAGCGTGGCGCTGGTCCTGATGGACATCATGATGCCGGAGATGGACGGCTACGCGACCACCGAGGCGATCCGCCGGATGCCCCAGTTCGCCGGCCTGCCGATCATCGCGCTGACCGCCAAGGCGATGAAGGGCGACCGGGAGAAGTCGCTGCAGGCGGGCGCCACCGACCACATCACCAAGCCGGTGGAGACCGACCACCTGCTGTCGGTCATGCACGAGTGGTTGAGCGGCGACCGGGCGTGACCCGGGGGGAGGCGTGAACCCCGGCCCGGGCCCCGGGGTTCACTCCGGTCGGTCGGCCGGTTTGCTGGCGGTCGGGCCCGGGAACCCGGTAGGGTCACCGATCGTTGCGAACAGTGACCGGACGGCAACACGCTGGTGAGCGTGCGCCGGAGCACTGACTGCGCGCCGCCCCGGATCGGGTCACGACGGGGCGATGTGCCGGGCGAGGGGGTGCGGCTAGCATGACCGGGGTAGCGGTGGGCAGTACGCGGGTGCCTGCACCGGGCGGCAGGCAGGCGACAGGAGGGCGAGCCCTGATGCAGAAGGCCAAGATCCTCCTGGTCGACGACCGACCGGAGAACCTGCTGGCGCTGGAGGCGATCCTCTCGGCGCTGGACCAGACGCTGGTGCGCGCGGCCTCCGGTGAGGAGGCGCTCAAGGCGCTGCTCACCGACGACTTCGCGGTGATCCTGCTGGACGTGCAGATGCCGGGGATGGACGGCTTCGAGACGGCCGCCCACATCAAGCGCCGGGAGCGCACCCGGGACATCCCGATCATCTTCCTGACCGCGATCAACCACGGTCCGCACCACACCTTCCGCGGCTACGCGGCCGGCGCGGTGGACTACATCTCCAAGCCCTTCGACCCGTGGGTGCTGCGCGCCAAGGTCTCCGTCTTCGTCGACCTGTACGCGAAGAACTGCCAGCTGAAGGAGCAGGCGGCGCTGCTGCGCCTGCAACTGGAGGAGGGCGGCGGCGAGCAGGCCCTCGGCGGGGCGCTGCTGGGCGAGCTGTCCGCGCGGCTGGCGGCGGTCGAGGAGCAGGCGGAGGCGCTCGGCAAGCAGCTGGACGGGGGCGAGGACGCCGGGGTGGCCGCCACCGCCGCGCACCTGGAGCGCAAGCTCGCGGGGCTGCGCCGGGCCCTGGACGCGATGCGTCCGGGCAGTTCCTGACCCGCGGCCGGCGTTCACCCGTCCGGGTGGTCCGGTGTGCTGCGACCGGGTGAATCCCGGTCAGGGTGACGGTGTGTCTGCGACACGTCCGGGCGCCCGGGCTCGGGCACATGTGCACTGGTCGCCCGCCCCGGTAGGCTGCTGACCCATGGCCACTCGCACGCCCGGGAACGCAGCACGTAAGACGAGTCCGGGAGCGTCCAGGAAGGCCGCGGCGAAGGCCCCGGGCAAGCCGCCCGCGAAGAAGGCGGCGGCGAAGAAGGCGGCCCCCGCGAAGAAGGCCGCGGCCAAGCAGGCCCCGCCCCCGCCGAAGCCGTCCAGGTCGGTGCTGATGGGCACGCTCAACGCCCTGGGCAGCCCGATCGGCGCGATCTTCCGGGGCTTCGGCGACGGGGCCAAGAACCTGCATCCGGCCCACCGCAAGGACGGCGTGGGCCTGCTGCTGTTCGGGCTCGCGCTGGTGACCGCGGCCGGCACCTGGTTCAGCCCGCAGGGCTGGCTGGGCGAGGGCGCCACCGCCGTGGTGTCCGGGCTGTTCGGCCGGCTCGACGTGCTGGTGCCGTTCCTGCTGGCCGCGATGGCGATCCGGCTCTGGCGCCACCCGGAGCTGCCGGAGGCCAACGGCCGGATCATGATCGGGCTGAGCGCGCTGCTGGTCGGCGTCCTCGGCCTGGTCCACATCGGCTGCGGCGCGCCCATGATGGGCAGCGGCGCCTCCCGGATACGGGCGGCCGGCGGGATCATCGGCTGGGCCGTCTCCACCCCGATGATGGCCGCCGCCGGACCGGCGCTCGCCGTGCCGCTGCTCCTGCTGCTGGCCTTCTTCGGCCTGCTGGTGGTCACCGCCACCCCGATCAACCGGATCGGCGACCGGGTGCGCGGGGTCGGCATACGGCTCGGCGTGGTCGAGCCCGGGCCCGAGGACGAGCAGCTCTGGGGGCGCACGCCGGAGCGCGAGCTGTCCACCGACCCGCCGGAGGACGCCGACCCCGACGCGCTGCCGTTCACCGTGGACACCGGCAGTGACGACCCCTCGGACGAGGTGGCCGCCCGCCGGCGCCGCCGCCGGCGCAAGCAGACCGACGAGCCGGAGGACGCCGAGCGGATCTCCCTCGACAAGGAGCCGCTGGACCCGTACGCCACCCGCGACCTCGCCGCCGGCGCGGCCGCCGACCTGGACGGCGCGCTGGTCTACGGCGTGCCCGCCTCCTCCGCGGTGGCGGACATGATGCACCAGGTGCAGGACCGCACCGCCCCGCCGGAGGAGGCCGCCGTCCCGGCCGCCCGCAGCGGCGGGCCGGGCGCGCCCGAGGAGCACGGCGCGGCGCCGGTGCGGATGGAGCAGCTCCAGCTCGGCGAGGGCGTCACCTACGCGCTGCCCTCGCTCGACCTGCTGGAGCGCGGCGGCCCGGCCAAGGCCCGCAGCGCCCTCAACGACGAGGTGGTCGCCCAGCTCACCGGCACCTTCGCCGAGTTCAAGGTGGACGCCAAGGTCACCGGCTTCACCCGGGGCCCGACGGTCACCCGCTACGAGGTCGAGCTCGGCCCGGCCGTCAAGGTGGAGCGGATCACCGCGCTCGCCAAGAACATCGCGTACGCGGTGGCCAGCCCGGACGTGCGGATCATCAGCCCGATCCCGGGCAAGTCCGCGGTCGGCATCGAGATCCCCAACCGGGACCGCGAGATGGTCAACCTCGGCGACCTGCTGCGCTCGCGCACGGCCGCCGAGGACACGCACCCGATGGTCGTCGGCATGGGCAAGGACGTCGAGGGCCACACCGTGATGGCCAACCTCGCCAAGATGCCGCACATCCTGGTGGCCGGCGCGACCGGCGCCGGAAAGTCCTCCTGCATCAACTGCCTGATCACCTCGATCCTCGCCCGGGCCACGCCCGACGAGGTGCGGATGGTGCTGGTCGACCCCAAGCGGGTCGAGCTGACCGCGTACGAGGGCATCCCGCACCTGATCACGCCGATCATCACCAACCCCAAGAAGGCCGCCGAGGCCCTCCAGTGGGTGGTGCGCGAGATGGACATGCGCTACGACGACCTCGCGGCGTTCGGCTTCCGGCACGTGGACGACTTCAACGCCGCCGTGAAGGCCGGCAAGGTCACCCCGCCGCTGGGCAGCGAGCGCGAGCTGAGGCCGTACCCGTACCTGCTGGTGATCGTCGACGAGCTGGCCGACCTGATGATGGTCGCCCCGCGCGACGTCGAGGACTCGGTGGTCCGGATCACCCAGCTGGCCCGCGCGGCCGGCATCCACCTGGTGCTCGCCACCCAGCGGCCCTCGGTGGACGTGGTCACCGGCCTGATCAAGGCCAACGTGCCGTCCCGGCTGGCCTTCGCGACCTCCGCGATGGCCGACTCCCGGGTCATCCTGGACCAGCCCGGCGCGGAGAAGCTGATCGGCAAGGGCGACGCGCTCTTCCTGCCGATGGGCGCGAGCAAGCCGATCCGGATGCAGGGCGCGTTCGTCACCGAGGCGGAGATCGCCAGGGTGGTGGAGCACTGCAAGGACCAGCTGAGCGCCGTCTACCGGGACGACGTGATGGTCGGGGCCGGGCCGAAGAAGGAGATCGACGAGGAGATCGGCGACGACCTGGATCTGCTGGTCCAGGCGGCCGAGCTGGTGGTCTCCACCCAGTTCGGCTCGACCTCGATGCTCCAGCGCAAGCTCCGGGTCGGCTTCGCCAAGGCGGGCCGGCTGATGGACCTGATGGAGTCGCGCGGGATCGTCGGCCCGAGCGAGGGCTCCAAGGCCCGCGACGTGCTGGTGAAGCCGGAGGAGCTGGACGGGGTGCTGATCACCCTTCGGGGTTGACGGTCGGCCCCTGGGGCCGGCGGCGCCGTGTCCTGACCGAGGTGTCACTCGTTCGGAGGAGGGTAGGCGCCGTGTGGGGAACCGAACGTCCGTACGCCGCGTCACACGGCGGAAAGCGACCGCCGGGCTCCCCCCGCACGGCTCCGCTGACGGTTCGTCAGCGCCGTGCCGGACCCCGGTCGGACCGGGCGCGCGCATTCGGCCCGTTCCGCTTGAGAAACGATCCGCCCGCGCCCCTAGACTGTTCCCCAGCAGGTGGCCATCCGCTCGAAAGGCGTGCCCCGTGACCATCGGCAAGTCCTCCGACCGCGAGAACGCCATGCCGTCCGTCGAGCCGACCGACGACGTGGTGCAGGCGGCCGATGCCCCGAGCATCGGCCGGGTGCTGTCCACCGCCCGGATCGACGCGGGGCTCACGGTGGACCAGGTGAGTACCGCCACCCGGGTGCGGGTGCCGATCGTCCATGCCATCGAGGAGGACGACTTCGCCCGCTGCGGCGGCGACTTCTACGCCCGAGGGAACATCCGGCTGATCGCCCGCGCGGTCGGCCTGGACGGCGAGGCGCTGGTCGCCCGGTACGACGCCGCGCACGGCGGCCCGCCCGCCGCCAGGCGCCCGGCGACCCAGCTGATCGACAGCGGCCCGATCAAGGTGCCCCGGCGCGGCCGGCCGAACTGGGCGGCCGCCATGGTCGCCGCGATCGTCGCCGTGGTCGCGCTGATCGGCTTCAACCTGGTCAGCGGCAAGGGCGGGCACGGCACCACCGGCTCGGCCAGCGCGCCGCTGCCCAGCGGCTCCGGGACCGGCTCGGTGGCCCCCGCCGCCACGCCCGCCGTCCAGCCGCCGGCGCCCGTGCCGAGCGCCGCCGCGATCGCCGCCGTCCCGGCCGACAAGGTCACCGTGAAGCTGGTCGCCGAGGGCACCAGCTGGGTCTCGGCGATGGACGGCAACGGCAAGTCGCTGTTCCAGAACAACATCGGCAACGGCCAGGACCAGACCTTCACCGACCCCAAGCAGATCAAGCTGGTGCTCGGCAACGGCGGGGCCGTGCACGCGTACGTCAACGGGAAGGACCTCGGCCTCCTGGGCAAGGACGGCCAGGTGGTGCACGTCACGTACACCCCCGGAGACCCGCAGGCGGGCTGACCACAGGGGCCGTCCGGCCCACTGATGATCAGCTGATCCGAGGCGCGCGGCCTCCGGGGCGAACGGCACCGGAGCCCGCGCGTTAATCTTGGGCCTATGCCTGAACGCCGTACTGTCGCCCTTGTCACGCTCGGATGCGCCCGCAACGAGGTGGACTCCGAGGAACTCGCCGGGCGACTGGAGGCCGACGGCTGGTCGCTGGTCGACGACGCCTCCGAAGCGGATGTCGCCGTGGTCAACACCTGCGGCTTCGTCGAGGCCGCCAAGAAGGACTCGGTGGACGCCCTGCTGGAGGCCAACGACCTCAAGGGGCACGGCCGCACCCAGGCCGTCGTCGCGGTCGGCTGCATGGCCGAGCGGTACGGCAAGGAGCTCGCCGACGCCCTCCCCGAGGCGGACGGCGTCCTCGGCTTCGACGACTACGCGGACATCTCCGACCGCCTCCAGACCATCCTCTCCGGCGGCCACCACGCCCCGCACCTCCCGCGCGACCGCCGCAAGCTGCTGCCGATCAGCCCCGCCGAGCGGCAGAGCGCCGCCGAGACCGTCGCCCTGCCCGGCCACGGCACCGAGGCCGCCGCCGAGCCCATCGCCGACCTGCCCGACGGCCTCGCCCCGGCCTCCGGCCCGCGCACCCTGCGCAAGCGGCTGGACGACAGCCCGGTCGCCTCCGTCAAGCTCGCCTCCGGCTGCGACCGGCGCTGCTCCTTCTGCGCCATCCCGGCCTTCCGCGGCTCCTTCATCTCCCGCCGCCCCTCCGACGTGCTCAACGAGGCCCAGTGGCTGGCCGGGCAGGGCGTGCGCGAGATCGTCCTGGTGAGCGAGAACAACACCTCGTACGGCAAGGACCTCGGCGACATCCGGCTGCTGGAGACGCTGCTCGGCGAGATCTCCGCGATCGAGGGCGTCGAGCGGGTCCGGGTCTCCTACCTCCAGCCGGCCGAGATGCGCCCGGGCCTGGTCGACTCGATGACCGGCACCGCCGACGTGGTGCCCTACTTCGACCTGTCCTTCCAGCACTCGGCGCCCGCCGTGCTGCGCCGGATGCGCCGCTTCGGCTCCACCGACCAGTTCCTGGAGCTGCTGGGCACCATCCGCGGCAAGGCCCCGCAGGCCGGCGCCCGGTCCAACTTCATCGTCGGCTTCCCCGGCGAGACCGAGGAGGACTTCGCCGAGCTGGAGCGCTTCGTCACCCACGCCGGGCTGGACGCGATCGGCGTCTTCGGCTACTCGGACGAGGACGGCACCGAGGCCGCGACCTACGACGGCAAGCTCGCCGACGACGTGATCGCCGACCGGGTGGACCGGCTGAGCCGGCTGGCCGAGGAGATGACCGCCCAGCGGGCCGAGCAGCGGATCGGCACCGAGGTCGAGGTGCTGATCGAGTCGATCGAGGACGGCGTGGTCGAGGGCCGCTCGGCCCACCAGGCGCCGGAGACCGACGGCCTGACCACCCTGGAGGGCGTCGAGGCCCCCGCGGTCGGCCAGTTCTGGCGGGCCAAGGTGGTCGCCAGCGAGGGCGTCGACCTGATCGCCGAGGCGCTGGAGCAGGTGCGACTGCCCCGGACGTCGGGGGCCGAGGCCTCGGGAGCCGGGGAATGACCAAGGGGCCCGGCGCCCCGGCCGCGGCCCACCCGGGCAGACCGGTGGCCGCGGCGCCGTCGACCCCGGGGATCTGGAACATCGCCAACGTGCTCACGATGGTCCGGGTGCTGCTGGTGCCGGTCTTCGTGGCGCTGCTGTTCGCCGGCGGCGGGCACGACCCCAAGTGGCGCTCGGTCGCCTGGGCCTCGTTCGCGATCGCGATGATCACCGACCTGTTCGACGGTGAACTGGCCCGGCGCAAGGGCCTGGTCACCGACTTCGGGAAGATCGCCGACCCGATCGCCGACAAGGCGATCATGGGCTCGGCGCTGATCGGCCTCTCGCTGCTCGGCGACCTGCCCTGGTGGGTCACCGCGGTGATCCTGGCCCGCGAGCTCGGCATCACCCTGATGCGGTTCTGGGTGATCCGCTACGGGGTCATCCCGGCCAGCCGCGGCGGCAAGCTCAAGACGCTGACCCAGGGCACCGCGGTCGGCATGTACGTACTGGACCTGACCGGCTGGCTGGCCACCGGGCGGGCGGTGCTGATGGGGCTGGCGGTGCTGCTGACCGTCGGCACCGCGCTGGACTACATCGGGCAGGCGCTGCGCCTGCGCCGCGAGGGACGGACCGCGGCGCGGGCCGGCCGCTGAGCGACGGGGGAACCGGGTGTCGGAGCGGGACGTGGCGGAGCACGGCGCGGCGGCGCGGGGCGTGCCGGTGCGGGACGCGGTGGCGCCGGACGCGGCGGCGCGGGACTTCGCACTGGCCGAGCGGGCGCACGCCGCGCTGCGGGCCGAGGGCGGCACGCTCGCCGTCGCCGAGTCGCTGACCGGGGGGCTGCTGGCCGCCGCGTTGGTGGACGTCCCCGGGGCGTCCGCGACCTTCCGGGGCTCGGTCACCGCGTACGCGACCGAGCTGAAGGCCTCGGTGCTCGGGGTGGACGAGGGCCTGCTGGACGTGTACGGGCCGGTCCACCCGGTGGTGGCCCGACAGATGGCCGAGGGCGTGCGCGCACTGCTGGGGGCCACGTACGGGCTCGCGACGACCGGGGTGGCCGGGCCGGACCCGCAGGACGGGCAGCCGGTGGGCACCGTACACCTGGCCGTCGCCGGCCCGGGGGGAACTCTGGTCAGTTCTCCCCTGCTGTCGGGCGGTCGTGCCACAATCCGTCACGAAGCGGTGACCGCCGCGCTGGAGCTGCTGGTCGGTCGGTTCGCGCGGTAGGCCGGTTCGTACGGCCGGCCGGTTTCGCGCGACCGGGGCCCGTGGGGAGGGCCTCCACCGACCGGGATCGCCGGGCGGGCGCGCGGGTATGGGACAGCGGGAGGATCGTGTTACATCCAACACCCTGGTTGGGCAGAAACCAGGTGGCGAACGAGTTGCGTGACGGTGGCCGGGTGGGTCGCTACGGGTACCACGAGGGGCCCGCGAACCCGGGTGCGACACCGGAACAAGGAGGGGGACGGCCTTGCAGCCCAGAGTGAACACGACCAGGGTCCCCGCACGCGAAGCGGGCAAGGCGGTACGGTGGGGTCGTGACATCTCGATCCGCAGTCCGAGGAGGGAGGCACCGATGATCCTGCTTCGTCGCCTACTGGGCGATGTACTGCGTCGGCAGCGCCAGCGCCAGGGCCGCACACTCCGCGAGGTGTCGGCGGCAGCCAGGGTTTCGCTCGGATACCTCTCCGAGGTCGAGCGGGGACAGAAGGAGGCCTCCTCGGAGCTGCTCTCCGCCATCTGCGACGCACTCGACGTCCGGATGTCCGAGGTCATGCGTGAGGTCAGCGACGAACTGTCGCTCGCTGAACTTGCGGCGATGGCCACCCTCTCCGAAGGTGATCTGCTGAGGCCGGTACTCGAACCGGTTCCGCTGCCCGCCCCCGGCACCGACCGGGCGAACATGTCGCCCAAGGCCGCCGCGATGGACGTGGTCGCCGCCTGATCCCGGCCTCGACTCCCGGGCGCCCCTGCCCGGGGCGAGCGAAGGGAGGGCGGTCGTGCGAACAGACGCGCAGACGCGCCCGATGGCCCGAATACGGGCCCGGGCGCGGCTGTTCCTCCGGGTACGGCGTCCGGTGCGGTGGGTGCTGGCGGCCTCGGCGGCCGGGCTCGCCTGGTGGCTCCTGGTGGTCCGGGGACAGCTGACCGACGGTGCGGCGCTGGGGCTGCTCGTGGCCGGCGGCTGGGGACTCGGTCTCATTCCGGTCCACGCCGACTGGAACGCGACCGGACCGGCCCGGCGCCCGCGTGCGGAGCCGGTAGGGCCGGTGGAGGTACAGCCACCGCCGATCGGGTGATGGACGTGGCCGGAGGCCGCGGGGTCGACGACCCCGCGGCCTCCGGCGTCCTACGGGTGCCGCCGTGGTTCAGGGGCGCAGGCGCAGGCCGCGCGGGGTGGCGTGGAAGCCCGCCTCCTCCAGGGCGCGGCCCAGGGCCGAGCCCAGGGCGGGCTCGCCGTTGGCCCGTTCGACCGTGACGCTGCCGAGCGCGCCCTCCCGGACGGCGGCCGCGAGCGCCCCGGCCGCCAGCGCCCGGGTGGCCTCGTCCTCCGGCCAGGCCAGCAGGGACTTGCCGCCTCGCTCGACGTACAGCGCCGGATCGCCGTCCACCAGGACCACCAGGGCGCCCGCCTTGCGGCCCGGGCGGTGGGCGGTGGGCTCCTTGCCGTCGGGGGCCGCCGGCGGGTCGGGCCAGGGCAGGGCCGCGCCGTAGGCGTTGGCCGGATCGGCGGCGGCCAGCACCAGCGTCTGCGGCGGCTCGCCCGCCGGGGCGGCCGGCCACTCGGCCGCCCGGGCCCGCTCCAACCGGCCGTTCACCGAGCGCAGCCGGTCGGCCGCGCCCTCCATGGCGAACTGGGCGCCGCCCAGGCCCTCGACGAAGTAGCCCCGGCGGGCCCGGCCGCGCTCCTCCATCGCGGCGAGCACCCGGTAGACCCCGGCGAAGCCGCCGGGCACCCGTTCGGCCGCCACCGCGCCCCGGGTGAGCAGTCCGTGGCGGTCCAGCAGGTTCTGTGCCTGGGCGGTGGCCCGGACCGTCGGGTCGGCGGCGAAGGCGGGCAGCAGCGACCAGCGGCCGGCCACCGTCGGCGGGCCGCTGCGCAGGGCGCCGCCGACCCGGCCGAGGGCGCGGCCGGCACCGCCGTAGCGGCCGCGCGGGGTGGACCGGGGCGCGCGGTGGGCGGTGGCGCCCGCCGTCCGGCCGGAGCCGAGCAGGGCGCGCAGCGGGGCGAGGGTGTCGTTGGTGACGAAACCGGCCCAGACCAGGTCCCAGAGCGCCTCGACGACCTCCGGCTCGGCGGTCTCCTCCGGGAGCTGCTGGACGAGTTGGCGGAAGAACAGGCCGTAGCCGCCGGCCAGCGCGGACAGCAGCGCGCTGTGCACCGGGGTGAGCGCGGGCGGGACGGGCTCGGGGCGCAGCAGGTGGGCGTTCTCGGCGAGGTGCAGGCTGAGCCAGCCGTCCTTGCCGGGCAGGGCGCCGGCCCCGCACCAGCCGATCTCGCCGGCCGCCATCAGCTCGTCCAGCAGGCCGGGGGAGTAGTCGGTGAGCCGGGCCGGGAGGATCAGCTTCTCCAGCGCGGAGGCGGGCAGGGCGGTGCCCTGGAGCTGCTCGACCACCCGCAGCAGGCCGTCCGGGCCGCGCAGCCGGTGGCCGGCCAGGTGCTGCCACTGCGGCAGGAAGGCGGCCAGGGCGCGCGGCGGGACCGGCTCGACCTCGTGGCGCAGGGCGGCGAGCGAGCGGCGGCGCAGCCGGCGCAGCACCTCGGCGTCGCACCACTCGGGGGCGGTGTGCCACTCGGGGTCGGTCTGGCTCCCGGCGGGCCTGAAGTGGCCCTGGACCAGGCGGCCGGCGGCGGTCAGGCGGTGCAGGGTGCCGGTGACCACGGCGGTGCCGAGGCCGTAGCGGGCGGCGGCCTCGGCGGCGGTGAACGGGCCGTGGGTGCGGGCGTGGCGGGCGATCAGATCGCCCAGCGGGTCCTTGACCGGCTCGGTGAAGGCCTCCGGGACGCCGACCGGCAGCGGGGTGCCCAGTGCGTCGCGCAGCCGTCCGGCGTCCTCGATCGCGGCCCAGCGGCGCTCGCCGGCGATCCGGACCTGGATCACCCGGCGGGCGGCCTCCAGCTCCAGGGCCCAGAGCGGCTCGGCGCCGCGGACGGTCAACTCGGCCTCGGAGAGCGGGCCGAGCAGGCGCAGGGCGTCGGCGACGCCCTCGGTGTCCCTGAGCCGGCGCTCGGGGGTGAGGCGTTGGAGCTCGGCCTCCAGTTCGGCGAGCACCCGCGGGTCGAGCAGCTCGCTCAGCTCGGCCTGGCCGAGGAGTTCGGACAGCAGCCGGGAGTCGAGCGAGAGGGCGGCGGCGCGGCGCTCGGCGAGCGGGGAGTCGCCCTCGTAGAGGAACTGGGCGACGTAGCCGAACAGCAGCGAGCGGGCGAAGGGCGAGGGCTCGGGGGTGGTGACCTCGACCAGGCGGACGGCGCGGGACTCCAGATCGCCCATCAGCTCGACCAGGCCGGGGACGTCGAAGACGTCCTGCAGGCACTCCCGGACGGCCTCCAGGACGATCGGGAACGAGCCGTACTCGGAGGCGACTTCGAGCAGTTGGGCGGCGCGCTGGCGCTGCTGCCAGAGCGGGGTGCGGCGGCCGGGGCTGCGGCGGGGGAGCAGCAGGGCGCGGCCGGCGCACTCCCGGAAGCGGGAGGCGAACAGGGCGGAGCCGCCGACCTGGTCGGTGACCAGCTGCTCGATCTCGCTTGGGTCGAACAGGGTGGCGTCGGCGCCGACCGGGGCCTCGTCCTGGTCCGACTGCGCCGAGGGGCTGCCGAAGTCGAAGTCGAGGCTCAGCAGGTCGGCGTCGGGCAGGCGCAGCACGATGCCGTCGTCGGCGTGCATGACCTGCGGGTCCAGGCCGTGCCTCTCGCGCAGGCGGGCGCCGAGGGCGAGCGCCCAGGGGGCGTGCACCTGGGCGCCGAAGGGGGAGTGGACGACGATCCGCCAGTCGCCGAGCTCGTCCCGGAAGCGTTCGACCACGATGGTGCGGTCGTCGGGGAGGTGGCCGCAGGCGGCGCGCTGCTCGGCCAGGTAGTCCAGCAGGTTGGCCGCCGCCCAGTCGTCCAGGCCGGCCCGCTTGAGGCGCTCGGTGGCGGCCTCGGGTGGCAGGGCGCCCAGTTCGCGGGTGAAGGCGCCGAGGGCGCGGCCGAGTTCGAGCGGGCGGCCGAGCGTGTCGCCCTTCCAGAACGGGAGCCGGCCGGGGACGCCGGGGGCGGGGGTGACCAGCACCTTGTCGTGGGTGATCTCCTCGATCCGCCAGGAGGTGGTGCCGAGGGTGAACACGTCGCCGACGCGGGACTCGTAGACCATCTCCTCGTCGAGCTCGCCCACCCGTCGCCCACCACCACCCTTCTTCTCGGGGTCCGAGCCCGCGATGAAGACGCCGAACAGGCCGCGGTCGGGGATGGTGCCGCCGGAGGTGACGGCCAGCCGCTGGGCGCCGGGGCGGCCGGTCACGGTGCCGGCCACCCGGTCCCACACCAGGCGGGGGCGCAGCTCGGCGAAGGCGTCCGAGGGGTAGCGGCCGGCCAGCATGTCGAGCACGGCGTCGAAGGCGGACTGCGGGAGGGTCGCGAAGGGCGCGGCGCGGCGGACCACGGCGAGCAGGTCGTCCACCGGCCAGGTGTCCAGGGCCGTCATCGCGACCAGCTGCTGGGCGAGCACGTCCAGCGGGTTGCGCGGAATGCGCAGCGCCTCGATCCGGCCGGCCCGCATCCGCTCGGTGACCACGGCGGACTGGACGAGGTCCCCCCGGTACTTGGGGAAGAAGACGCCGGTGGAGACGGCGCCGACCTGGTGGCCGGCCCGGCCGACCCGCTGCAGGCCGGAGGCGACCGAGGGCGGGGACTCGACCTGGACGACCAGTTCGACGGCGCCCATGTCGATGCCCAGCTCCAGGCTGGAGGTGGCGACCACGGCGGGCAGCCGGCCGGCCTTCAACTCCTCCTCGACGAGCGACCGTTGCTCCTTGGAGACGGAGCCGTGGTGGGCCCGGGCGATGACCGGGGGCGCGCCCTTGGCCGCGCCCGATCCGCCCATCAGCTCGGCCGGGGCGTGCGCCTCGGGGACGGCGGCGCCGGTGGCGCGCTCGTAGGCGATCTCGTTCAGCCGGTTGCACAGCCGCTCGGCCAGCCGGCGGGAGTTGGCGAAGACGATGGTCGAGCGGTGCGCCTCGACCAGGTCGACGATCCGCTCCTCGACGTGCGGCCAGATCGAGGCCTGCCGCTGCGGGTCGGTGCCGGCGGCGCCGCCGGTGGCCGGGGCGGCGGGCAGGTCGTCCAGGTCGGGGACGGGGACGACCACCGAGAGGTCGAACTCCTTGGCAGTGGCGGGCTGGACCACGGCGGCGCCGCGCCGCGGGCTCAGGAAGCGGGCCACCTCCTCGACCGGGCGGACCGTCGCGGACAGGCCGATCCGGCGGGCCGGGCGGTCCAGCAGTTCGTCCAGCCGTTCCAGGCTGAGCGCGAGGTGCGCGCCGCGCTTGGTGTCGGCGACCGCGTGCACCTCGTCCAGGATCACCGTGTCCACGCCGCGCAGGGCCTCCCGGGAGGCGGAGGTGAGCAGCAGGAACAGCGACTCGGGGGTGGTGATCAGGATGTCCGGCGGATGGGTCGCGAAGCGGCGGCGGTCGGCGGCCGGGGTGTCGCCGGAGCGGATGGCGACCTGGACCTCGGGCTCGGGCAGGCCGAGTCGGACGGCGGCCTGGCGCAGGCCGGCCAGGGGGGCGCGCAGGTTCCGTTCGACGTCCACCGCGAGGGCCTTGAGCGGTGAGACGTACAGGACCCGGCAGCGGTGCCTCGGCTCGGCGGGGGGAGGGGTGCTGCTGAGCCGGTCGAGGGCGGAGAGGAAGGCGGCCAGCGTCTTGCCGGAGCCGGTGGGGGCGACCACCAGGACGTCCGTCCCCCGCTGGATGGCCTGCCAGGCCTCGGCCTGCGCGGCGGTGGGG
This sequence comes from Kitasatospora sp. NPDC056273, assembly GCF_042268845.1. Classification (NCBI taxonomy): domain Bacteria; kingdom Bacillati; phylum Actinomycetota; class Actinomycetes; order Kitasatosporales; family Streptomycetaceae; genus Kitasatospora; species Kitasatospora sp. NPDC056273. The sequence goes on along the minus strand of NZ_JBHJSJ010000065.1, from coordinate 24,145 downwards.
GCGGAGAAGGCACCGGTGAACCAGGCCCGGGTGGCCGGGGCGAAGCCGGCCAGGGGGTCGTCGGCGGGCGGGGTCGGGTGCTGGGGCGCCATGCCCCCATGGTGCCGGGTGGGACCGACAAGCGGGGGCGGGCGGGAGGTTCGGAGGAGGGGTGCAAGCCGGGGAGCAGAAACCACAATCCGCTCATATGGTGAGGAATCGGATGGGTGATCCACCCGTGACCCACCGGACCGACGAGCGGAGACCGTGCGATGGCGCAGGCGCACCCGTCGGGCGGGCCCGCCCGACGCCGTCGGGTCCGCGGGCCCGCCCGGGCGCTGCTTGCGATGCTGCTGATGGCGCTCGTGGTGGGCGGCGCCGTCCCGTCCGTGTCCGGGGCGGGGCGGGCGTACCTCAGCTACCTGGTGCTGGCCGAGGGCGAGGACGCCGCCGGCGCCGCCCGGGCCGGGGCGGAGAGCCGGGCGGCGGGCGGGCAGGTGGTCCAGGAGTACCCGCAGATCGGGGCCGTGCTGGTGTACGCGACCGGCCCGTTCGCCGACCGGGTGCGGGGCCGGCCCGGGATCGCCGCGGTCGGGGCGACCAGGACCGCGCCGGTGGTCGCGCCGCCGCGGGCGGTGACGGGGGCGGGGGACTTCACGGCGGGTGCCGGGACCGGTGGCCGGGCGGTCGGTGACCGGATGGACGGGGAGACCGTCACGGTGCCCGATCCGGGGGAGGCGGGCGCCTGGAACCTCGCCATGCTCGGCGGTGCCGCCCGCGGGGCGGCGGACGCCTCGGCGGTCTCCGGCGGTGCCGCACCGAGCGCCGACGCGCTGCGCGGGGTGCTGGTCGCGGTGCTGGACTCCGGGGTCGACGACACCCACCCGGACCTGCGGGCCGCCGTCGACCCGAAGGCCTCCGCCTCCTGCGCGGACGGCCGGCCCGACGCCCGCACCGGCGCCTGGCGGCCCGACCCCGGGGTGGTCGAGAGCGGCCACGGCACGCACGTCGCCGGGATCGTCGGCGCCACCCGGGACGGCCACGGCGTCACCGGGGTGGCGCCCGGGGTGCGGATCGCCGCCGTCCGGCTGCTCGGGCCGCTCGGGCAGTACTACGCGGAGAACATCGTCTGCGGCATGCTCTGGGCCGCCGACCACGGGGCCAAGGCGGTCAACAACAGCTACTTCGCCGACCCGTGGAAGTACAACTGCCCCGGGGACGCGGACCAGGCCGCGCTGATCGCGGCCGTCGGGCGGGCCGCCGGGTACGCCCGGCGGGCGGGGGCGGTGGTGGTCGCCTCGGCGGGCAACGACGGGCAGGACCTCGGCGCCTCGCGGACCGACGAGCGGAGCCCCAACGACCGGGTCTCGGGGCCGGCGCCCCTGCGTCACCTGGGCACGGAGTGCGTACGGCTGCCCGGTGAGCTGCCCGGGGTGGTCACCGTCACGGCGGTGAACCGGGACGGGCACCCGGCGGCCTACTCCAACTACGGGCGCGGACGGGTATCGCTGGCCGCGCCCGGCGGCGACCCGGACGGCGGGCCGCAGGGGGCGGTCGTCTCCGACTGGCCGGACGGGCGGTACGCGGCGCTGGCGGGGACCTCGATGGCGGCCGCGCACGTGACCGGGGCGGTGGCGGTGGCGGCGGCCCTGCACCCGGAGCTGGGGGCGGACGGGTTGGCCGCGCTGCTGGCCGGGGCGGCGGCGCCGGGGTGTCCCCCGGGGCTCCTGGGCTGCGGGGAACGGCAGTACTTCGGGGCGGGGCTGCTGGTGCTGCCCCGGTGACGGGGGCGCGGGCCGCGCCCCGCGCGCCCGTCGGGTGGTGGGGCGGGGAAAAGCAGGTGACGGGGCGGTGGGACGGGGGTGAGGATCGGGGCATGGGTGATTCGGGTGCGGCCGTGTTCCTGACGACCGAGCGGCTGGTGCTGCGGCGCTTCACGACGGCGGACGCGGACCGGCTCGTGGAGCTGGACGGGGACCCTGCGGTGATGCGCTTCCTCACCGGGGGGAAGCCGAGTCCGCGGGAGTGGGTCGAGGGGGAGCTGCTGCCGCGCTACCTGGAGCACTACCGGCGCTACGGCGACCTCGGCTGGTGGGCGGCCGAGGAGCGGGCGGGCGGGGCGTTCCTGGGGTGGTTCGAGTTCCGGCCGACGCGGGAGGGGGAGCGCGGGGAGGTCGAGCTCGGGTACCGCTTGCGGCAGGCCGCGTGGGGGCGCGGCTATGCGACGGAGGGGGCGCGGGCGCTGGTCCGGCTCGGGTTCGCGGAGCTGGGGGTGGAGCGGGTGGTGGCGTACACCATGGCGGTGAACGCGGGCTCGCGGCGGGTGATGGAGAAGAGCGGGCTGTCGTACGTCCGCACGTTCCACGAGGACTACCCGGAGATGATCCCGGGCAGCGAGCACGGCGAGGTCGAGTACGCGCTGACGGCCGGGGAGTGGCGGGCCCGGTCCGGGATACTTGGGGCATGAGGCTGACGGAGTTCTGGCGACGGATGTACGCGCACTTCGGGGAGGGGTACGCGGAGTCGTTCGCGACCGACCATGTGATGAGCGAGCTGGGCGGGCGGACGGTGCGGCAGGCGCTGGAGGCGGGCTGGGAGGCCAAGGACGTCTGGCGGGTGGTCTGCGACACCCAGGGCGTCTCCGGGGTGCTGCGCTGACTGCCGGCCCCCCGGGGGCATGGGACAGACTGTTCGGGTGACAAATAGCGCGGAACAGAAGAATTCGGACCGGGACGCCGAGGGCGCTCCGGCGGGTGGGGGTCTGTGGGGCGGCGGGATGCCGCGTTGGCTGCCGCGGGCGATGGTGCTGTTCCTGGTGCTGGTGGGGGCCTTCCAGCTCGCGGACTGGGCGTTCCGGCAGTTGATCGACCTGTTCGTGATGCTGCTGGTGTCGTTCTTCCTGTCGCTGGCGCTGGAGCCGGCCGTGGACCGGATGGCCGCGCGGGGGGTGCGCCGGGGGGTCGGGACCTTCCTGGTGTTCGTGGCGGTCGGGATCGCGGTGGTGGGCTTCCTCGCCGCGCTCGGCACCCTGCTGGTCGACCAGGTGGCGAAGCTCGCGGGGGACCTGCCGCACCTGGTCGACAACCTGATCGACTGGATCAACCGGACCTTCCACCAGGACCTCTCGCTGGGCGAGCTGCAGAATCGATTGCTCAAGGATTCCGGCACCATCGAGACCTACGTCCAGCAGGCCGCCGACAACGCCTGGGGCGTCTCGTCCACCGTGATCGGCGGGCTCTTCAAGGCCTTCACGGTCGGGCTGTTCACCTTCTACTTCACCGCCGAGGGCCCGCGGGTGCGCCGGACGGTCTGTTCGATGCTGCCGCCCGCCAAGCAGGCCGAGGTGCTGCGGGCCTGGGAGATCGCGCTCGCCAAGACCGGCGGCTACCTGTACTCCCGGGCGCTGCTCGCGGTGGTGTCGGCCGCCGGGCACTGGGTGATGTTCGAACTGCTCGGCCTGCCGTACGCGGCGGCGCTGGCGGTCTGGGTCGGCGTCATGTCGCAGTTCGTGCCGACCCTCGGGACCTACCTGGCCGGGACGCTGCCGGTGCTGGTGGCGCTGACGGTGAAGCCCGTGGACGCGCTCTGGGTGCTGGTCTTCGTGGTGGTGTACCAGCAGATCGAGAATTACCTGCTGCAGCCGAGGATCACCGCGCGGACGGTGGACGTGCACCCGGCGGTGGCCTTCGGCTCGGTGATCGCGGGCGCGGCGCTGCTCGGCGCGGTCGGCGCGGTGATCGCGATCCCGGCGGCGGCGACGCTCCAGGGCTTCGTGGGGACGTACGTACGGCGGTACGAGGTGGCCACCGACCCGCGGATCGACCGGGGCGAGCAGCGGCGGGCCCGGCGGGAGCTGCGCCGGGAGGCGGCCCGGCGGCTGCGCCGGATGGTCGGCGGGGACGGGGCGAGGCGCGGGGAGTGACCCGGGGCGCCGCCCCCGGGGTGTTTCCGGGGGCGGCGGGGCCCGGACGTGCGACGCTTGAATCGAACAGATGTTCTTTGTACTCTCCGGCGTGGAGTTTTCCACAGGCGGAGCCCGGCCGGGCCCGTTTGTCAGTGGGACGCGCTAGCGTCGAGGACGATGAAGCGCACAGCACAGAACCCGAGGGAAAAAGCCATGGCAGGTACGGATCGCGAGAAGGCCCTTGAGACCGCGCTCGCCCAGATCGAGCGGCAGTTCGGCAAGGGCTCGGTGATGCGCCTCGGCGAGAAGGCCAACGAGCCGGTCGAGGTGATCTCCACCGGGTCCACCGCCCTGGACGTCGCCCTCGGGGTCGGCGGCATCCCGCGTGGCCGCGTGGTCGAGATCTACGGCCCCGAGTCCTCCGGCAAGACCACCCTGACCCTGCACCTGGCCGCCAACGCCCAGAAGGCCGGCGGCACGGTCGCGTTCGTCGACGCGGAGCACGCGCTCGACCCGGAGTACGCCAAGAAGCTCGGCGTGGACACCGACGCCCTGCTGGTCAGCCAGCCGGACACCGGTGAGCAGGCGCTGGAGATCACCGACATGCTGATCCGCTCCGGCGCGATCGACCTGGTGATCATCGACTCGGTCGCGGCGCTCGTGCCGCGCGCCGAGATCGAGGGCGAGATGGGCGACTCGCACGTCGGTCTGCAGGCCCGGCTGATGAGCCAGGCGCTGCGCAAGATCGCCGGTGCGCTGAACCAGTCGAACACCACCGCGATCTTCATCAACCAGCTGCGCGAGAAGATCGGCGTGATGTTCGGTTCGCCGGAGACCACGACCGGTGGCCGGGCGCTGAAGTTCTACGCCTCGGTCCGCCTCGACATCCGCCGGATCGAGACCCTGAAGGACGGCACCGAGGCGGTCGGCAACCGCACCCGCGTCAAGGTGGTCAAGAACAAGGTCGCCGCGCCGTTCAAGCAGGCCGAGTTCGACATCCTCTACGGCGTGGGCATCAGCCGCGAGGGCGGCCTGATCGACATGGGCGTGGAGCACGGCTTCATCCGCAAGTCGGGCGCCTGGTACACGTACGAGGGCGACCAGCTCGGCCAGGGCAAGGAGAACGCCCGCAACTTCCTGAGGGACAACCCGCAGCTCGCCGACGAGATCGAGCGGAAGATCAAGGGCAAGCTCGGCATCGGCCCGAAGGTGGAGGAGCCGGCCGAGGAGAGTGCCGAGGCCGCCGCCGACGGCGCGGCCAAGCCGATCACCGCGACCGCCACCAAGACGGCCGCGGCGAAGAAGACGGCGGCGGCCAAGGCCTGAGCCGTTGACGCAGTACGACACGGTGGGCGGCGGCCCGGCGGGCCCGGAGGACGACGACTACGGGCCGCCGGACTGGTTCGCCGCGGTCGCGGAGGAGGACGAGCACGGGCCGCCGGACTGGTTCGCAGCCGTCGCGGAGGAGCCCGAGCCGGTGGCCGCGAAGCCCCGGGCCTCGCGCTCCCGGCGCGGCCGTCCGTCCACCGCGCAGTGGGCATCCGGCGCCGAGCCGGAGTTCGACCTGGCTCCGACCCGGGCGGTGCGCGGCGCGGCGCCCGGGCCGGAGCCGGCGGAAACCCCGGTCGAGGCGCTCGGCCTGGTCTCCGCCTCCGAGCTGCCCACCGGCCGCCGGCGGCGGCGCTCGGCCCTGGAGGCCGAGCAAACCGAAGCGGCCGGGCCCGCTTCGACACCGACGGCCGTGGAGAGCGGCCGCGGCGGCGGCGAGGCGGCCGGTCACGGGGGTGTGGCCGCCTCGGCCTCCCGTCGCGACGGGCGCCGGGGCCGCTCCGGCACCGGGCTGCCCGGGGAGGAGGGCTCCGGCCGTACCTCCCGGAAGCAGGCCGAGGAGTCGGCCGACCCGGAGACCCGCGCCCGGGACATCTGCCTGCGGCTGCTGACCGGCGCCGCCAAGACCCGCAAGCAGCTCGCCGACGCCCTGCGCAAGCGGGAGATCCCGGAGGAGGCCGCCGACGCGGTGCTCACCCGGCTCGAAGAGGTCGGGCTGATCGACGACGCGGCCTTCGCCGCGGCCTGGGTGGAGTCCCGGCACGCCGTCCGGGGCCTGTCCCGGCGGGCGCTGGCCCAGGAGCTGCGCACCAAGGGCGTCGCCGCGGACCTGGTCGAGCAGGCCGTCGCCCAGCTCGACCACGACGACGAGACGGACGCGGCCAGGGCGCTGGTCGAGCGCAAGCTGCGGTCCACCCGGGGGCTGGACACCCAGGTGCGCACCCGGCGGCTGGTCGGGATGCTGGCCCGGCGCGGCTACTCCGAAGGACTGGCGTTCCGGGTGGTGCGCAGCGCGCTGGAAGAGGAGTGGAGTGAACCGTCGGGTCGGGAGTAGTGGCAGTTCTGTAGGTGTCTTGGAGTGGACCAGGTCAACTCTTGACCCTCCCGTGACCCCCACCTAGCCTCGCCTTCAGTGCCCGGGGCGCCTCCGGACGGCGGCGCGCGCGGCGACGGGGGAGTGGGCGGGAATGGGGATCTCGGCGGGCACCGGCCCGGGCGGCTCACTGGTGCCGGTCGCCGGATCGGCCGCACTCCTGCTGCTGGTGGTCGTGGCCGCCGCCGGGCTGGCGATCAGGCGGCTCCGGGCGGCCCGGCGCGGTGCGCTGGCCGAGGCCGAGCAGGCCCGCCGGTGGGCCGAGGAGCAGTCCGCCCGGCAGCGGACCGAACTGGCCCGCCGCGAGGAGGACATGGCCGAGGAGCTGCGCAGGCTGCGCCGCCGGGAGGACGAACTGGCCGAGCGCTCCGCCGAGGTGGAGCAGTCCCGGGGCGAGGCCGAGGCGCTGGTCGCCCGGCGGGCGGCGGCGTTGGAGCGGGCCGCCGGGCTCTCCGCCGAGCAGGCCCGCGCCGAACTCCTGCGGGAGGCCGAGGACTCGGCCCGGCGGGAGGCCGCGGTCACCGTCCGGGAGATCGAGCGCGAGGCCCGGGAGGAGGGCGAGCGCCGGGCCCGGGACATCGTCGCCGGGGCGGTCCAGCGGCTGGCGACGGAGCAGACCGCGGAGAGCGCCGTCACCGTCCTGCGGCTGCCGAACGAGGACATGAAGGGCCGGATCATCGGCCGCGAGGGCCGCAACATCCGCGCCTTCGAGGCGGTCACCGGCGTGAACCTGATCGTCGACGACACCCCCGAGTCGGTGCAGCTGTCCTGCTTCGACCCGGTCCGCCGGGAGACCGCCCGGCTCACCCTGGAGCAGCTGGTCGAGGACGGCCGGATCCACCCGACCCGGATCGAGAGCCTGTACGAGCGCAGCCGCGAGGAGGTCGGGCAGAGCTGCGTCCGGGCCGGCGAGGACGCCCTGCTGGAGGCCCGGGTCGACGGGGTGCACCCCGAACTCGTCCGCACCCTGGGCTCGTTGCGCTACCGGGCGTCGTACGGGCAGAACGTGCTCGGGCACCTGCTGGAGTCCGCGCACCTGGCCGGGATGATGGCCGCCGAGCTCGGGGTGGACCCGGAGCCGGTGCGGCGCGCGGCGCTGCTGCACGACATCGGCAAGGCGCTCACCCACGAGTCGGAGGGCAGCCACGCCGCGGTCGGCGCGGAGCTCGCCCGGCGGTACGGGGAGTCCGCCGAGGTGGTGCACGCGATCGCCGCCCACCACAACGAGGTCGATCCGCGCACCGTGACGGCCGTGCTGACCCAGGCCGCGGACGGTTGCTCGGGCGGCCGGCCGGGTGCGCGCAAGGAGTCGCTGGAGCTGTACGTCCGGCGGCTGGCGCGGCTGGAGGAGATCGCGCGTTCGCACGAGGGCGTGGCCGAGGTGTTCGCGATGCAGGCGGGCCGCGAGGTGCGGGTGATGGTCCGTCCGGACGCGGTGGATGATCTCGGTGCGGAGCTGATCGCCCGTGAGGTCGCCCGCCAGGTCTCCACCGAGCTGACGTACCCGGGCCAGATCCGGGTGACGGTGGTCCGCGAGAGCCGGGCCACGGCGGTGGCCGGCTGAGACCGTGGCCCGCCGCGGCCCGGAGGCCTCAGCTCGGGGAGTCCACCTGCTGGGGCGAGGGCTGCTCGGCCGGGTCGGGCGCCGGGCCGAGCGTGGCCGGGCCGCCGCGGGCGCGGTCGGCGAGGGCGAGCAGGTCCTCGGCGACGGCCCCCTGGGTGGTGCCGACCAGGTGGCCGTCCGGGCGGATCAGCAGGACGGTGTGCGGCCCGGCGCCCGGGTAGTCCTCGGTGACCAGCACCTCGGCGGGGACGGGCAGCGCGGCGGCGACCTCGGCGAGGCGGGGCATCAGGCCGGCGCCGAGCCAGTGCTCGGAGGACCAGACGGCGGTGCCGGGGGCGACCAGCAGCAGCAGGAAGGTGGTGCCGAGCCGGGCGTGCAGGTGGTCGGGGGTGCCGTCGTCGGCGAGCACCGGCAGGTCCGGGACGAGTACGCCGGGGGCGGTGGCGGGCAGCAGCTCGCTGAGCGAGGTGGTGCCGCGCGCGCCGCGCTGCACCGGGACCCGGGCCGGGACGCCGGAGGGCGCCGCCGGGTAGGCGGGCGCGCCGCCGAACCGGCCGGTGCCGAGCTGGCCGTCGGCGAGCAGCGGGGCGTGCTTGCGGAAGCCGCCGACCAGCAGCGAGCGCCGGGTCTGCTGCCAGCCGCGCAGCGGGCGCAGCAGCGGCATGGACTGGTCGACCGCGCGCAGCCGGGCGCCGACCGCCCCGCGCCGCTCGGCCTCGTAGCCGTCCAGCAGGGAGCCGCCGGGCTGCGGGCCGCCGGAGTGGAGGTGCCAGGCGAGGGCGAGCCGCCAGGCGAGGTTGTCGGCGTCGCGCAGCCCGTCCGCGAGGTTCTGCATGCCGAGTGCGCCGTGCAGGTGGGCGGCGTCGCCGGCCAGGAAGCAGCGGCCGCTGCGGAAGCGGGCGGCGAGCCGCTGCTGGGCGGTGTGGTCGGCGGCGGCCAGCAGTTCGAAGCGGGGCAGTTCGCCGCACCAGCCGGTGAGGGTGGAGGTGACCCGGGTGAGCAGGGTGTCGCCGGTGACGATGCCGGGCCAGGTGGCGTGCGGGTCGACGGTCTCGGTGGCGGCGGGGCGGCCGGGGGGCAGCCGCCAGTCGAGCCGCCAGACGCCGTCCGGCAGCGGACGGGCGGAGGCCTCGCGGTCGCCCCGCCACGGGGGCTCGCGGTGCAGCCGGGCGCCGTCGAAGGGCAGGTCGACCCGGACGGTGGCGATGGCGTTGCGGTCGACCGCCGGGCGGCCGGGGAAGCGGATCTTCAGGAGCTTGCGGACGGTGGATCTGGCGCCGTCGCAGCCGACCAGGTGGCTGCCGCGCCACCAGGTGGCGGAGCCGTCCTGGGTGCCCGTGGTGCGGAGGCTGACGCCGTCCCGGTCCTGTTCGAGTTCGACGACCCGGTTGAGCGGGACCAGCCTGATCAGCGGGGTGCCGGTCAGGGCGTCGCGCAGCCCGCGCTGGAGGCGGTGCTGGGGCAGGTGGTAGGTGGGCGAGTCGGTGAGGTCGATCCGCAGCACCTCCTGGCGGCGGCGCCAGACGGCGAAGGAGTCCCACAGCGCGGAGTCCGAGACGGCCCGCGGGTAGCCGATCCGGGTCAGGAAGGCGGCGGTGTCGGCGCCGAGGACGAGGCTGCGCGGGCCTTCCGGGCAGAGGCCGGAGCCCTCGTCCAGGACGATGGTGGGGACCTCGTGCCGGGCCAGGGCGAGGGCCAGGGCCAGACCGACCGGTCCGGCCCCGACCACGATCACCGGGTCCATGAGGGAACCTCCGGGCACGAACCGGCCGATCGGCCGGCGTCAGTTACCGCTGCCGCATATGCCGCGTGGATGCTCCCGGGAGGTGTCACGAAGAGCAATGCAACAGTTCGCCTGCGTGTCCGTCAAGCAGAAGTCGAAGTGCGCCGGTTCGCGCCGCGACGGCCGCGTGCTTCGATCCAGCGTGCGAGCGCGGTCAACAGGAGGCACATCGCGATGTAGATCGGTCCGATCACCAGCACCACGGGGATGTAGGGGAAGCCCGCGGCGTTCATCGGCTGGCTGGCGATCTTCTTGCCGATGAACAGCAGCTCCTGGTAGGTGATGATCAGACCGAGCGAGGTGTCCTTGAGGGTGACGACCAGCTGGCCGATCATCGAGGGCAGCATCGAACGGACGGCCTGCGGCACCAGGATCGACGTCATCACCTGGGTCTTGCGCATGCCGAGCCCGTACGCCGCCTCGCCCTGGCCGCGCGGGACGGCGTTGACGCCGCTGCGGATGATCTCGGCCTGGACCGCCCCGTTGTAGAGGGTGAGGCCGAGCACCAGCGCCCACATCGACTCCTTGGCGAAGAAGGCGTAGTAGAGCCCGACGATCAGGATCAGCAGCGGCATCGCCCGGAAGAACTGGGTGAAGGCCGTGCAGAACCAGCGGACCGGCTTGTGGTCGGAGAGCTGACCGGCCGCCAGCAGGGCGCCCAGGGCGAGCGAGAAGACCGCCGCCAGCCCGAAGGCCTTCAGGGTGGCCAGCAGGCCGTCCAGGATCATCTGCTGGACGAAGTTGTACTGGAACGGGTCCCACAGGTCGGGGTCGAACTGGCCGTTGTCGTTCAGCGCGGTGAAGACGTACCAGAGGAGACCGGCGATGCCGAGCACCGAGAGGACGCCGAACGCGCGGTACCGGGTGCGGGCCTTCGGGCCGGGGGCGTCGTAGAGGACGCTGGCCGAAGCCTGGCGGTTCAGAACACTCATCGGGCCACCGCCAGTCGGGATTCCAGGAAGCGGAAGAACGTGGCGATCGTCGCGCTGATCAGCAGGTAGGCGCAGGCCACCCAGAAGAAGATGGCGAAGATCGAGAAGCCGCGCTCGGAGAAGGTCTGCTGGGCGCTGTACAGCTCGGAGACGCTGAACGCGCCGGCGATCGCCGAGTTCCTGGGCAGGGCGATGAACACGCTGCTCATCGGGCCCAGGACGGTGCGGGCGGCCTGCGGCAGGACGACCAGGGTGAGGGTCTGGCCGAAGGACATGCCCAGGCTGCGGGCGGCCTCCGCCTGGCCGAGCGGCACGGTGTTGATGCCGGAGCGGATCACCTCGCAGACGAACGAGGCGGTGTACCCGCCGAGCGCCAGCACCGCGAACACCAGGTGGCTGAAGTGCACGCCCAGCGGCGGCAGGCCGAAGGTGACGGCGAAGAACAGCAGGGTCAGCGGGGTGTTGCGGAAGAGCGTGACCCAGGCGGTGCCGAAGGCGCGCAGGACCGGCACCGGGGAGACCCGGAAGGCCGCCAGCAGGGTGCCCAGCAGCAGGGCGAGCAGAGCGCTGAGCGCGCTCACCTCGATCGTCTGTAGGAAGCCGTCGCGGAACAACGCGAAGTTGTCGTCCTCGAACAGGAACCCCATCCGGCGGCCCTCCTCTCAGTTCATGGTCGGGAAGTCGACGTACGGCGGGTGGATCAGTAGCGCTCGAGGGCCGGGACGTCCGGCGCGGCGGAGCCGGAGGCGCCCAGGGTCGCGTCGTAGGCCTTCTTCCAGTCGCCGTTGTCCTCGTGGGCCTTGAGGGCGTCGCTGATGGCGTCGCGCAGCGCCTTGTCGTCCTTGTTGAGGCCGACGCCGTAGTTCTCCTTGGTGAACGGCTTGCCGACCACCTTGAGCTTGGGGGCGTACTTGGAGGCGTAGCCCTTGAGGATCGCGTCGTCGGTGGTGACCGCGTCGACCTCGCCGGACATCAGCTTCTCGACGCAGGCCGAGTAGGTGTCGAACTGCGTGACCTTCGGGTTGTACTGCTGGATGTTCTTGATCGAGGTCGAGCCGGTGGCGGTGCAGACGTTCTTGCCGCCGGTGCTCTCCGCGCCGGTGATCGTGGTGTTGTCGGCCTTCACCAGCAGGTCCTGGCCGGCGATGTAGTACGGGCCGGCGAAGGAGACGCTCTTCTTGCGCTCGTCGTTGATGCTGTAGGTGCCGACGTAGAAGTCGATCTGGCCCTTGGCGATGGCCGGCTCGCGCTGCGAGGAGACCAGGGTCTGCCACTTGATCTGCTGCGGGGTGAAGCCGAGGTCGGCGGCGATCATCTTGGCGATCTCGATGTCGAAGCCGCTGCGGTCGCCGCTGGCGACGTCCTCCCAGCCGAGGTTCGGCTGGTCGGCCTTGGCGCCGATGATCAGCTGGCCGCGCTTCCTGGCCTCGGCGAGGACCGCGGAGTCGACCTTGACGTCGGTCTTGACCGTGTAGGTCGGCAGCGCCGGGGCGGCGCTGCCGCCGCTGCTCGCGGCGGTGGTGCCGGGGGTGCCGTCCTTGCCGCAGGCGGCGGTGGCGGTGAGCGCGACGGCACAGAGCGCGACGGCGAGGGTGCGGGACGTCCTCATGAGGGTTCTCCTGGGGGTGGGCCGCGGTGTCAACCGGGCTCTGGCGTCTGGAAGGCGTTGCACGGCGGGACCGGCCGGCACCGGTGACGAAGCCGGGGGCGGCCCCGCCGGTCTCGAAGCGTCAGTGGTGGAGGATCTTCGAGAGGAAGTCCTTGGCGCGGTCGGAGCGCGGTGCGGTGAAGAAGGCGTCCGGGGTGTTCTGCTCGACGATCTTCCCGTCGGCCATGAACAGCACCCGGTTGGCGGCGGAGCGCGCGAAGCCCATCTCGTGGGTGACCACGACCATCGTCATGCCGTCCGCGGCCAGTTGGCGCATGACCTCCAGCACCTCGTTGACCATCTCCGGGTCCAGCGCCGAGGTGGGCTCGTCGAAGAGCATCACCTTGGGCTTCATCGCCAGCGCCCGGGCGATCGCCACGCGCTGCTGCTGGCCGCCGGAGAGCTGGGCCGGGAACTTGTCCGCCTGCGCGCCGACGCCGACCCGCTCCAGCAGCTCCCGGGCGGTCTTCTCGGCCTGCGGGCGGGGCACCTTGCGCACCTTCACCTGGCCGATGACCACGTTCTCCAGCACGGTCTTGTGCGCGAACAGGTTGAAGCTCTGGAACACCATGCCGACCTCGGCGCGCAGCCGGGCCAGCTCCTTGCCCTCGTCGGGCAGCGGCCGGCCGTCGATGGTGATCGTGCCGGAGTCGATCGTCTCCAGCCGGTTGATCGTCCGGCAGAGCGTCGACTTGCCCGAACCGGACGGGCCGATCAGTACGACCACCTCGCCCTGGGCGATCCTGAGGTCGATGTCCTGCAGCACGTGCAGCGCGCCGTAGTGCTTGTTGACCTTGCTCAGCACGACCAGGGGGGCGGCTGCGGTGGTTGAGTCCTCGACCGGGCTCTCGGTCATCGCGCCTGCTCCCTCTGTCGTCGAATAACGCCTGCCCGAGAAGTCTCAACTCCCTTGGGAGGCAGTGGTGGTGCGAATCCGGGGGCCGCGGCCGGCGGAGCCGCAGCCCCCGGTGGGCCGACCTTAGGAGCCGTGACCGTTCGCCGTCAGCCGATCTGAGCGGAACTTGAGGATCACGAAACGGCCACGCGTCGCCCACGCGCTGTTCGCGCGGGCGCCGACGGGGCATGTCACAGCGGGAATCCGCTCCGGTGCTCCCCGTCCCCCACGGGCCCGGTGCGCGGTCGAACCTGGCGTCGGGCCGTTCACTGGCTCATACTGCGCAGGACCGGGACCTGACCGATCGGCCCGGTGATCACTGGTGATCAGGTGGGGGAAGGAGGAGAACAGGATGCGACTTCTGCTCGTCGAGGACGACGAACGCGTGGCCGCCGCGCTGGTCGCGGTGCTGGGCCGGCACGGCTTCCAGGTCCGGCACGCCCGCAGCGGGCACGAGGCGCTGGACGCCCTGGTGCCGGACGGCAACGAGCCGTACCGCGTGGTGCTGCTCGACCTCGGGCTGCCCGACCGCGACGGCTTCGAGGTGTGCAGCCGGATCAGGGCCGGCAGCGGCGTCCCGGTGATCATGGTCACCGCCCGCGCCGACGTCCGCTCCCGGATCCACGGCCTCAACCTGGGCGCCGACGACTACGTCACCAAGCCGTACGACATGGGCGAGCTGCTCGCCCGCATCCACGCCGTGGCCCGCCGCGGCGCCGCCCCCGCCGCGGTGCCGGTGCCCGCGCCCGACACCGTGCCGCAGCAGCGCGGCCCGCTGGAGTCCCGCGGCATCCGGATCGACCGGGAGCGCCGCCGGGTCAGCGTGGACGGCCGCGACGTGCCGCTCACCCGCAAGGAGTTCGACCTGCTCGCGCTGCTCGCCCAGAGCCCGGGCGTGGTCTACCGGCGCGAGCAGATCTTCAGCGAGGTCTGGCGCAGCGGCTGGGAGGGCAACGGGCGCACTCTGGAGGTGCACATCGGCTCGCTGCGCAACAAGCTGGCGCTGCCCGGCCTGGTCGAGGCCGTGCGCGGGGTCGGCTACCGGCTGATCCCCGACTGTCCGGCGCCCGCCGCCCCCGCCCCGTCGGCCGCCGCCCCGTCCGCCCCCGCTCCCGCTCCCGCGGAGCACTGACCGCACGTGCGCACCCGCCTGCTCGGCATCCTGATCGCCCTCATGCTCTGCGTCCTGGCCGCCCTGGGGCTGCCGCTCGCGGCGGCGGTCGCGGCGGCCGAGCAGACCAAGGTCGTCGTCGACCGGCTCGACGACGCCGCCCGCCTCGCCCAGGACCTGCCCACCTCCGGCGCCGCCGACTCCGCCCGCAAGGGCGAACCGGAACCCGCCCCGGGCGACCTCAGCCGGCAGCGCGCGATCCTCTCCGAGGTCCGCCGCTACCACGACCTGTACGGCGTCCGCCTGGGCATCTTCCAGCGCGACGGGGTGGCGATCGCCGCCGCCCCGGGCGACTGGCGGGTGCCCGGCGAGGGCTGGGGCGCCCAGGCCTTCCAGGAGGCGCTGGACGGGCGGCGCAGCCACAACCCGCCGCAGGTCTGGCCGTGGACGCCGGACCGGACGATCATCGTCGCCGCCCCGGTGGTGCGCGACGGCGACGTGGTCGCGGTGGTGCTGAGCGAGTCCCCGACCGAGGCGCTGCGCACCCGGGTGCTGCACAAGTGGCTGGTGATCGTCGCGGGTGAGGCCGCCGCGATGATCGTCGCCGTGCTGCTCGCCGTCCGGCTCACCGAGTGGGTGCTGCGCCCGGTGCGCACCCTGGACCGGGCCACCCACGACATCGCCACCGGCCGGATGGCCGCCCGGGTCGCCCCCGGCGGCGGACCGCCCGAACTCCAGCGGCTGGCCCGCTCGTTCAACGAGATGGCGGACCACGTGGTGCTCGCCATGGACCAGCAGAAGGCCTTCGTCGCGGACGCCTCGCACCAGCTGCGCAACCCGCTGTCGGCCCTGCTGCTGCGGGTCGAGCTGCTCGGCCTGGAACTGCCCGAGGGCCACGAGGAGGAGCTCAGCGGCGTACGGGAGGAGGGCGTCCGGCTGGCCCGGGTGCTGGACGACCTGCTCGGGCTGGCCACCGCCGAGCACGCCCGCCCCGAACCGGAGCGCACCGACCTCGCCGAGCTCACCCTGGCCCGGGTCGACGCCTGGCGGCCGGCGGCCGAGCAGCGCGGGATCACGCTGCGCTGGGACGGCCCGGCGCTGGCGATCGGGATGGCCGACCCGATCGGCTTCGGCTCGGCCCTGGACGCCGTGGTCGACAACGCGCTCAAGTTCGGCCCGCCCGGCAGCGAGGTGCGGCTGCGGGTCGCGGTGCGCCGGGACGAGGTCGCGGTGACCGTCACCGACGCCGGGCCCGGCCTCACCGAGGACGAGCTGTCCCGGGCCGGGGACCGGTTCTGGCGCAGCCCGCGGCACCAGAACGTGGACGGTTCGGGGCTCGGGCTGTCCATCGCCCGCACCCTGCTGGCGGCCGGCGGCGGCACGCTCGGCTTCGCGCCGGTCAAGCCGACCGGGCTCGCGGTGACGCTGGCGGTGCCCCGGCCGGAGAAGCCGGAGAAGTAGCCGCCGGGGCGGGGTCTACGGCTTCACCGAGCGGTAGTAGCGCGCCGCGCCGGTGTGCAGCGGGAGCGGGTCGGTGTAGACGGCGGTGCGCAGGTCGACCAGCTGGGCCGCGTGCACCTGGGCGCCGATCTGGTCCCGGCTGTCGATCACCGCGCGGGTCATGCCCTCGACCAGGCCCGGGTCCACGTCGTCCCGGGTGATCAGCAGGTTGGGCACGGCCACCGTGGCGACCGCGTCCTTCGGTTCGGCGTTCGGGTAGGTGCCCTTGGGCATGGTGGCCGCCCGGTAGGCGTCGGTGCCGCCGCCCTCGGCCTTGTGCAGGGCCTCGGCGAGGTCGCTCAGCGGCACGATCCGGATCCGGACGTGCTCGGAGAGGTCGGTGAGCGCGCTGGTGGGCAGGCCGCCGGACCAGAAGAAGGCGTCCAGGGTGCCCGCGCGCAGGTCGTCGGCGGCCTCGCCGACGCCCTTCGACACCGGGACGATGTCATGGTCCGGGTCCAGCCCGGCGGCGGTCAGCAGCCGCCTGGTCACCAGGTTCACCCCGGACTGCGGCAGCCCGACGCCGACCTTCAGGCCCTTGAGGTCGGCGGTGCGCCGCACCGGGGAGGAGGCCGGGACGACCAGCTGCAGGTAGTCGTCGTACAGCCGGGCGATCGCCCGCAGCTTCTCCTTGCCGGGCTCGTGGTAGTCGGCGACCGCGTCGGCGGTGGCGATCGCGAAGGTGTCCCGGCCGTCGATCACCCGGCCGATGTTGTCGACCGAGCCCTCGGAGTTGTCCAGGGCCAGCCGCACCCCCGGCATCGCCCGCGAGACGTGGCCCTGGAGCAGCTGCCCGTACCGGTCGTAGACGCCGCGCTGCACCCCGGTGGCGAAGCGGACCTCGCCGCGCGGGTACCCGGGCGAGCGGCCCGCCGACAGCCACCAGCCGCCGAACCCGGCCACCAGCAGCACCAGCACCAGCACCGTCCGCCACAACGGGCTGCGGGCCGCGGCACGGACGGCGGCGCCGGGACGGTACGGAGTGGTGGGGGTCATGCAGGGATACTGCCAGGCGCTCCGGCCGAACGGGAGGGGAACGGGTGGTGGAAGCTCCGGGAAAAGCCCTTCGCCGCTGCCCGTACCCTGGTCTGGTGAGCGGTGAGAGCGGATTGAAGAGCTACAAGGTCGTCACGCACGGCTGTCAGATGAACGTCCACGACTCCGAGCGGCTGTCCGGCCTGCTGGAGGACGCGGGGTACGTCAAGGCCGGGCCCGAGGGCGACCCGGACCTGGTGGTGTTCAACACCTGCGCGGTGCGCGAGAACGCCGACAACAAGCTGTACGGCAACCTCGGCCAGCTCGCGCCGGTCAAGACCCGCCACAAGGGCATGCAGATCGCCGTCGGCGGCTGCCTGGCCCAGAAGGACCGCGAGACCATCGTCAAGCGCGCCCCCTGGGTCGACGTGGTCTTCGGCACCCACAACATCGGCCACCTGCCGGCGCTGCTGGAGCGGGCCGCGGTCGAGCGCAAGGCCCAGGTCGAGATCCTGGAGTCGCTGGAGACCTTCCCCTCCACCCTGCCGACCCGCCGCGAATCCGCGTACGCCGCCTGGGTCGCCATCTCGGTCGGCTGCAACAACACCTGCACCTTCTGCATCGTCCCCGCGCTGCGCGGCAAGGAGGAGGACCGCCGCCCCGGCGACGTCCTCGCCGAGATCGAGGCGCTGGTGGGCGAGGGCGTCATCGAGGTGACCCTGCTCGGCCAGAACGTCAACGCCTACGGCTCCGACCTGGGCGACCGCGAGGCCTTCTCCAAGCTGCTGCGCGCCGCCGGCCAGATCGAGGGCCTGGAGCGGATCCGCTTCACCTCGCCGCACCCGCGCGACTTCACCGACGACGTGATCGCCGCGATGGCCGAGACCCCGAACGTGATGCACCAGCTGCACATGCCGCTGCAGTCCGGCTCGGACCGCGTCCTCAAGGCGATGCGCCGCTCCTACCGGCAGGAGCGTTTCCTCGGGATCATCCGGAAGGTCCGCGAGGCGATGCCCGACGCGGCGATCTCCACCGACATCATCGTGGGCTTCCCCGGCGAGACCGAGGAGGACTTCGAGGAGACGATGCACGTCGTCCGCGAGGCCCGCTTCACCAACGCCTTCACCTTCCAGTACTCCAAGCGCCCCGGCACCCCCGCCGCGGAGATGGCGGACCAGGTGCCGAAGGAGGTCGTGCAGGCCCGCTACGACCGGCTGATCGCCCTCCAGGAGGAGATCTCCTGGGAGGAGAACAAGAAGCAGGTCGGGCGGACCCTGGAGATCCTGGTCGCCGAGGGCGAGGGCAAGAAGGACGACCAGACCCGGCGGCTCTCCGGCCGCGCCCCCGACAACCGGCTGGTGCACTTCACGAAGCCGGAGGAGCCGGTGCGCCCCGGCGACACGGTGACCGTCGAGATCACCTACGCCGCCCCGCACCACCTGCTCGCCGAGGGCCCCGCGCTCGCGGTGCGCCGCACCCGGGCCGGCGACGCCTGGGAGAAGCGCCAGGCCGCGCCCGCCGCCAAGCCGGCCGGCGTGCTGCTCGGCCTGCCGAAGATCGGCGCCCCGGCGGAGCTGCCCCTGGCCGCGCCGGCGGGCGGGGCCTGCTGCGGCGACTGACACCGTGCCCGGTACGGCGGCCTGACGGGAGGATCCACTCCCGCCGGGCCGCCGTCGTCGTTGGCTAGAGTGATCCGCATGCTGGTAGCCGCCGCCGTGTGCCCCTGTCCGCCGCTGCTCGTCCCCGAGGTCGCCGCCGGGGCCGCGCCCGAGCTGGACGGCCTGCGCGCGGCCTGCGACGAGGCGCTCGCGGTGCTGGTCGCGGCCGGACCGCAGCTGGTCGTGGTGGTCGGCACCGGGCCGGCGGCCGAGGTGTGGACCGAGGGCGGGGCCGGCTCCTTCCACCGCTACGGGGTGCCGCTGGTCGCCAAGCTGCCCGGCGACCGGGTCGAGGGGCCGGAGCTGGCCCCCTCGCTGACCGTCGGCGCCTGGCTGCTGGAGCGCGCCGGGGTGGGCCTGCCCACGCACGCCTGCGCGGTGCCCGCCGACGCCCCCGCCGACCGGATGCTCGGCCTCGGCCAGGGCCTGGCCGGGCTCGCCGACCGGGTCGCCCTGCTGGTGCTCGGCGACGGCAGCGCCTGCCGCTCGGTGAAGGCGCCGGGCTACCTGGACGAGCGGGCCGAGGGCTTCGACACCGCGCTGGCCGCCGCCCTGGGCACGGCCGACCTGCCCGCCCTGGCCGCACTGGACCCGGGCCTGGCCGCCGAGCTCAAGGCCGACGGCCGGGCGCCCTGGCAGGTGCTGGCCGGCGCCGCGCAGGGCGCCGGCCTCACCGGGCGGCTGGGCTACCAGGACGCGCCGTACGGGGTCGGGTACTTCGTGGCGTCCTGGTCCTAGCAAGTCGGCGGGGCAGGCCTGCGGTTCAGGACCGCGGGGCCTGCGGGGGCTGCTCCTCGTCGCCGGGCTTCGGCTTGTGGGCGAAGTCGCCGACCGCGCCCTTGGCCTTGCCGGCGCCGTGCTCGATCTTGTCGCTGTACTTGCCCTTGGTCGCCTTGTCGATCGCGCCGCCGGCCTTGTCCACGGCCTTCTCGATCTGGTCGCTGTGCTTGCCGGCGAACTCGCTGGCCTTGTCCTTGAGCTCCTCGGCCTTGCCCTTGAGGTTGTCCATCAGACCCATGGCGATCTCCTTCATCCGCTGTTCCCCGCACAACGACCGGGCTCGGCAAAGCGTTCGCAAACCGGCCCAACCGGGGAAACGGCCGGAAAGTGTCCGGGAAACAGTCATATCCTCGCGCAGTCGCGGGCGGGTGGCAGCCCGGTCCGCGGGCGCCCGGCCGTTTTGCGAGACTGGAGCGGTGAGCAGCTCCCGTACCCCGTGCGTCATCTCGATCGTCGGCGCGACCGCCGCCGGCAAGTCCGACCTGGCCGTCGCCATCGCCCGCAGTCTCGACGGCGAGGTGATCAACACCGACTCGATGCAGCTGTACCGGGGCATGGACATCGGCACCGCCAAGCTCACGATGGAGGAGCGCGGGGGGGTGCCGCACCACCTGATGGACGTCTGGGACGTCACCGAGGCCGCCAGCGTCGCCGAGTACCAGCGGCTGGCCCGGGCCGAGATCGACCGGCTGCTCGCCGCCGGCCGCACGCCCGTCCTGGTCGGCGGATCCGGGCTGTACGTCCGGGCGGCGATCGACGAGATGGAGTTCCCGGGCACCGACGCGGCGGTGCGGGCCCGGCTGGAGGCCGAGCTGGAGCACGCCGGCCCGTACGCGCTGCACCGGCGGCTGGCCGAGCTGGACCCGGCGGCCGCCGAGGCGATCCTCACCGGCAACGGGCGGCGGATCGTCCGCGCCCTGGAGGTCATCGAGATCACCGGGCAGCCGTTCACCGCCAACCTGCCGAGCAACACCGCCGTCTACGAGGCGGTGCAGATCGGCGTCGCCGTGCCGCGCCCCGAGCTGGACGAGCGGATCGCGCTGCGGGTCGACCGGATGTGGGAGGCCGGACTGCTGGACGAGGTGCGGGAGCTGGAGAAGGTCGGACTGCGGGAGGGCAGGACCGCCTCCCGGGCGCTCGGCTACCAGCAGGTGCTCGACCACTTCGCCGGCGGGTGCACCGAGGACGAGGCCCGGGCCGAGACCGTCCGGGCCACCAAGCGCTTCGCCCGCCGCCAGGAGTCCTGGTTCCGCCGCGACGACCGGATCCACTGGCTCTCCCGGCCGGCCGGCACCGACCCCGTCGAGCTGCTGGAACACTCCCTGGAACTGATCGACCGTCAGGGAGTTCCGGCCGCGTAGGAAGGGTTTCCGGCCAATCCGGCGGTGCACCTGCGCGCGCAGGCGACCGTGCAGGACGAACCGGCGGTCACGGGCCGATCACGTGATGGCCACGGATCACCCGTCGACCCCGGTCAGGCCCGGAACGCCCCTCTGGACATGCCATCATCGATGCCGTAGGGGTCGACCGAACGGGCCGGCCGTGCCCGGCCGCGAGTCCGCTCGTGTCGAACTGTCAGGGGAGGCCGTGTGTCGACGGGTACCGGCCCCGAATCCGGCCAGGGCGGGAGCGTCACCGTACCGGCCGAGGAGTTCGACGAGTCGACGATGGGCGACCTGCCCGTGCTGACCGGCCTGGAGGCGCCGACCTCCTACGCGGCTGCGGTGCCCGCCCTGGACACCCGCACCCCGCCCGGCGGCGCGGTGCACGAACGGGAGATCCGCCCGCTGCGCCGGCTGCGCTGGTGGCAGACGCTGCCGATCGCCCTGCTGGGCACCCTCGGCTCGCTGATGTTCGCCTTCCCGCTCGCCTTCGGCTCGGCCGGGGCGCGCGCCACCATGGTCGGGATGCTCGGGCTGCTGTTCACCGCCGCCTCGATGGGCTGGGGCGCGATGGCCGCCCGGCACGCCGGCTACACGTGGCCGGGGCTGCCGCGCCGGGGCTCCGGGCAGCGGGCCGGCTGGAAGGCGATCGCGGTCTACACCCTGATCGCGCTGGCCGCCTGCGCGCTCGCGGTCTGGCGGGTCGCCTACCTGCGCTGAGCGCCTCCCGGCGGCTCAGTACCATCGGAGGGGTGAGCGCATCCTCCCCCCAGCAGGTCGGCATCCCCTTCTTCAAGGGCCACGGCACCCAGAACGACTTCGTCATCGTCCCGGACCCGGACGGCGCGCTGGAGATCGGTCCCGAGACCGTCGCCGCGCTGTGCGACCGGCGGGCCGGCATCGGCGGGGACGGGCTGCTGCGCGTGGTGCGCGCCGCCGCCGACCCGGCCGCCGCGGCGATGGCCGACCGGGCCGAGTGGTTCATGGACTACCGCAACTCGGACGGCAGCATCGCCGAGATGTGCGGCAACGGCCTGCGGGTCTTCGCCCGCTTCCTGGTCGAGGCCGGACTGGCCGAGCCGGGCGAACTGGCCGTCGCCACCCGCTCCGGGGTGCTCACCGCGAAGGTCGCCGGGGCCGCCGCGGACGGCACGCCCGGCGACGTCACCATCGACATGGGCCGGGCCCGGCTGCCCGGGCCGGACGGCATCGAGGTCGCGGTCGGCGAGCGGCGCTGGCCGGCCCTGAACGTCAACATGGGCAACCCGCACGCGGTGGCCTTCGTGGAGAGCCTGGACCACGCCGGGGACCTGTACACCGCGCCGCTCACCAGCCCGGCGGACGCCTACCCGGAGGGCGTCAACGTCGAGTTCGTGGTGGACCGCGGGCCGCGGCACGTCGCGATGCGGGTGCACGAGCGCGGCTCGGGCGAGACCCGCTCCTGCGGCACCGGCGCCTGCGCGGTGGCGGTGGCGGCCATCCGCCGGGACGGCGCCGACCCGGCGGTCACCGGCGAGGCGGTCTCGTACACCGTGGACGTGCTGGGCGGCCGGCTGGTCATCACCGAGCACCCGGACGGCCGGGTGGAGATGGCCGGGCCGGCGGTGATCGTGGCCGAGGGCCGGCTGGACGGGCGCTGGTGGGAGTCGGTGCGTTAGGGCCCGTCTCCGGTGGGGCTCGTCCTCGAACCCGCGTCCGCGGGGCGACAGGCCCGGGGGCCGGCAGCCCGGTTTGCCCAATTCGTTCGGTGATGAATCCCCCCGATCGGGTGATACCGGTCGCGGACGGGAATCAGGGCGTCGCGGAACGTGCTCTGCTCGGTAGCATGGACCACCGGGTCGATCACCCCATGGGGAGGGGTGTCGAGATCACCCCCTCGGACGGGGCGGCGCCCGGCGACCGTTGCCGGAGGTGCCGATGACCATCGAAGCCGGGCAGCCCCTGGGGCAGCCGACGACCGTACGGCAGGGAGGGGCCAGGCGGCCCCTCGGGGAGCTCGGCCTGGCCGCCCTCGGCCGGGCCGGGCGGGCCGCCCTGCTCGCCACCGGCCGGCCGCCCGTGCCGGACGCCCTGGAACCGCTCGTCCGGGTCCACCGCCGGCACCATCCGCAGGCCGACCTCGGCCTGCTCGCCCGGGCCTACCGGCTCGCCGAGGCCAGCCACCGCGGCCAGAAGCGCAAGAGCGGCGAGCCGTACATCACCCACCCGCTGGCCGTCACCATGATCCTGGCCCAACTCGGCGCCGGGACGACCACCCTGGTCGCCTCGCTGCTCCACGACACCGTCGAGGACACCGAGTTGACGCTGGACCAGGTGGGCGCCGGGTTCGGGCCGGAAGTCGCCTACCTGGTCGACGGGGTGACGAAGCTGGAGAAGGTCGACTTCGGGGCCGCCGCCGAGGCCGAGACCTTCCGCAAGATGCTGGTCGCCACCGGGGACGACGTCCGGGTGATGGTGATCAAGCTCGCCGACCGGCTGCACAACATGCGCACCATCCGGCACATGAAGCCGGCCAGCCAGGTGCGGATCGCCAAGGTCACCCGGGACGTGCTGATCCCGCTGGCCGAGCGGCTCGGCATCCAGGTGCTCAAGGCGGAGCTGGAGGACATCGTCTTCGCCACCCTGCACCCCGAGGAGCACGCCCGCACCCGCGCCCTGATGACCGGTCACGAGGCCGAGCCGGACACCCTGCTGGAGCCCTTCGCCCGGCAGCTGGCCCGCCAGCTGGCCGAGGGCGGGGTGGCCGCCGAGGTGACCGTCCGGCCCCGGCACTGCGTCTCGCTGCACCGGGTGCTGCTCCGGCGGGCCGCCGTGCCCGGGCCGGACGGCCGGCCGCAGGGGCCGCGGCCGGCCGACTTCGGGCGGCTGCTGGTGGTGGTCGAGGAGAACGCCGACTGCTACGCCGTGCTCGGCGAGCTGCACACCTGCTGGACGCCGCTGCCCGGGGAGTTCAAGGACTTCGTGGCCGCGCCCAAGTTCAACCTCTACCAGTCCCTGCACACCGCCGTGGCGCTCAGCGGCGGCGCGGTGGTCGAGGTGCTGGTCCGCACCCGGCGGATGCACGAGGTGGCCGAGACCGGGGTGGTCGCGCTCGGGGACCCGTCCCCGGCCGGTGCCGTCCAGGACGCCGACGAGCTGGACCGCACCGACCCGGCCCGCCCGGGCTGGCTCAGCCGGCTGCTGGAGTGGCAGCAGGAGACGCCCGACCCGGACGCCTTCTGGTCCGCGCTCACCGCCGACCTGGCCGGCGACCGCGAGATCACCGTGGTGACGGAGAGCGGCGAAACGCTTCAGCTGCGGGCCGGCGCCACCTGCGTGGACGCGGCCTACCTGCTCGGCGAGGAGACCGGCCACCGATGTATCGGCGCGCGGGTCAACGGGCGGCTCACCGCGCTGTCCACCGTGCTGGAGGACGGCGACCAGATCGCGGTGCTCACCGAGACCCTCCCGGCCGGCGGCGGACCGCCCTCCGGCCCCGCCCCCGAGTGGCTGGCGCACGCCCGCACCCCCGCCGCCCGGCTGGCCATCGAGCGCTGGCTGGCCGATCCCCCGGCCCGGCAGCCGGCGGTCCGCACCGGCCCGGCCGGCGGCCAGCCCGCCCCGCCCGGGCGC
>NZ_JBHJSJ010000064.1:0-48426 GCF_042268845.1 Kitasatospora sp. NPDC056273 | reverse complement strand
GCGGTCGGCTCACCCGAGCCGACCGCCGGGCGGCTCCGTTTCGGCGGCCCACCGGTGGCTCCAGGCGGTGAGCGGGCCGAGGGCGGTGACGAGGTCGGCGCCGAGCGGCGTGAGCCGGTAGGCGTCGTCGTGCGGGGCGAGCAGCCCGGCCTCGGTCAGCTCGGCGATGCGGGTGCTGAGCACGCTCGAACAGCTACGGGCGACCGCCGCCGATCCCGGGCCGGGCCCTTGCCGCCATAGAGGAAGCAGTCGTACCACTTCACCTACGACGAGATCACTCTCAGCGGGACGGCTCACGCCACCAAGCTCTGCGCGCAGAGGTTGCGCGCGGTGCCCCACCCGTACGTGGGGCACCGCGCCTCGTGGGATTCCAGGAAGTCGAACCACACGACCTTGCCCACCCCTTCCACCGGATGCCAGCCCCACGCATGAGCCAGCGCCTCGACGAGGATCAGCCCACGTCCGCTGGTCGCTTCCGGGTCCGCTCCACCGCGTTCGAACACCGGGTTGGAATCCGCGACCTCAACACGCAGCCGCTCGCCCGCGCGGCGAACGGTCACCGTGCAGCGTGCCTTCGAGTGCTCCATCGCATTCGCGATCACCTCGCTCGCACAGAGCTCCAGCTCTTGCAGTGCTTCCCCGGAGAGCGGCACATCCCAGAAGCGGACGATGTCCATCACCAGCCTCCGCGCTGGCGGCACGGCCGCGCTGTCCGGCGGGACATCCCACCCCAGGGGCACCGGAAACCGAGCGGTCTTGAGCGGGCTGACGATCATCTTCCACCCCATTGCTCCTCCATCACCCGTTCGACGGCAACGCGCAGTGAGTCACCAGGTGCGCCCGGTTGCTTCCGACATCAACTCAACGCCGACTCGACGCCGATGGCGAGTGAAAAACCTGGCTGCCAAGGGCGCCCTCAGAAGGAAAAACTGACCTTCCCTTTACACATGGACATGCGCCCTGAGTGACCATCGGGATACGCTGGGCACATGGTGGGCAACGCCGAACTGCGCGCCGTCATGGCGGATCTGGGGCTCACACGGGCCGACCTCGCGCACCTGGTCAACCAGGAACTCGTCGCCCTCGGGTGCCCTGGGACCCTCACCGTGAGGACAGTGGGCACTTGGCTCTCCGGACAGTCCCGTTGGCCTCAGGGCAGGATCCGTACCGCGCTCGAACGCGCGCTGAGGCGGACACCCGAGCAGCTCGGCTTCATCCCACACCGGACTGCCCAGCCCCAAGTGCCCTCGGAGGAACCTGTGCTCCGCCGCGACTTCCTCGCCGCTTCGGCCGCCGCCGCCCTCCCATCCATGATCGCCTCGCGCGGCCAGGCCGTCGGTCACACCGACGTCGACCGGCTCAAGGAGAGTCTCAGGACCCTCACCGCGCTCGATGACCACCGCGGAGGACACGGATCACTTGAGACAGCCGCTCTGGCCGGCTCCGATCAGGCACTCGGCAAGGTGGACAGGACGATCAGCGACAGCGTCCGGCGGCGTCTCTACAGTCTCGCCGCCGACTACACCGCCACCGCCGCGTTCTCGTGCATCGACGACCGCCGCTTGGACGACGCCGAACGGCATTTCGAGACGGCTCTGCGCCTTGCCGGCCTCGGAAACGACCACGTCACCACAATGCGGGTCTTCAACTGCCTCTCCATGGTGGGCTACCACCGCAACAAACCGGCGGTTGCCCTGTCGGCGGCCTGGGCCGCCCAGAACGCCCAGGCAGCCCGCCGCGACCCGCTCCTCGCCTCTCTCGCACACGCTCGGGCCGCCATCGCCCACTCCACCACGGGCGACCGGCAGGCCGCCCTCCGCTGCCTCGGCCACGCCCGTGATGCGCTGAGCCGCGTGGATGACCGCGAGCGCCCCACGTGGACCGACTTCTACGGCTCGGCCGAACTGTTCGCGCTGAGTGCCGTCGTCCACCAACACCTCGACAACAGCGCGGAGTCCGAGAGCGCATCACATCGTGCCCTGGCCGGGATCCCCCCGCAGTTCCGCCGCAACCGCGCCTCCGCCACCGCCCGCCTCGCACTCGCCCAGCTTGGACAGGGGGAGATCGAACAGGCCACCACCACAGCTAACAGCGTGTACACGTTGATGGGTGACGACCCGCTGCCACCGAGGCTGCTGACCCTCCTCGGCGACTTCCATCGCGGCCTGATCACCCTGGCACCGACCTCGGCGGTTACGCGAGAGTGGACCGACCGAGTCCACGCCCAGGGAGAAACCCAGTGACGATAGCCCTCCGCCGCTATGAGGCCGGCGGTCTTCCCTCCGAGCACGCGCAGTTGCTCATCGACGTCCACGCGGATGCCTACCGGGACCAGGCCGACGACCCCTTCGTCCAGCGCTTCCCGTGGTTCGCCAAGCACTGGACGTCCCGGCCCGGCTACAGCTGCGTCATGGCCTACGACGGCGACGAGCCGGTCGGCTATTCCTACGGTGCGCCGCAGGAGGACGGCCGCGAGTGGTGGCGTCAGCACATGCCGCCGCCCGCCGACGCGTCGACGTTCGCCGTCTCCGAGGTCATGGTGCGCCCCGACTGGCGGAAGCTGGGAATTGCCGAGCAGACGCACGAGGCGCTGTTGTCCGGACGGGACGAGGCGCTGGCCGTTCTCTATGTCGACGTGACCCACCCTCGTGTCCAGGCCATGTACGAGCGCTGGGCGTATGGGAAGGTCGGCGAGCACCGTCCGTTCGAGGATGCTCCGCTCTACGCCGTCATGGTCCGCGCTCTTCACTGACCGGCTGGTTCGGGCGGACCGAGGGAGCCATGCCCGCCGCACTCAGGGCGAGTGCGGCGGGCATGGTCAGGGGCGTCAGTGGCGGTGGTGGTTGTCGGGTTGGGCGGGGTCGCCTGGGTGTTCCAATCCCTCGACCAGGGTGAGGCGTTGGGCGCGTTCATGGTCGAGCCAGCGGACGAATGCTGCTCGGCGGGCGGCGGCGCGGAGGGTGGGGGTGGGGTCGTCGCCTTCCGGGGTGGTGTGGGTGGCGAGGAGGGCTGCCGTCCAGGGGCCGGCGGTGACCCACGCGCCGGGTGGGGCTGTGCGGAGGGCTTCGGCGAGGGCGACGGGGAGGGTGGTGGGGTCGGCCTCCAACTCTCCATCGGGGAGGGCCAGGTGCCAACTCTCGGCCGCCGGGCGGGCGGTCAGGGTGCGGTAGTGGGCGATGTCCTCGGGTGAGGGGTCGATGTCGGCCGTCACGGCATCGTAGACGGCGCGGACGGCGGCGCTGCCCTCGTAGGCGGCCGCTGTGATGGAGCCGAGTTCGACGGCGGCCTGCTGGTCGAGGCGGGCGGGGCCGTCAGGAGCCACGGGCAGGTCGCGTTCGGCGGCGACCGTCTCGCAGAGGGCTTCGGTCAACAAGACCTGCGCGACCCAGCGGGTCAGCTGGCGGTCCTCCGAACTGCCCGGTTGTGGCAGGGCGGTGGCGCGCGGGCCGTTCCGGAGGGCGGCGAGGCGGTGGTCGAGGGCCGCACGTGGGAGGGGGCGACCGTCGAGGAGGCCGAGGGTCATGCTTCCACCACCAGGGCGACGGTCGGGGCGTACTGGCAGCGGCCGAACCACATGACCTTCGCCAGGGCCCAGTACGAGCCCGGGTCGGTGGATTCGGCGACGGAGATGGCGAATTCGACCACCGACGAGCTGCCGGCCGGGACGGTGAAGCCGCGGACGGGGTCGGCGATGACGTCCCAGGTGCCCCAGGGGGAGACCAGTTGCAGCTCGCCCCGGATCTCGCCGCGGGTGCGGTTGGTGAGGGTGAGGGAGAGGGCGGTACGGCTGCCGGGGACGACGTGCAGGGTCTCGGTGGAGACCTCGACGTCCAGGCCGGTGTCGCGGCCGCTGGTGGCCTTGGTGCCCTGGGCGATCGTCCAGTCCTCGGGGGTGTCGCCGGGGACGGGCAGCAGGTCGGGCAGGTCGCCGACGGCAATGGTCACCACGTCCTCGATCTGCTGGCCGTCGTGCTCGATCCGGACGGCGGCGAAGTGCAGCCCGGGCTCGGCGTCGGCCGGCGGGGTGAGGGTCACCGGGAAGCGCAGGTGGCCGTCGGGTGCGAGCCGGTACGGGCGGCTGCCGAGGCTCGTGGTCCAGCCCTCGGGCGGGAGTACGACGGCTGTGCCCTCGACGGCCGCGTCCCGCAGCTGGGAGGAGAGGGCGACCGAGAGCGTCACCGGCTCCCCCGCCGTCCGCAGCAGTCCGGGCGAGGCGCCGACGGACACCGGGAGGTAGCCGAGGGGTGCCGGGCCCCGGTTGTGGAGCCAGTAGCGGGCGTGGACGGGCTGGGCCGTCTCCGCCACCGGGCCGAGGTCCGTCTCACCCGCCGGGGCGGTGACGGCCGGGGAGGCGAGCAGGGTGGCGATCTGCGAGCCGGCGAGGTCGAGGGCGGGGCCGTCGGCGGGGCGCGGGCGTTCCAGCAGGTCCGCGGCGCGCACCTCGTCCAGGCCGAGTGCGCCGCTGAGCTTCGCCGTCCGGCCGAGGCCGGTCGACTCGACCAGCCGGACGGTGAGTTCGCTGCCGAGCGGCGCGGCGGAGCCGTGCGCGATCGGGTTGCCGGTCGGCTTGAGGGTGCCGAGCAGCACCTCGCGCTGGGGTTCGACCCGCAGCCAGGAGAGGGTGGCCGGCAGCGGGCCTTCCTGGGCGGGGGCGATCCGGGCGTACAGCGGGTGGTTGAACTCCTGGCCCTGGGCGGGCAGTGTCTGGTCCCGCCAGTCGCCGTCGCCTCCGACCAGTGCGTAGCTGAACTCATGCGTCCAGTGCTGGAGTTGGAAGGAGGCGCCGTCGGGCAGGGTGCGCCGGGGCGGGTCGATCCAGACGCCGGACGGCCAGCCGGTGCAGGAGCGCATCAGCGACAGGTGCAGCGCGCCGGTGGTGTCGACGGCGAAGCCGGGCAGGCCGAAGCTCAGCAAGGCCACGGTGTGGTCGGCGAGTTGGTCCTGGACGGCGGACGGGCAGACGGCGGTGATCCGGGCGTCGGCCAGGTCGTCGACCAGGGCGGAGGGGTCGGAGACGATCAGTGCCGGCAGTGCGCGCAGGTCGCGCAGGTCGGCATCCGGGTGCCAGACCTCGGTGAGCGGGGTCGCCGCCGGTGCCCAGACCGCGCCGTGCGTCTTCAGGGCGGCCGCGTACTCCTCGCCCGCCAGGTCGATCAACTCCCGTGCCACCGGGTTGAGGTCCGGCGAGCCGACCACGATGCGGAAGTCCGGCAGGTTGGAGTCCACGTCCAGCCAGCCGTACCGCGCCCAGTCGGCACCCGAGGTGGTGGCGGTGACCCCGACCCGCGCCAGTGCGACCACCAGGGGGCGGGCGTCGGCGGCGTCGTCCAGGGTGGGGACGACGACCTCGGCCACGCCGAGGGCGCGCGAACCGGTCACCGTCCCCGCGCTGTCGGTCAGTTCGACCCGCGCGGTGGCGCCGAGGCCGAACCAGGTGTTGGCCGGGTTGTCCAGGGTCCACGGCGCCTCCGCCGAGTCCACGTCCGGCATCGCGAAGCCGCGCCCGACGACCGCTCCGGCGACCTCGCTGACCGGCAGGCCGCCGGGGACGTCCACCGGGAAGCGCAGCCGCAGCAGCCGGTCGGCGCCGGAGTAGTCCACCACCCGGGTGCGGCAGTCCACCCGGTCGAGGCCGCGCCACAGGGTGACGGTCTGCTCGTACCGGACGCCGTCGACCGTGCCGTCGATCAGCAGGCGCTCGCCGAGCGGCCCGGTCTCCCGGCGGACGGCGGCGTCGGCTCCCCCGGAGCCGGTCACCGGTCCGCTGGGCACCAGGTGCCAGGGGCCCTCGCCGAAGTCGGGGTGCTGCGGGTACTCCTCGTACACGCGCAGCTCGTTGCCGATCCGGCCGTCCTGGATCAACTCCCGGTCGTACAGGAGGTCCTGAACCGAGCAGAGGCCGCCGCCGCGAGCCGGGTCGGCGGTCACCCGGTACCGGCCGTTGCCGATCGTCAGGCCCGGGGCCACCGTCCACGGCTGCTCCGCCTCCCCCTCCACCAGTCGCCAGGTGCGCCAGCCGAGCGCGGGCACATCGGCGGCGAGGAAGCGCAGGGTGCCCCGGTCGACGGCGCTGGGCACGGGCGATCCGGTGTCGTCCAGCACCCTCACCGAGGTTGCGTCGGAGGGTAGTTCGACGGTGACGAGGTCGGTCCGGTCGAAGGAGAGCGTGTTGGCGACCACGACGGCCTGCCCCGCGCCCGCCGTGGAGATCCGCGCGGTCAACGCGTCCAGCGCCGCGTCCCGGACGCCGGAGGCCAGGTCGTACGCCTCCCGCCAGCCGCCGAGCAGGTCCAGGTACACCTGGTCGGACTCGGAGCCGGTGATCGCGTCGTGGTGGGCGCCGTAGGCGAGTTGGCGCCAGACCTTGTCGAGCGCCGCGGCCGGGTAGCGGCCGAGGCCGTGCACGGAGGCGAGCGTGGCGAGCTTCTCGGCGTCCACGGCCGCGACCTCGCCGGCCCGTTGGGCCTGCTTGGTGTCGATGTACGAGACGTCCTTGCCGGTGTACACCGGGTTCATGTCGCGGGTCTGCGGGCTGGGCCGCCGGCCGGTGGCCGCCAGCTCGGCGCGGACGGCGTCGAGGAAGTCGCGGGGGGTGGCGCAGACGAACCGGGGCCAGAGGTACCTGGCGGCCCAGGAGCGGTGGATCTCGGTGACCCACTTGTTCGGCGGAGTGTAGTCCGTGCCCACCGGCAGCAGCAGGTTCTTCGTCGCGCCCACGGGCTTGAGCTTGCGGTACAGCTCGTAGACGGCCTGTTCGGCGGTGGCGAGGTCCGGGGAGGAGTCCATCCACCAGCCGGCCGAGTAGTGGTGCGGCATGTAGTGGGTGAGCACGCCGTCCCCGCCGGGGGCGATCCACTCGAACTCGCTCGGGAACTGCATCACCCGGGCGTCGTCCTTGGCCTCGCGGAAGTTCTTCTGGATCGGGCCCCACTGGTGGAAGGGGCCGCGCGCCCAGGCGCTGCCGGTGAGGCCGGCCGCGGCGAGGTGGCCGGGGAACTGCGGGTCGTGCCCGAACACGTCGAGCTGCCAGGCGGTTCGGGGGTCGCCGCCGAGGATGTCGCGCTGGTAGCCGATGCCGTAGACGATGTTGCGGATGGTGGTCTCGGCGCCGGTGAGGTTGGTGTTCGGCTCGTTGTAGGTGCCGCCGACGAGTTCGACCTGGCCGCGTTCCAGCAGCTGCCGCAGGGTCTCGCGGCGCTCCGGGTGCTGGTCGAAGTACGGCTTCAGGTAGTCGACTTCGGCGAGCACGAACTTGTAGACCGGGTCCCGCAGGGCGAGGTCCAGGTGCGCGTCGACGAGGGCGAAGCCGTTGCGCTCCCACAGCGGCCGGGTGGTGGCGTCGGCGGAGAGCAGTTCCCACGGGGAGGTGTAGGCGGCCTGGGTGTTCCACCAGACCGGGTCGTAGTGGAAGTGCGAGACCAGGAACATCGTCCAGCCGGGCTCGGCGACCTCGACCACGGATTCGGCGGTGGCGTCGGAGGCCCGGACGGTGACCGGGAGTCGGTCGCCGGTCGAGGCCCCGCTGATCTCCAGCGGGACCTCGACCAGGCCCGTGCCGGTCGCCTCGCCGCGGACGCCCGGGCCGCTGACGGCGATCCGGGCGGCCGGGCCCTCCAGCGTGACCCGCAGCACTTGGCGCGGGGCGTCCTCGGGGCCGACGAACAGATCGGTGCTCTCGACGGCGGTGATGGTGACCGGCACGGGGGTGCTTCCTTTCCTCGAACAGGGCGGCACAGGACAGCGCGGGACAGCGCGGGACAGCGCGGGACAGCGCGGGACAGCGCGGGACAGCGCGGGCTACGCGCCCCAGGCCTCGAACTCGTAGACGCGGGCGGCCGGATCGCCGTTCTGGGTCGGCGTGTTCACGACCAGCCGGACGTAGCGGGCGGCGGTGTCCACCGGGTGGGTGGTGGTGCCGGCCGTGTTGCCGGTGACGTCGGCGACGGTCGTCCAGGGGTCGTTGCCTCCCGAGCGGACCTGGATGGCGAAGTCGCGGGTGTTGAACGAGGCGCTCTCACCGCCCGCCGCCGCGTGCTTGACCACGAACTTCGACAGCTGCTTCGCCGAACCGAGGTCCACCTCCAGCCACTTGGCGGAGGTCAGTGCGCACCACTTGTCGCCGGTCCCGCCACTGACGCTGCCGTTGACGGCCTTGGCCGGGCCCTCGTTGGCGTTGCACTGGCCGGAGGCGGTGGCCGGGCGGTTGAGCGCCAGGTTGGTGGAGGTCGGCGGGGTGCCGTTCCAACCGACGGTCGTGGACGCGGCGGTGGAGCGCCCGTAGGTGGTGGACACCGCCTCGACGTCCAGCGTGGTGGCGTTCTCGCCGCCCGCCCGGTCGAGCCGCCCGACGAAGTACGCGTCGTTGGGCGTGGCGCCGAGGAAGCTGCGGCTGCCGTCCGCGTTGCGGCGGTACACCTCGTAGTGGTGCACGTTGCCGCCGGGCGCCGCCGTCCAGGACAGCCGCAGCGACTGGCTGGAGCCGGCGGTCACGTCGCTCGCGCCGAGCACGGTGAGTCCGGCCGGTGCCGCCGGGGTCTCCACCGAGCCGTCGTAGACCGCGAGTTGGCCGACCCGGAGGTCGTACGAGGGGTCGGACCCCTCGACCCGCAGGGCGATCTGGGCGATGGTGCGGCCCGCGTACGGGGAGAGGTCGAGGGTGTGCCGCTCCCAGCCGGTGCCGGTGTTGGCGCCGACGTCGACCGTGCTGAAGCTGCTCGGGGAGTCCGTGAACGACACCGCGGCCTTGAGCTTCGTGGGCCCGGCGGCCGGGGCCTTGACCACCAGGTCCAGCCTGGTGTTCGCGGCGACGGGCAGCTTGGTCTGGTACAGCCGTACGGTGTTGGCGGCGTCGAGCTTTCCGCTCAACCGCAGGGAGGAACCGCCCTGGTAGGCGTCGCCGAAGTCGACGGACGGGGTGAGCCTGCTGCCGGTCGACTCCACCATCCAGCGGTAGGTGGGCGGGACGTCCTGGAGCGAGAGGTTGTTCCAGCCGCCGGTGGCGACCCGGGTGCCGGCCGCGTTGTAGAAGTCGCCCTGCCCGGTGTCGAAGGTGGTGACGAACGGCTTGGCGGTGATCGGCGAGGATTCGGCGACGTAGCCGGCCAGGCCGGGCCAGCTCGCCGAGAGGTCGGTCCGGGACGGGTCGTTGTTGGCGCCGACCCAGTAGCGGGCGTCCTTGGCGTAGAAGTCGGCGCGGTCGGTGGCGGACTTCCAGGTCCACTCGGGGCGGTAGAGGCCGAGCGAGGTGGTGTGCGGCTGCCCGGACGGGAAGAGGGCGGACCAGTTCACGCCGGTGTTGTAGCCGTTGGC
Source organism: Kitasatospora sp. NPDC056273 (assembly GCF_042268845.1). Taxonomy (NCBI): domain Bacteria; kingdom Bacillati; phylum Actinomycetota; class Actinomycetes; order Kitasatosporales; family Streptomycetaceae; genus Kitasatospora; species Kitasatospora sp. NPDC056273. The sequence goes on along the minus strand of NZ_JBHJSJ010000064.1, from coordinate 39,117 downwards.
CTCGGTGTCGATACCGGAGTAGAGGTCGTACTCGCTGCGGCCGAGCTGCCGGGCCAGCGCCCGGGAGGAGTTGAGGCCGCTCGCCGACCAGTCGAAGTTCAGGAACATCGAGTCCGAGGTGCGCTTCGAACCATCTTGCAGGAAGGGCGAGTTGGCGGAGGTGAGGGCGTTCTGCCAGTTCACCCCGCCGGAGGTGGTCATCGCGTCGTACCACATGAACTCGGTGCCGCTCTGCGCCTTGGTGTACTGCATCAGGTTGCGCAGCTCGCCCGCCAGGGCCGAATCACCGCCGCCGGTCTCCTGGTTGATGAACCAGCCGTCGAAGCCGTAGTACTGCGCGGCCTGGACGAGCTTGTCGGCGACGGGGTAGCGGCTGCCGGACTTCTGGACGAAGTCGCGCACCCACTGGAGCTGTCCGCCGTACGCGCCGGGCGGGAAGAAGACCGTGCCGTACACCTTGACGCCGTTGCGGTGAGCGGCGTCGATCACGGTCGGGTTGGGGGCGAGGATCAGGCCCTCGCCGGCCGAGCCGCCCCAGAACACCAGCTTGTCGACGTACTGCCAGTAGCCGAAGGCGTAGTAGTTGGGGTCGGCGGAGCCCTGCGAGGGGTTGTTGGAGGTGGGGCCGAAGGAGACCAGCGAGGCGATCTTCCCTTCGCCGGTCCGGGCGTTGGGGTTGGCCCGCAGCGCCGGGTCGCTGGTGCGCGGCTGGAGCGGGACGCGGGAGCGGTTGAAGCGGGCGTCCGGGTCGGTGGCCGGGTCCCAGTTCAGGATGCTGTTGGGGTACCAGTACGAGGCGAAGGGCTGGCTGCCCTGGCCGGCGGTGGCGGCGGGTGCCGCGGCCGGCCCGGCGCCCGGCAGCGCGGCCGGTACCGGGTCGGCCCAGGCGGCGGGGGTGGCGGTCAGGGCGGCCGTCGCGAGGACGGCGCTGAGCAGCAGGGGGAGGCGTCGTGACATGCGGTGGCTCCGATCGAGCGGAGGAGGGTGGGGGCGGGCCCGCCGTCGCGGACGGGGGCCCGGCTGCATGCGGGCGTGCCGGTGCTGGAGCGTGTGGTGCCGGTGGTGGATCGGGTGGGGGTCGCGCCGCCGCCGGGCCCCGGGCGCACCGGAGCGGCGGCGCGGGGAGCGGGACGGTCGGCGGGACGGGCAGCGGGGGCCGGACGGGGTGCGGCGGAGCGGACCGAGCGGCTGCCGCTCGGCGCTGCGAGGCTAAACCGGTTCAGAACCGCTGTCAACGATGCGCGCGACAACCACTCCGGAGGGGGAAGTCCCGGGCGCGCCGGGCGGCGAGGTGGACTCCCGGACGGTCAGCCGCGGCGTGGGCATCTGGAGGTCCCGCCCCGCACCGGCCCCCTCCAGCGCTTCCAGCAGGCTGCGCGCGACCTGCTCGCCGAGCGCGAAGGTGTCCCGGCTGAGCGCGGTCAGCGGCGGGTGCACGATCCGGGCGAGCACCGAGTCGTCGAAGGAGACGATGGACAGCTCGCCGGGCACCGCGACCCCCATCTCCCCGGCCACGCCGAGCCCGGCGACGGCCATCACGTCGCTGTCGTAGACGATCGCGGTGGGCCGCCCGGCCCGGGACAGCAGCGTCCGGGTGGCGGCCGCGCCCTCGGCGTCGCTGAAGTCGGTGGGCACCGACACCGCCTCCTCCAGCCCGAGCCGGCGCGAGGCGTCGCGCAGCGCGCGGATCCGCCGCTGGGTGTGCTGGAAGTGCGGCAGCCCGGCGAGGTGGGCGATCCGCCGGTGGCCGATGGCGGCCAGGTAGTCGACGATCGAGAGCATCGCCTCCCGGTCGTCGGCCCAGATCCGCAGCTGGTTGCCGCCCTTGCCGGGACCGCCCAGCACCACGGCGGGCAGCCCGAGTTCGTCCAGCACCGGCAGCCTCGGGTCCCTGACCTGGAGGTCGACCACGATGAAGCCGTCGACCCGGTGCTCGGAGGCCCAGCCCCGGTAGACCTCGATCTCGGCGGCGGTGTCCTCGACCACCATCAGGTGCAGCGCGATCGAGCTGGCCGAGAGCACCGCCTGGAGCCCGGACAGCAGTTGGCTGAAGAACGGCTCGACGCCGATGGTCCGGGCCGGCCGGGCGATCACCAGGCCGACGGCGTCGGACCTGGCTCCGCCGAGGGCCCGCGCGGCGCTGTGCGGACGCCAGTTCATCTCCTCGGCGACCCGCAGGATCCGGGCCCTGGTCGCCTCGCTGACACCCGGCCGGCCGTTGAGCGCGAAGGACACCGCGCCCTTGGAGACACCGGCCTGGCGGGCGATGTCGGCGATCGTCGGTCTGCCCACAGAACCCGACTCCTCTCTTGACATCCAAGTTTAGGCGGGAGCATAGTCCCTGGCATAGCTAGACCGGTTTAGTTAGTCAGGTTGCGGAATCCGACACAACCCCCGAGCTCGGCACGATCCCCCACCCACCCCCAGGACCGGGAGACCCTCATGCGAAGAATCTGGGCGGCACTGACCACGACCGCGCTCGCCACCGCCGCGCTCACCGGCTGCGGACTCGGCTCCGGCGACACCAAGGACAGCGACGCGGTGGCGAGTGCGGCCGCCACCGGCGAGGTCAAGGGCAAGGTCTCGATCCAGACCTGGTCGCTCAAGCCGAAGTTCACCGACTACATGCAGGGCGTGCTGGACGGCTTCAAGAAGAAGTACCCCGGCGTCGACGTCGAGTGGCTCGACCAGCCCGGTGAGGGCTACTCCGACAAGGTGCTCAGCCAGGCCGCCGCCGGCAGCCTGCCCGACGTGGTCAACCTCCCGCCGGACTTCGCCTTCCCGCTGGCGAAGAAGGACGTCCTGCTGGACATCGCCAAGGCCGACCCCAAGCTCGCCGAGGAGTACGTCCCCGGCGGCGTGGACGCCTACCGGTTCAACGGCTACCAGGGCACCTTCGGTTACCCCTGGTACCTCAACACCGATGTGAACTACTGGAGTTCCGAGCTCCTGACGAAGAACGGCCTGGACCCGCAGAAGCCCCCGGCCAGTCTGGACGAGCTGATCGCCCAGGCCCGGACGATGAAGGAGAAGTCCGGCGGCCAGACCTACCTGATGAGCCGCAAGCCGGGCATCGGGGACCTGTACAACATCGGCGTGAAGATCATGTCCGACGACGGCAAGTCCTTCACCTTCAACACCCCCGAGGCCGCCGCGCTGCTCGACAAGTACCGCGACGCCTTCAAGGAGGGCCTGATGCCGAACGGGGTGCTCACCGACACCTACGCCGGCAACTCCAAGCTCTTCAGCTCCGGCACGGTGGCCTGGACCACCGGCGGCGGCAACTACATCACCAGCCTCGCCACCGACAACCCGACCCTCGCCCCGAAGGTCGTCTCCTCCCCCGCGATGGCCACCCCGCCGCTGTACGTCCAGGGCCTGTCCATCCCGAAGAACACCAGGAACCCGGCCGCCGCGGTGGCCCTCGCCCGCTGGGTGACCAGCCCCGAGAACCAGGCCGCCTTCGCCCACCTGACCAGCGTGTTCCCGTCCACCAAGGCCTCCGCGAACGACCCGTTCTTCAGCAAGAGCGACGGCACCAACGCGGGCGACGCCAAGGTGACGGCCTTCGCCTCGCTCGCCAAGGCCAAGCTGATCCAGCCGGTCGAGGTCGACGACGCGATGGGCACCATCATCAAGCAGCAGTTCGCGCTGGCCATCAGCGGCGACACCAGCTCCAAGCAGGCGCTGGACACCGCCGTCGAGCAGTGCAACAAGCTGCTCAAGGGCTGATCCGACGCCGCCCCGGCACCAGCCCCGCGGTGCCCCACCCCGCACCGGCGAAGCACCGGCGAAGCACCGGCGAAGCACCGGCGACGTACCAGAGACGTTCCGGCGCGGCACCGGAGACGTACCGGAGGCGTACCGGCGCAGTACCGGTGAAGCGGCGGGCCTCCCCCACGCCCGCCGCTCCCCGGGAATCACCCGCACCACCCCCAGGCCCCAGGAAGGCAACGGCATGACCCACCGGCGTTGGTTCACCCCCTGGCTGCTCGCCGGGCCCGCGATAGTCTGGCTGGCCGTCTTCAACCTCTGGCCGGCCGTCAACACGGTGATCCTCTCCTTCACCAACGCCAAGCCCCTGGGCGGCGGGCAGTTCACCGGCCTGGAGAACTACGGCCGGCTGCTGGACGACGACCAGCTCGCCGACGCCCTGGTCAACAGCATCGTGTTCATGCTGGTCTGCCTGCCGCTGCTGACCGTCCTGCCGCTGCTGCTCGCCCTGCTGGTGCAGCGCAAGATCCCCGGCATCACCTTCTTCCGCACCGCCTTCTACACCCCGGTGATCGCCTCCGCCGTCGTGGTGGCGCTGATCTGGGGCTGGGTGCTGGACGAGCGGGGCCTGGCCAACGGCCTGCTGCGGCAGACCGGGTTGGCCGACTCCCCGGTCGCCTTCCTGACCGACCGCTGGCTGCTGCTGTTCAGCGCGATCGCCCTGACCGTCTGGAAGGGCCTCGGCTACTACATGGTCATCTACCTGTCCGCGCTCGCCAACGTCCCGCGCGAGCTGCACGAGGCGGCGGCTGTGGACGGCGCCGGACCGCTGCACCGGTTCTGGCACGTCACCCTGCCCGGGGTGCGCCCGACCATGATCCTGATCTCGGCGCTGATCTCGGTGAGCTCGCTGCGTGTCTTCTCCGAGCTGTACGTGCTCTCCAACGGCCTCGGCGGCCCCGGCGGCCGGGACATGTCGGTGGTGATGCTGATCCAGATGTACAGCCGCGGCTTCAACGGGCACCTGGGCTACGCCTCGGCGCTCAGCCTGCTGCTGTTCGTCGTCACCCTCGGCCCGATGCTGTTCCTGATGCGGCTGAACCGGAAGGCGGCCTGACCCCCCATGACCACCGTCCGCACGCCCCAGTCCCCCGACACCCCCGCCGAGCCCGCCAAGGCCGCCGAGGCCACCAGGCCCACCGGCCCCGCCGGGCCCGCCAGGCGCTCCCGGAGCTTCAACACCCCCTCCACCGCGCAGACCGCCGCCCGCTACCTGCTCCTGGTGCTGGTCCTGCTGCTGGTCATCGGCCCCTTCCTGTGGCAGCTGTCGACCTCCCTCAAGGGCCCCGCCGAGGACGTCTACACCCGCACCCCGAGCTTCCTGCCCGACCAGCCCACCCTGGGCAACTACGGCAAGGTCGCCGAGGTCATCCCGGTGTGGACCTACGCGCTCAACTCGGTGATCGTCGCCGTGGTCTGCATCACCGGCAACGTGGTCGGCTGCACGCTGGCCGGCTACGCGCTCGCCCGGCTGCGCTTCCGCGGCGCCAAGCTCGTCCTCGGCCTCTTCCTCGCCACCCTGATCCTGCCCGGCGAGGTCACCATCGTCTCCCAGTACGTGCTGGTGCGCGGCCTCGGCCTGGCCGACACCCTGGCCGGCGTCGCGCTGCCCGGCTCGATCGCGATGCTCAACGTGCTGCTGATGCGCACCGCCTTCGCCGCCGTCCCGGCCGAGTTGGACCAGGCCGCGCTGGTGGACGGCGCCAACGTCTGGCAGCGGCTGTGGCACATCGGCCTGCCGAACGTGCGCGGCATGCTCAGCGTGATCGTGATCTTCACCTTCATCGGCGCCTGGGACGACTTCCTGTGGCCGCTGATCGTGCTCAACGACCCGCAGAAGTACACCCTCACCGTCGGGCTCCAGTACCTCAACGGCACCTTCGCCGCCAACCCCCGGCTGATCGCGGCCGGCACCATGATCGCCTTCCTGCCGATCGTCGTGGTGTTCGGCGTCTGCCAGCGCTTCTTCTTCAAGGGCGTCGAGGAAGGAGCCGTCAAGGGATAGCCCGACCGGGGACCGCCCCCGCCGGTGACGACCCACCGTCCGTACGCCCCACACCCGTTGAGGAAGCCCTCCGATGACCCCGATGACCACCGCTCCCCGCTTCGGCGTCAACTACACGCCCAGCGCCGGCTGGTTCCACCACTGGCTCGACTTCGACCTCGACGCCGTGCGCGCCGACTTCGACTCCATCGCCGCCCTCGGCCTGGACCACGTGCGGGTCTTCCCGCTCTGGCCGGTCTTCCAGCCCAACCGCACCCTGATCCGCCCGCGCGCCGTCGAGCAGCTGACGGCCCTGGTGGACGCGGCCGGCGAGCGCGGTCTCGACGTCGCGGTGGACGGCCTGCAGGGCCACCTGTCCAGCTTCGACTTCCTCCCGTCCTGGACGCAGACCTGGCACCGCCGCAACATCTTCACCGACCCCGAGGTGCTCGACGGCCAGGCCGCCTACCTGCGCACCCTCGCCGACGCGCTGAGCGAGCGGCCCAACTTCCTCGGAATGACGCTCGGCAACGAGATCAACCAGTTCTCCGGCGCCCCGCACCCCGACCCGGACCGGGCCACCCCCGCCGAGGCGGAGGCCTGGCTGCGCCGGATGCTCGACGCCTGCGAGCAGGGCGCCCCCGGCCGGCTGCACCTGCACGCCTCGTACGACGCGGCCTGGTACCTGGACGAGCACCCGTTCACGCCCTGGCACTCGGCCCGGATCGGCGCCGCGACCGCCGTGCACTCCTGGGTGTTCAACGGCACCGCCCAACGCTACGGCGCCCACTCCACCGCCACCGCGCAGCACGCCGCCTACCTGGTCGAGCTGTCCAAGGCCTGGGCGGACGACCCGGCCCGCCCGGTCTGGCTGCAGGAGGTCGGCGCGCCCGCCCCGCACATCACCCCGCAGGACGCGGCGCGCTTCACCGGCGCCACCGTGGAGGCCGTGCTGGACTGCCCGGACCTGTGGGGCGTGACCTGGTGGTGCTCGCACGACGTGGACCGCTCGCTCGCCGACTTCCCCGAACTGGAGTACAGCCTCGGCCTGTTGACCACCGACCGGACGGTCAAGCCGGCCGGCGCCCGGCTCGCCGAGGCCGCCGCCGAGGCCCGCCGCTCCTGGCAGCCGCCGAAGCCGCGCAGCACCGCCGTGGTGGTCGCCACCGGCGACGAGGCCCTCTCGCCCCGGCGCTCGGTCTGCGGCCCCGGCGGCCCGGTGTACGAGGCGTTCATGCGCCTCGCCGAGGAGGGCGCCCGCCCGACCACGGTGCTCGCCGAGCGCGCCGAGGACCGCGAGCACCTCGCCGCGCGCGGCATCACCGAGGTGGTCCACCCCTCCGACGTACCGTCCCTCTAGCCAGTCCGTTTCCCCTCAGCCACGCAACGGAGCCCGCTGACATGCACGATGACCGCACCCTGGTCGAGTCCCGCCTCAAGCGCGTCCTGGACGAGCGCATCCGCCCGGCCGTCTACCCCGAGTCCGTCCCGCTGGAGGTCGGCATCTGGACGGCTCCCGGCGAGCCCGTCCCGGTCGCCGAGGGCCTGGCCGCCCCGCGCACCCCGATCGCGGTCGGCGACGCCTGGGGAGCGCCCTGGGGCACCAGCTGGATCACCGTGACCGGCACCGTCCCGCAGGAGTGGGCCGGGCGCACCGTCGAGGCGCTGATCGACCTCGGCTTCGACGCCAACATGCCCGGCTTCCAGTGCGAGGGCCTGGTCTACCGCCCGGACGGCTCCCCGGTGAAGGGCCTCAACCCGCAGAACCAGTGGGTGCGGATCGCCGCCCCGGCGGCCGGCGGCGAGCAGGTGCTGCTGCACGTCGAGGCCGCCTCCAACCCGGTCATCCTGGACTACCACCCCTTCCTGCCCACCGAGTTGGGCGACAAGGAGACGGCCGGCGACCAGCCGCAGTACAAGCTGACCCGGATGGACCTGGCGGTCTTCGACGAGACGGTCTGGCAGCTGGTGCTGGACCTGGAGGTGCTCGGCGAGCTGATGGCCGAGCTGCCGGTGGAGGGCGCCCGCCGCTGGGACATCCTGCGCGCGGTCGAGCGGGCGCTCGACGCCGTCGACCTCCAGGACGTCAACGGCACGGCGGCGGCGGCCCGTTCGGAGCTGGCCGGTGTGCTGGCCGCGCCCGCCGTGCCGTCCGCGCACCGGATCAGCGCGATCGGCCACGCGCACATCGACTCGGCCTGGCTGTGGCCGCTGCGCGAGACCGTCCGCAAGGTGGCCCGCACCACCGCCAACATGACGGCGCTGCTGGAGGACGAGCCGGACTTCCTCTACACCATGTCCCAGGCCCAGCAGTTCGCCTGGATCAAGGAGCACCGCCCCGAGGTGTACGCCAGGGTCCGCAAGGCCGTCGCCGAGGGCCGGTTCGTCCCGGCCGGCGGCATGTGGGTGGAGTCCGACACCAACATGCCGAGCTCGGAGGCGATGGCCCGGCAGTTCGTGCACGGCAAGCGGTTCTTCCTGGACGAGTTCGGGGTGGAGAACCACGAGGCCTGGCTGCCGGACACCTTCGGCTTCACCGGCGGCCTGCCCCAGATCATCCGCAACGCCGGTTCCAAGTGGCTGCTGACGCAGAAGATCTCGTGGAGCCAGATCAACAAGTTCCCGCACCACACCTTCCTCTGGGAGGGCATCGACGGGACCAGGATCTTCACCCACTTCCCGCCCGTGGACACCTACAACTGCTCGATGAAGGGCAGCGAGATCGCCCACGCGGCGAAGAACTTCAAGGACAAGGGCGTCGCCCGGCACTCGCTCGCCCCGACCGGCTGGGGCGACGGCGGCGGCGGCACCACCCGCGAGATGGTCGCCAAGGCGGCCCGGATGAAGGACCTGGAGGGCTCGGCCACCGTCCACTGGGAGAAGCCCGCCGAGTTCTTCGCCAAGGCCGAGGCCGAGTACCCGAACCCGCCAGTCTGGGTCGGCGAGCTCTACCTGGAGCTGCACCGCGCCACCCTGACCAGCCAGGCGAAGACCAAGCAGGGCAACCGGCGCAGCGAGAACCTGCTGCGCGAGGCCGAACTCTGGTGCGCCACCGCCGCGTTGCGCACCGGCGCGGAGTACCCGTACGAGCAGTTGGACCGGATCTGGAAGACGGTGCTGCTGCACCAGTTCCACGACATCCTGCCCGGCTCGTCCATCGCCTGGGTGCACCGCGAGGCCGAGGCGACGTACGCGGCGCTGGCCGGGGAGCTGGAGGCGCTGATCGGCGCGGCCCAGCAGGCGCTGGCCGGGACGGCCGCCGGCGGGCGGGAGCTGGTGTTCAACTCGGCGCCGCACGGCCGCTCGACGGTGCCGGCCGGCGGGGCCGCCGCGGTCGGCCTGCCGGACGGCACCTGCGAGGCGGTCGAGCACCCCGGGGGCGGCGTCACGCTGCGCAACGGCCTGCTGGAGGTCGTCGTGGACGCGGACGGCCTGATCGCCTCGGTGGTCGAGACCGCGACCGGCCGGGAGACCGTCGCCCCCGGCAGCCGGGCCAACCTGCTCCAACTGCACCCCGACTTCCCCAACATGTGGGACGCCTGGGACGTCGACCAGTTCTACCGCAACACCGTCACCGACCTGACCGGCGTGGACTCGCTCACCGCCGCGTCCTCCCCCGCCGGGGCCTCGGTGCGGATCGCCCGCTCCTTCGGCTCCTCCACCGTCGTCCAGACCCTCACCCTGCCGGCCGGCGAGCAGCGGGTGGACATCGACACCGAGGTCGACTGGCACGAGACCGAGAAGTTCCTCAAGGCCGCGTTCCCGCTGGACGTCCACACCGAGCGCTACGCCGCCGAGACCCAGTTCGGCCACCTCTACCGGCCCACCCACACCAACACCAGCTGGGACGCGGCCAAGTTCGAGGCCTGCAACCACCGCTTCGTCCACCTCGACGAGCCCGGCTGGGGCGTCGCCCTGGTCACCGCCTCCACCTACGGCCACGACGTCACCCGCACCGTGCGCCCCGACGACGGCGGGACGACCACCACGGTCCGCTTCTCGCTGCTGCGCGCCCCGCGCTTCCCCGACCCGGAGACCGACCAGGGCCTGCACCGCTTCCGGCACGCCCTGGTGCCGGGCGCGGCGATCGGCGACGCGGTCCGCGAGGGCTACCGGATCGGCCTGCCCGAGCGGACGGTCACCGGCAGCGCCGAGCGGGTCGCCCCGCTGGTGGAGCTGGACAACGACGCCCTGGTGGTGAGCGCCGTCAAGCTCGCCGACGACCGCAGCGGGGACCTGATCGTCCGGGTCTACGAGGCCGGCGGCGGCCGCGCCCGGGGCCGGCTGACCACCTCCTACCCGCTGGCCGGCGCCGTCCCCTGCGACCTGCTGGAGCGGCCCTGGGACGGCACCCGCGGCGAGGTGGCGGTCGAGGACGGCGCGGTGCGCCTCGCGCTGCGCCCGTTCGAGCTGGTCACCCTGCGGCTCAGCGCCGCCCGCCGGGGCTGATCTACGCTGTTCGGCGCCCCGGTCCCCGCGGCCGGGGCGCCGCCCCCTACTTCCTGGAGCCCACCGTGCCGTTCACCCCGCTGTTCGCCGCCCTCGACATCGGCGGCACCAAGATCGCCGGGGCGCTGGTCGACGCCGACGGACGGCTGCGGCACCGGCTCCAGCTGCCCACCCCCGCCACCGAGCCCGGCGCGGCCGTGCTCGCCGTGGTGCACCAGGTGCTGGAGCGGCTCGCCGGGACGGCCGACTGGGCCGCCGTGACGGCCGTCGGGATCGGCAGCGCCGGCCCCGTCGACCTCGCGGGCGGCACCGTCAGCCCGGTCAACATCCCCGGCTGGCGGGACTTCCCGCTGGTCGCCGCGGTCGCCGCGCACCCCGCGGTGGCAGAGCGCACGCTGCCCGTCCACCTCGCCGGGGACGGCGTCGCGATGGCCGCCGCCGAGCACTGGCAGGGCGCGGCCCGGGGCGCCGACAACGCGCTCTGCCTGGTGGTGTCGACCGGCGTCGGCGCCGGACTGGTGCTCGACGGCGCGGTGCGCCCCGGCCCCAGCGGCAACGCCGGCCACCTCGGCCACATCACCGTCGACCTGGACGGCGAGCCCTGCCCGTGCGGCTCCCGCGGCTGCCTGGAGGGCCTCGCCAGCGGCACCGCGATCGCCCGCCGGGCGCTCGCCGAGGGCTGGCGGCCCGAGGACGGCGACCGGACGGCCCGCGCCGTCGCCGCCTCCGCCGCCTCGGGCGACCCGGTCGCGCTCGCCTCCTTCGACCGCGCCGCCCGGGCACTGGCCGCCGGGATCGCCGCCACGGCCGCCCTGGTGGACCTCTCCCGGGTCGTCGTCGGCGGCGGCGTGGCCGAGGCTGGGGACGTGCTGTTCGCCCCGCTCGCCCGCCACCTGGACCGCTACGCCGCCCTCTCGTACATCCGCGGCCTGGACGTGCGCCGCGCCGAGCTCGGCACCGACGCCGGGCTGATCGGCGCGGCCGCGCTCTGCCGCTGAGTCTCCCCGGAGCCGCCCGCATGCCGCCGTTCGCCCTCCTGAAGAACCCCGTCCGCCGCTACGCCTGGGGTTCGCCCACCGCCATCCCCGCGCTCACCGGCGCCGCGCCCGACGGCACCCCGCAGGCCGAACTCTGGCTGGGCGCCCACCCGTCGGCGCCGTCCCTGCTGTGCGGGTCCGGCGACGGCGGAGACGGCAGCGGCCCGCGGCCGCTGGACCGGCTGATCGACGCCGACCCGGACGGCCTGCTCGGAGCGGACACCGTCCGGCGGTTCGGCCCGGCGCTGCCGTTCCTGTTCAAGGTGCTGGCCGCCGACCGGGCGCTCTCCCTCCAGGTCCACCCCACCCGCGCCCAGGCCGAGGCCGGGTACGCGGCGGAACAGGCCCGGGGCATCCCGCTGGACGCGCCGGAGCGGGTGTACAAGGACCGCGGGCACAAACCCGAACTCCTCTGCGCGCTCGGTGACTTCGAGGCGCTGTGCGGCTTCCGCCCGGCCGCCGACACCGCCCGGCTGCTGGACGCGCTCGGCGTGCTCGCCCCCTGGGCCGCCGCCCTGCGCACCCGGCCCGCCGAGGCCGTGCTGCCCGAGCTGCTGCGCTCCGGCCTGAACGCCGACGGCTCCGAACTCGCCGCCGTCACGGGCGCCCTGCGCCGCACGGCGGCCGCCGGCGGGCCGTACGGCGCGAGCAGCGCCGCGTACGCCCGCCTCGCCGAGGAGTACCCCGGCGACCGGGGGCTGCTCGCCGCCCTGCTGCTCCACCACGTCCGGCTCACCGCCGGGCAGGCGCTGTACCTGGACGCCGGGGTGCCGCACGCCTACCTGCGGGGCGTGGGCGTGGAGTTGATGGCCAACTCGGACAACGTGCTGCGCTGCGGCCTCACGCCCAAGCACGTCGACGTGGACGGCCTGCTGGCGGTCACGGACTTCCGGCCCCGGGAGGTCGAGCCGCTCGCCCCGCGCCCGACCGGCGACGGCTTCGAGGAGGAGTACCCGTCGCCGGCCGAGGAGTTCAGGCTCTCCCGGCTGCGCCCCGGCGCCGCCGCCGTCCGGGTCGACCGCCCCGCCCCGCAGATCCTGCTCTGCGTCTCCGGGCGGGCCCTGCTGCGGGCCCCCGACGGCTCCGAACTCCCGCTTCCGGCGGGCGCGTCGGCCTACCTGCGCCCGGGCGCCGGGCCGGTCGGACTGACCGGCCCGGGCGCGGAGCTGTTCCGGGCCACCACGGGGTAGCCGCGCCGACCGGCCGAGGCCGCGGGCGGCGGGCCCAGACGGCAGGCACCGGCCGCGGACTCAGGCCGGTGCCGGGTGGCCGAACAGCAGGTCGTAGCCGTCCGGGAGTTGCTCGATCACCTGGTCCAGCAGCTCGCCGGGGACGAGGTCGGCGACGGCGCTGAGCACGGCCCCGATGTCCCACTGCGCCGTCGCCGGGGTCGCCCCGTCGATCCACCCCACCACGGCCTGTACGAAGCGCTCGGCGGTCAGCGGTTCGGCCGCGGGCTGGGCGTCGCGCAGCAGCGAGGCGTAGGTCTCGGGCAGCGCGTCGGCGAGTTCGCCCCGCTCGGACCCCACCAGGTGCTCGCCGAGCAGGGCCAGCACGACCCGGGTGGCGTGGTCCGCCTCGGCCGCGCCCCGGTACTCGCCGCGCTCCACGACGCGGGCGAGGAAGTCCTCCCAGGAGATGGTCATCGCGTCCTCCTTCCGGTCGGCGGGCTCGGCCGGACCGACGGCGGCGCGCTCGCCCTGGGCCAGGACGGGGATCGCGGTCCGTGACCGCCGTGGGACGTACCGGTGCCCGTGCTGCTCAGCGTAACTCGCCCCGGCGCCTTCGGAACCGGCCGCCGCCGTCGATCACGCCACCGCCCCGGGGCAACGGTCCGTCCTGCGGTCCACCGGGCTGTTCACCGCACCGCACCCCACCGCCCACCGCGCCGTTCACCGCGCCGAGGCGTGGCACCGCCTGCGCGGCCGCCGGGACGGCAGCAGCCCGCCGGTGACCGGGCCGGCCGCCACGCGCTGCGCCGGGGGCGCCGCGCTCACCGCTGCCGCCGCGGTCACCGTGGTGGCCGCCAGGACCGCCTGGGCCCGGGCCGGGTCCGGCATAAACGCCGAGAGAAAGATCCGTTCCGCCGGGCTCAGCGCCCGCGAGCGGCCGGATTCGCGGTCCCGGGCGACCACCACGGTCCGCGCCCGCATAAAGGTGAGCCGGTCCCGGCAGACATTCACCTCGACCTGGGCGGAACTCCGTCCGAGCCGTTCCACGGTGAGCACCACCGAGAGCGGCTCGGGCCGGTGGTGCAACTGCTCCAGGTAGTCGATCTCGTGCCTGGCGATAATGAACCCGGACGGGAACAGCGACTCCCGGACGGCGGTTTCGTGGTGGCAGAACAGGTCGTAAATCCCCTCCTGGATGTAGCCGACCAGACGGGCGTTGTTGATGTGCCCGTTCTCGTCGACGTCGCTCCACCGGGTGGGGCAGGACAGCACGTGCACGCCCGGCAGCACCGCGCTCACTGCCGGGTCAGCCCGGCACCGGCGGGGAGCAGCGCGCGCTGCAACCTGGCGTAGTAGCCGGAGTGTTCGGCCGCCATCCGGGCCGCGGTCCAACCCTCCTCGGCCGCCTCGGCGGCGGCCTGGACGACCAGGCTGTCCAGCACCGCGTCGACCGCGCGGCACAGATCGTGGACGGCCGCGAGCCGCTCGGTCACATCCGCCCCGCTCCCTGCGTTCCGGGACGGGAAGGCGGCCAGTGATTCCATCGCGAGTTGAAGGTCGTCGACTCCGTCTGGCCGGTTTTCCGCAGGGAAATTCCGCATGATTTTCTCCATGACTCATTCGGCCATTACGGCCCAGTAGCTAGCGTTCGAATGCACCGGATCGGTGTCGACCCCCCGACCCCACGACGCTATCCCAGCCGACGGGGGTCGACGGATGGTTTGCCGACCGCGACGGAAAACTGACCTCCATCGGAGTAGTTTGTCGGTGTACACAATATGCCCCATCAGTCGAATGCCGTCCGCAATTCGAGTGGTATCCACGACGCGCGGCCCCGGATCGACTCCTCGGGGAACGAAATCTGCTACCAGACGCTCCACCACCTCGCCTTGTACAGGTGCGAGCCCCGCAACGACCGCGTCCCCTCCGGCCGGTGCAGGGTGATCACCGAGGTGCACCAGTCGCACGGCGCCTCGTGTTCGGGCGCCACCGTGAGCAGCCGGCCGGTGCCGGGTTCGTCGCCGACGCTCTTGAGGTCCCGCTCGGCGGCCGGATCGGCCAGGTGCACGGCGGTGAAGCGGTCGGTGGCCGGGTCGAAGCGCCACAGGCCGGTCAGCGTGGCCACCCAGAACCGCCCGGGATCCGCCAGGACGGGCGCCAGGTCGTGCCCGCCGCGGTCGGGCAGCGGGCTGCTCCGCACGACGGTGAGGGCGGGCGCGGCCGAGGTGCCGCCGACCCGCAGCGCGGTCAGCGCCGTGTCGCCGAGCACCCAGAGCAGGCCGGTCCGCCCGTCCCAGTGCACCCCGTGCGCGCCGGGCAGCGGGAAATCCGCGTACGCCGCGGCCCGCGGGCCCTGCGAGGCCGCGTACAGCCGCACCCAGCCGCCCGCGCTCGCCGCCACGGCCACGTTGCCGTCCGGCAGCAGCTCGATGCTGTGCGGGTTGACGGCCGTCCCGAGGTCCGTCGCCCAGTGGACGCGGCCGGTGGTGGTCTCCACGACGGCGGCCAGCCCGCCGGAGGCGGTGGTCAGCAGGAAGCGCCGCCCCTGCCGGATCCGGGACTTGGCCTCGTCCGGGTTGGTCCAGCTGCGCGCGGGCGCCAGATCCGTCAACTCCGGTGCGCGGTCGGCACTCCAGCCCCACACGACGGGCAGTCGGCCCGGGCCGCGGTAGGCCATCAGCTCCTCGGCGCTCTGCAACACCAGCACGCTGCGCGAGGCCTGGTCCACGACCGCCACCTGCCGGCCCGGCGACCTGGCCCACGCGCCGCTCGTCGGCGCGCAGAGCAGCAGGGCGACCGCGAGGGCCGGCAGTGTTCTCCTCAGCACGCCTTCACCGTGGGTGCTGCGGGCCGACTCCGCTCGGCGGCACGTCCGAACGGACGATCGAAGCGACGGCCGTGGATCGTGCGGCGCCGGCGGCGGGTCCGCCTCGTTCACTGTCATCCGGACATCCTGGCGGGACGACCGCACCGGCGGCCGTCGCACCGGGTCGGCACGCCGCCGGACCGTCAACCCGGCGCCGCCCGCACCCGTTCAACACCCGGTTTCCCGAAGGTCCGAGGCCCGGCGCCCGGAGGCCCGGCCCCGGAGGCTCAGCGCCCGGCGACCAGGTCCGCGGCCCGGGCGATCGGCGAGGTGGTGGCCCGGCCGGCCGCCTCCTGCCGGTCGGCGGCGTGGTACGCGGCGTACATCGCGTGCACCCCGAGCCAGCGCAGCGGCTCCGGCTCCCAGCGCCGCACGGTGTGGCCCACCCAGGGCAGCCGGGTCAGCTCGGTGTCCCGGCCGAGCACCAGGTCCCGCAGGGTGCGGCCGGCCAGGTTGGTGGTGGTCACCCCGCTGCCGACGTACCCGCTGGCCCAGCCGAGCCCGCTCACCCGGTCCAGCTCCACGGTGGCGCACCAGTCCCGGGGGACGCCGAGCACGCCCGCCCAGGCGTGGTCGATCCGGGCCTGCGCGGCGGCCGGGAAGAACCGGTCGAGGACGGCCCGGAGCTGGCGCACCGTCTCCACCTGGGTGCTGCCGTCCGAGTCCGTCCGCGAGCCGAACCGGTAGGGCACGCCCCGCCCGCCGAGCGCGATCCGGTCGTCGGCGGTGCGCTGCGCGTACATGTAGGCGTGCGCGAAGTCGCCCAGCACCTCGCGGCCCTCCCAGCCGGCCTCCGCCCAGAACTCCGCGGGCAGCGGCTCGGTGGCGACCATCGCGGAGTTCATCGGCAGCCAGGTGCGCTTCTCGCCGCGCAGCCCGGCGGTGAACCCCTCGGTGGCGCGCAGCACGTGGTCGGCGGTGACGGTGCCGTACGGGGTGACGGCGCGGGGCTTGCGGTAGCCGCTGCCGGGCAGGATCGCGGTGACCGCCGTCCCCTCGTACACCTCGACGCCCAACTCGCGGACGGTTCGGGCGAGTCCGCGGGCGAGCCGGGCGGGCTGGATGCGGGCGCCGTGCGCCGTCCAGCAGCCACCGAGGGTGCCGGCGACGTTGATCCGCTCGGCCGCCTCCTTGGCGCCGAGCAGCTCGACCCGGCCCTCGCCGTAGGCCCGCTCGGCCTCGACGTGGGCCCGCAGGCGCTCCAACTGCGGCTTGCTGCGGGCGACTTCGAGGACGCCGCCGCGCACGATGTCCGCGTCGATCCGCTCGGCCCCGGCAACGCCGACGACCTCCCCGACCGCCTCGTCCATCGCCCGCTGCATCGCGGCCGCGCGCTCCCGCCCGTACCGCCTGGCGAAGGCTCCACGCCCCGCGAAGCCGTTGTACAGCCAGCCGCCGTTGCGCCCGGAGGCGCCGTAGCCGCAGAACCGCCGTTCGAGGACGGCGATCCGGAGGCCGGGGTCGGCCTTCTTCAGGTAGTAGGCCGTCCAGAGCCCGGTGTACCCGCCGCCGACCACGCACACGTCGACGTCCCGGTCCCCGGGCAGGCCGGGGCCCGGCTCCGGCACCCCGTCCGCCGCGTACCAGAACGACACCTCGCCGTTGACCGCCGCCACCGGAAACCTCCCGTACCCTCGCTGACCTGCCCGGACGCTACCTCCGCGGGTTCGGCCCGGGCCACCCCCCACACTGCAAGGATCACCGGGCCCGATCAGCCACCCTGTCAGTCCCGCAGCAGCTCCAGGGCCCGCGTCCAGTCGTACGAGCCCGGCGTGAAGTCCGCGATCCGCACCCCCATCCGCCGCAGCCTCGCCAGGCTGTCCGCATAGGCCGGATGCGCCGCCTGCGCCGCGCTCAGGCAGGGCTGGACGGCGACCGGGACTCCCCAGCCGTACGACTCGCAGAGGATCCCCAGCGCCAGGGTGTCCGAGATGCCCAGGGCCCACTTGTTGAGCGTGTTGAAGGTGGCGGGGGACACGACGAGGGCGTCCGGGTCCGGCAGCGGCCGGGGCTCCCCCGGCTTCCGCCAGGCGGAGCGGATCGGGTACCCGGTCCGCGCCTCGATCGCCTCGGCGTCGATGAACCCCATGGCCTGGGGCGTCGCCACCACCCCCACGTCCCAGTTCTGCTCCTGCGCGGCCGAGATGAGCTCCCCCACCCCGCCCGCGACCCCCGCCGCGCACACCACGACGTACAGCACCGGCTTCCTCGCCTCGGACACCCTCAGCCTCCCCACTCTCGGACTGCCCGCTCTCGACCCGCCTGCGGACCCCCGAACAGTAAGCCGCCCCCGTGGCCCGCTCCACCCGCCCGGTCGACGCCCGACGGAATCGAGCGGTATTCGAACAACCTGGCCGGGCCCCACCAGTACGCCGACGAACCGAGTGGGCACGGCCGCCCGCCCGCCGCTCCGCTCCGGGACCCCGCCCGACGGGCCGGGCGGCCGGGTGCGGCCGTCGTCGCAGGCAGGACGCCCTGCGGGAAACCCGGCGGTAGCGTCGGGATCAAGCTTCGCCATGAGCATGATCACGCCGTTTTCCGTTTCGACCGGCCGCCTCGCACCACCCGTGGGTGAAGATCGAACCGGAAAGAGATCGTTCACGATGTTCCTGCGGAATACGGCTCCGACGACCGCGGAAACCCCTGTCCGGACCGCTGGGGACGGCCCGGACCGGTACCACGCGCCGGACCGGCCGAACAGGACCGACAGGATGGGGAGCACATGCTCTTGGAGCGCGACGAGGTGCTGGGCACGGCCTCGGCGGCCGCGGCGGCGGCGCGGACGGGCAGCGGACGCTGGGTCCTGCTCTCGGCACCGGTGTCCGGCATGGGACGGACCGCCGCGCTGGAGGCGATCGTCCGGCAGCAGGCCGACGGTGACGCCGTCCGCGTCGGACGCGCCCGCGGCGTACCGGAGGAGACGGCGTTCCCGTTCGGGCTCGTCCGCCAGCTCTTCGCGGACGACGAGGCCGTGCCCTTCTCGGTCGCGGCCGGAGCGGACGAACAGCGGCTGTTCCACGGGCTGGTGACCAGGCTGACCCGGTCCGCCGCCGAGCGGCCGGTCCTGCTCGCGGTGGACGACCTCCACCACGCCGACGAGCCGTCCCGGCGCTGGCTCGGCTACCTCGCCCGCCGCATCGCCGAGATCCCCGTCCTGCTGGTGCTCACCGAGCGCGCCGACCCGTCCGGTCCGGCCCCCTTCCCGCCCGCCACCGGCACGGCCGTCGCCCTCCCCGCGCTCAGCGTCCCCGCCGTCATCCGCCTCGCCCGGGACGCCGGCCTCGACCAGGGCTCCACCGTGGCCTGCGTCGAGGCGGGCATCGGCAACCCGG
Source organism: Kitasatospora sp. NPDC056273 (assembly GCF_042268845.1). Classification (NCBI taxonomy): domain Bacteria; kingdom Bacillati; phylum Actinomycetota; class Actinomycetes; order Kitasatosporales; family Streptomycetaceae; genus Kitasatospora; species Kitasatospora sp. NPDC056273. The sequence continues at coordinate 20,503 of NZ_JBHJSJ010000064.1, read as the reverse complement.
CCCTGGTGCGGGCGCTCGTCGCCGACTTCGCCGACGGGGCGCTCCCCCGCCCGTCGGCCTCCCCGTCGCGCAGCCGCTTCCGCGACACGATCGCCCGCTGGCTGGGACGGGCCGACCCCTGCGTACGCCACGCCTGCCTCGCCCTCGCCGTCGCCGCCGAGGGCGGGATGCCCGTCGGCCCCGGCCTGCTCCACCAGCTCTCCGACCTCTGCACCGCCACGCGCTCCCCGGGCGAACGGTCGGCGCGCCGCATCAGCAGGCTGCTGGACCACCCCCTCGCGCGGGAGGCCGTCCTCGCCGTCGCCGCGCCGGAGGAGATCGCCGCACTGCACACCCGCGTCGCGGAACTGCTCGACGAGAGCGGCGCGCCCGCGACCGCCGTGGCCTCCCGGCTGCTGCGGGTCGAACGGCCCGGCGAGGCGTGGATGGCCCGCTCGCTGTCCGAGGCCGCCGAGGAGGCGATGCGCGCCGGTCACGTCGCGGAGTCCGCCGCGTACCTGCGCCACGCCCTGAGCGGCCCGCTCGATCCGGACCGCCGGGCCGCCCTCACCATGCGCCTCGGCGCCCTGGAGCTCCCGCACAACGCGACCGCCGGCATCCGCCGGCTCCGCACCGGACTGGAACTGCACACCGACCTCCGGGACCGGGCCACCGCGGCCACCGCCCTCTGCGCGGCCCACGTCGCGCGCCGGGATCCCGACACCGCGCTGGAGGTCCTCCGCCGGGCCGGTCGCGGCGCCGACGACAACGAACTCGTCCAGGTGCTGGGGACCCTCGGCGCGCTCGTCTCCTCGCACGACAACGACGCCTGGCGCGGCGCCGTCGCCGGCCTGCGCGCGCTCGCCCCGACCGCGCCCCCCGCCATCGAGCCCCTGGTGTGCGGACTGATCACCGAGTACGAGGCCGGGGCCGGCCTCTGCTCGGCGGCCGAGGTGCTCGACCGGGTCCGGCCGCGGCTGGCCGCACCGGTGGACCCGCGGCTGCGGACCGCCTGGCTCGGCAGCGCGGCCACCCTGCTCCAGTGGGCGGACCGCCTGGACGAGGCACGGGAGTTGACCGGCCAGTGCCTGCCCGCCCCGCCCGTCCCCCCGGACCTGACCGACGTGGGCCTGCAGTGCCTGCTCAGCGTCCGGGCCGAAGCAGCGCTCTGGGCGGGGGAGTTCGACCGCGTCATCGCCGAGAACGCCCCCCTGGTGGAGGCGACCGCCGGACAGGGCGTCCGACTGCCGCACCTCGCCGCCATGGTGGCGACCGCCCGGCGCGAGACCGGCCGGCGCTCCGCGGCCTGGGAGGCCGTGGCCCTGGTCGGTCCGTCCGGCAGCGACAGCTCCTGGGAGTGGAACGAACTCAGCTACACCCGGGCCCTGTTGCACGCCGCGGACGGCGACTGGCAGGCCGCCCTCGACGACTACCTGGTCTGCGGAGCCGGCCAGCTCGCCCACGACTTCGTCAGCCCGGTCGCCACGCCGTGGCGCTCCGGAGCGGCGCTCGCCCTGGTACGGCTCGGACGGCGGGACGAAGCCCGCGAACTCGCCGAGGAGGAACTGCGCCACGCCCGGACCTGGGGCACCCCGCGCACCGTCGGCCGGGCGCTGCGGGCGTACGCCGCTGCCGTGGGCGGCCGGCTGGCCCTGTGCTCGCTGACCGAGGGCGCCGAACTGCTCAGGCCGGCCGCCGCGCCCGTGGAACTCGCGGAGGTGCTGATCGACCTCGGCCGGGCCCACATCGAGGCGGGCAGCGGCCGCAAGGGCCGCGACACGCTGCGCGAGGCGCACGCCGTGGCCCTGCGGCTGGCCGGGCCCGCCCCGGAGACCGGCGGACCGGCCCCGGTCGGCCGTCTCCTCGGCGCGGCGGAGGAGGCGCTGCGCGAGGGCGGGGTGCGGAACCGGGACGGCGGGCACGCCCTGAGCCCCGCCGAACGGCGCGTGGCCGAACTGGCGGCGGCGGGGCACACCAACGCCCAGATCTCCTCCGCGCTCTGCCTCACCCGCCGCACCGTGGAGACCCACCTCACCAACGCCTACCGGAAGCTGCGGATCGCCCGGCGCACCCAGCTGGTGGCGGCGCTGGACCGGTAGCGGCCGCGGACGCGCCCCCGCCCGGGTGCGGATGCACCCGGGCGGGGGGCGGCCGGTTCGACCCGGCCCGGCGTGATCAGGGCCCCGGCACCGGATCCCGCGTCAGGACTCGGCGTCAGGACGTCGGCGTCAGGACTTCGACAGGGTGAAGGAGACCGCGGCGTTGTCGCCACTGCCGCCCTGCCAGGTGCACTTGTACCCGGCCGGCGCGTCGCAGCTGTAGCCGTTGCTGCCCCAGTACGGGTTGTTCCAGTGCACCTTGACCTGGTTCTGCTCCCCGGCCACGTTGAAGCTGACCTCACCCTCGGTGCCGGTCATCACGCCCTCGGACTCGCTCGCCCACTTCGCGGTGACACCGGGCTGGACCATCGACGGCGGCATCATGTTGTCGGACCAGATCCCCCACTGCAGGCTCGCGCCGGAGCGGGTGAGCAGCTTCCCCGAGTTGTTGGTCAGGTTGATGCTCGTGCTCCGGGAGGCGCTGGTGAGGCTGGGCATCTCCGCGGCGGCGGCCTTGGCCCGGCTGCGCCCGATGCTGAAGGTGACCGCGGTGTTGTCCCCGCTGCCGCCGCTCCGGGAACAGGTGTACCCGTCCGGGACGGAGCAGCTGTAGTCGTTGCTGCCCCAGTACGGGTTGTTCCAGTGCAGCTTGACCTCGCCGCCGTTGTCGAGCGTGTAGGTGATGTTGCCCTCGGTCCCGGTCGCGAACCCGCAGGACTCGCTCTGCCAGCTGGAGGACTTCGTGTTGGGGATGTAGTCGGACGGCAGCATGTCGTTCGTCCAGCAGCCGTGGTCGAGCTTGTCCCACGTCTTGGTCAGGCCGGACCCGCTGCCGTTGGAGAGCGTGACCTTCGTGGAACGGTCCGCGGCGACCAGCGGCACGTTCGCCGCCGCGCTCTCGGCGGCCGGGCGCTGCGCCGCCGAGGCCTGCGGCCCGTCCTGCCCGGCCGCGGCCTGCGCGGACGGGGCGAGGGCGACCGCTCCGGCCGCCATCAGCACGGCGGTGAGGGCGCCCGCGGCCGTGCGGCCCAGACCGGTCATGGAGGTCGTACGCTGCATGGGTCTACCAACTCTCTTCTCGGCTGGACGAGCGGACACGCGTCACGCTCGCCTTGGTCCCGTCCGGAGGGGGGCGCCGCGGCTGGGTGCCGGCGCCGGGTGACTCACTGGCTGTGGAGACTCACTGGATGTAGAGCTCCCAGGTCTCCACGCCGTTGTCCCAGATCTTCTCGATCCTCATCGCGATGGCGCTCCCGAGGCCGTACAGCACCCAGTACGCGGCCTCGGCGGCGAACTGGGAGTTGTACCGGCCGACCCAGTGCCAGATGTCGAGCGCCTGCGCCGACGCGCCTTCCTGGACGGCGGGCGCCGCGACGGGCGCCGGCGCGGCGTGCGCCGGGGCGGGGGAGGCCGCGGCGGCGTAGGCCTGGGCGGTACCGCCGACGAGAACCGCGGCCGCGAGAGCCGCGCTGAGCGAGGCCGCTCCGATTCGCCTGTTCATGACAAGTATCCCTTCTGGGCGTTCCACGTGAACAGCCGGTCACCCGGGGCCGATCGGTCCCGCCCCGACCCGGCTGCGGGGTGCGGTGGCAGTCACAGACTGGCATCCGACCACCACGCTCGGGCATCGTGGAAAACCGCGAACTTGGCACGGCGGGCGTCCGGCCGAAGGCCCCCGAGCGGCGCCGCGACGGCGCGCTCGGGGGCCGGTACGCACCCGTGACGGGGTCAACTCGCCGCAGCGGCCGCCAGTTCGGCCGCGGCGTCGGCGCAGCCCCAGCTGAGCGTGACGCCGGCGCCCCCGTGGCCGTAGTTGTGGACGGTCCGGCCGTCCGGCTCCGCCTCGAGGCAGGGACCGCCGTGGCGGGCGGGCCGCAGGCCGACGACGTGGCCGAGGACGCGGGCCTCGCGCAGTGCGGGGATCCGGGCCGTGCAGCGGGCGAGGATCGCCTCGGCGGTGGCCGGATCGGCGACGGTGTTCCAGTCGTCCGGCTCGAAGGTGCCGCCGAGGACGACGTCGGTGCTGCGGGGGTGGATGTACGTGTAGCCGGCCGGGTCGTCCTGGATCCGGGTCGAGGTGGGCAGGCCGGGGTTGCGGACGAGGACGAGCTGGCCCCGGATCGGGTGCACGGCCGGGTCGTCGCAGAGCTGCCGGGCGCCGATCCCGGTGGCGTTGACGACCACGGGCGCCCAGGCGCGGGCCTGGTCGAGGGTGTCGAGGCGGCGGTGGACGATCCCGCCGCCGTTGTCGACGAACCGGCCGAGCAGCCACGGCAGGTAGAGCGGCATCTCGACGGCGGGCGCGGTGAACGACCAGCCGTCCGCGCAGTCCGCCCCGCGTTCGGCGGCCGTCAGCCGGCGCAGGTCGGGGACGGCGTCGCCCCACCAGGGCTGGCCTACCGACTGCCGCTCGTGCTCCAGCATGCGGGTGCTGCGCATCGAGACACCGGGCACGCCCTCCTCGGCCTGGCGGGCGAACTCCGCGAAGGCCGTCGCGGACCAGTCCGCCACCCGGCCGCCGGTGCCGGTGGCGACCGGGAACCAGACGGCGGCGGCCACCGCCGAGGTCGTCGACAGCAGCCCGTCGGCCGTCACCACGACGACCCGAAGTCCCTTCTCCTGCAGGCGTATCGCCGTGGTGAGCCCGATGATCCCGCTCCCGACCACGACGACGTCCATCACGCCGTCCACCGTGCCGCCCGTCGCACCGTCCGTCGTGCCGTCCGTCGTGCCGTCCATCGCGAACCCCTCCCTCGAAGGCCGCCCGCCGGGTGCCGGCGGCCCTCACCAGGAAAGCGGCTCGCGCCGGAAGCCGTCCAAGACCGGTTCTGTCCGGGAGCGATAAGCCGCCCTTATCATCGCCGGATGGATCTGCGGATGGATCTGCGGCGCATGCGCTACTTCTCGGTGCTGGCGGAGGAGTTGAACTTCACCCGGGCCGCCCGCCGGCTGCACGTGGCGCAGCCGGCACTGAGCCAGCAGGTCAGGGCGCTGGAGCGGCAGCTGGGCGTGGAGCTGGTCGAGCGCACCACCAAGGGTTGCGCGCTGACCCCGGTCGGGCGCGCGGTCGCCGAGGAGGCCCGGCGGGTGCTGCGGGAGGTGGCGGCGGCCGAGGAGCGGGTCGCGGCGGTGGTCCAGGGGCGGGAGGGGCGGCTGCGGGTGGCGTACACCCGCTCCGCCCGGGGCGGGGTCTGCGACGCCCTGGTGACGGAGTTCCGCAACCGCTACCCGCGGCTGGACGTCGCCCTGCAGACCGGTTGGACCTCGCACAACGTCGCCGAGCTGCTCGCCGGGCGGCTGGACGCGGCGTTCGTCCGGCCGCCGCTGGACGTCCCCGGGCTCGACTGCCGGATCGTCGCCGAGGAGGAGCTGCTGCTCGCCGTGCCGGCCGGCCATCCGCTCGCCCGCACCCGGGCCCGGATCGGCCGGCACCGGATCGCGGACGAGCCGGTGGTGCTCTGGCCGCGCCAGAACGGGCCCGGGATGCACGCGCTGATCACCGGGCAGCTGTGGCCGGGCCGGTCGCCGCGGATCGTGCGGGAGGAGCCGGACGACGAGCAGCTCCTGCTCGCGGTGGCGGCGGGGTACGGCATCGCGCCCATCCCCGAGGGCCGGGCCCGGGTGTTCCGGATCCCCGGCGTCTGCCTGCGCCGGCTGACGGCCCCGGTGCCGACCGTCACCCTGGGGCTGGCCCACGATCCGCGGACGGCTCCCCCGGCCGTCCAGCTGCTGCTGGCGATGGCCCCGCGGCTCGCGGGGTCCGCGGGCGCCTGACCGGACGCGGGAGGACGACCGGACGCGGAGAGACCGTGCCCGCCCCCGTCATGCCGCGGGGGCGGGCACGGCCGTCGGGGCCGGCGTCGGGGCCGGCTCAGCCGATGGTGGAGCCGGTGACCGGGGCGGAGAGCTCGACGGTCTCGCCCTTGAGGCCGGTCTTGACGAACTGCCAGCTCAGGCCGGTGATGACGCCCTTGTCCAGCGGGGCCAGCTTGGCGAAGGCGGGCTGGCTGAGGTCGATGTGGGTGGAGTCGCAGGAGGGACACTGGTCCTTCACCGGGACGGTGACGGTCTTGCCCTGGTAGGTCACCTTGACCGAGATGCCCTTGCAGACCGGGTCGTTGTTCGGGTTGGCGGTGGTCCACCAGGTGTGCGAGACGGCGACCAGCATCTGGGTGGAGGCGTTGATCTGGGTGCCGCAGGCGCCGTAGCCGGCGTCGGTGTAGTAGGTGGCCTTGCCGGTCATGGGCTGGTTGATCGGTATCGCCGCGCTGGCGGAGCCGGCCGTGAGGGCGATCAGGGCGGCCGCGGCGAGCGGGGCGCCCGCGAGGATCCTGAGGTTCTTGCCGATGGCGCGCATGGTTCGTTCCCTTCGATTGCCGTGAAGGTCATGAGCATGACAGGCAGAAGTCGGCACATTCGTACGGAAGTTCACCGACCGAACGCCTTTGTTGAGGAAACGTATGCGCCTGACCGCAAGGTGGTCCAGACCTCCGCGATGTTGGCATGAACACAAGGCAAGAATCTTTACCAATGCGGCCGAAGGGGCGAAGATGCGTGACCGCCTTGCCACGGAGGGTGTTGACAGGCCGTCACCCGAGCCCCCGGAGGCCCCCTCAGATGCGCACCTCGCTCGTCGCCCTGCTCCTCGGCAGCGTCCTGCTCCCGACCACCGCCCCCGTCACCGCCGGCGCCGCACCGCGCGAGGTGAACCAGGGCTACAGCATCCCGGTCGCCGGCGTGACCGACCTCGGCGCGCTGCCCGTCCTCGCCAGTCTCGGGCTGGACTTCGCCCGCCTGCTCGGGCAGTAAGGACCGCACCGCCGTCACCGAACGTCACAGCCGCACCGACATCCGGGCAGGCGTCGGCCCCGAGGCGGGAACCACCCGCGCCGGCCCGGATTACTTCCGCTCCGAAAATTAGTAACCCCGCCCCCGGGCCACAAGCCCGAACCCCCGCCCGCAGTGCGCCCGCCATCCCCCCGTCATCCGCCGCAACACCCGGCAAACGGCCGCAAGCCGCCGCAACGAAGCGGCAACGCCCTTTCCCACCAGCCAAGATGACGATTGACAGGGGCCCGGGCGGTTCAGCACGATGAGGCCCGAGCCCATCCGCAGCGACCAGGAAGGAGGGCCGATGGCCACCGTCGTCCGCCCCGCCCCCCGCCGCTGCCCGCGCCGCTGTTGTCGCGGCACCCTCGCCCGCTGACGTCCGCCGAAGCGGACCGTCGCGCCCCCGTACGCCCGCTGCCCGCTGTGCGGAGCCGTACGCCCACCGCCGCCTGACGCCGCTCCGCGCGCCCGCCATCCGTCACGCTGCGTAGCCGTATCCGCCGTCACCGCACCCGTCCCGAAAGGGCCCCGCCATGACCACCGCCCCCGCCTCGCCCGCCTCCCCCGCCGAACCGACCACCGCCGACGCCACCGCCCCGACCGCGCTCCGCCTCACTCCCGTCGCCGGCCGGATCGGCGCGCTCGTGCACGACATACGCCTCGGCGGCGACCTCCCCGCCGGGACCGTCGCCGCCCTGGAGGCCGCCCTGTACGAGCACAAGGTGCTCTTCTTCCGCGGCCAGCAGCACCTGGACGACGCCGGGCAGGAGGCCTTCGCCCGGCTGCTCGGGCAGCCGGTCGGCCACCCCACCGTGCCCAGCGCGGACGGCCGCTACATCTTCGAGCTGGACGCCACCAAGGGCGTGCGCGCCAACAACTGGCACACCGACGTCACCTTCGTCCCGTCCTACCCCAAGGCCTCGATCCTGCGCTCCCTGGAGGTCCCGCCGGCCGGCGGCAGCACCGTCTGGGCCAACACCGCGGCCGCCTACCGGGACCTGCCCGCCCCGCTGAAGACGCTCGCCGAGAGCCTGCGCGCCGTCCACACCAACGACTACGACTACGCCGCCCGGCTCGCCCTGCGCCCCGAGCTGGCGGACAACGCCGAGGTCGCCAGGCTGTTCCGGGACGTGTTCGTCTCCACCGCCTTCAGGACCGAGCACCCGGTGGTCCGGGTCCACCCGGTGACCGGTGAGAGGACCCTGCTGCTGGGCGCCTTCGCCCAGCGCGTCCAGGGCGTCTCGGGCGACGACAGCAAGGCCCTGATCGACCTCTTCCAGCGCTACGTGGAGCGCCTGGAGAACACCGTCCGCTGGGACTGGCAGGTCGGCGACGTGGCGATCTGGGACAACCGCGCCACCCAGCACTACGCGGTCGCCGACTACGGCGACGAGCCGCGCCTGGTGCGCCGGATCACCCTGGACGGCGACCTGCCGGTCGGCGTGGACGGCACCCCGAGCCGGCTGCTGGAGCCCGCCGACCCGCCGCGGGTGCCGGGCCTGGTGCCCGCCGAGGAGCTCGAAGCGGCCAACTGACCGGGGCCGCGAGGGACCACGGCAGAAGATCCGCGCCGATGACCACGTCCACCGCCCCGCGCGCCGGCGACGACCGCCGGGACGCCAACGCCTCCGCCGTCCTGCGCACGGTGCTCGACCACGGGCCGATCGCCCGCAGCCGGGTCGCCGCGCTCACCGGGCTCAGCGCCTCGGCCGTCTCCCGGCAGGCGGTGGACCTGGTCCGGCTCGGACTCCTGCACGAGCGGCCCGAGTTGGCGGCCGCCGGCACCGGCACCCTGGGCCGCCCCCAGCTGCCGCTCGACCTCGACCCGGACCGCCTCGCCGTGGCCGGGCTGCACATCGGCCTGCCGTTCACCACCGTCGCGCTGCTCGACCTGCGCGGCCGGGTGCTGCGGCGCAAGGAGGTCCCGCACCGCGGCCGGACCGGCCCGGACCTGCTGCGGCCGCTGCTGGCCCGGCTGCCCCGGCTGATCGACACCCTGCGCGGCGACCGTACGGTGGTCGGCCTCGGCGCCGTCACCGGCGGCTCCGTCGACCCGGCGGCCGGGGTGGTCGTCCGGCACGATCCGCTGCGGTGGCGGGACCTGCCGCTGCGCGAGCAGCTGACGGCCGCCACCGGACTGCCCGTCCAGGTGGACAACCACGCCCGGGCGCTCACCCTGGCGGAGATCCTCTTCGGCCACCCGGCGGCCCGCCGCAGCATGGTGCAGCTGTTCGTCGGCCACGTGGTGGACGCGGCGCTGGCGGTCGCGGGCACCGTCCACCTGGGCCCGCCCTCGGCCACCGGCGACCTCGGCCACCTCCCGGTCTCCGGGACGGTCACCGACCCGGACGCGGACAGCCGGGAGCGCTGCCACTGCGGGCGGCTCGGCTGTCTCTCGGTGGCCGCCTCGGACACCGCGCTGTTCGCGGCGGCCGCCGCCGAGGGGGTCACCGCCGCACCGGACCGGGCCCAGCTGATCGCCGCCGTCCGGCGCGGCGACCCGACGGCCGGCCGGCTGGTCCGCAACCGGGCCAGGATCGTCGGCCGCGCGCTCGCCCTGCTCGCCGACGTGGTCAACCCCGACCTGGTGGTGCTGACCGAGACCTTCGCCCTCCTCGACCCGGCCCATCTCGACGTCGTCCGGGCCGAGTTCGCGCTCCGCTCGCACCTGCACCGGGACGCCGGCCTGCTGATCGCCCAGCCGCGCGGCCGGGACGTGCTCGCCGTGGCCGCCGGAGCGCCGGTGCTCGGCGAGCTGTACGCCCGGCCGGTCCACGCGCTCACCGCACCCCGCGCCACCCGCCGCCCGTAACCGCCCCGATCCCGCGAAAACCGCCCCCGACCCCGCGAAACCGCCCCGATCACCCGCAGCCGCCCCCGAAGGACCGCCATGACCGCGCTCCCCCGTCCCCCAGCCCCGAGCCGCCGCGCCCTGCTGCGCGCGGGCCTCGCCGGAGCCGGACTGCTGACGCTCGCGGGCTGCCGCTCGGCCGTCGAGCACGCCCGGAACGCGGCCGGTGCCGTGGACGCCGACTCCCCGCGCCGGGGCGGCGTGCTGACCGTCGCGACCGGCATCGACATCACCCCGAGCCTGCTCTTCGCCGTGAGCGCCAACACCCTCGTCCAGCGCCTCGCCTTCAACACCCTCACCCGGTACGACGACCGGCTCCGGCCGCAGCCCGAGCTCGCCACCGCCTGGGAGGTCTCGCCGGACGGCCTGAACGTGACCCTCGAGCTGCGCGAGGACGTGCTGTTCCACAGCGGCCGCCGGTTCACCGCCGACGACGTCGTCTTCGCCGTCCGGAACCTCCAGAACCCGGCCCGCTCCGCCCAGTTGAGGTCCACCGCCGCCGCCGTCACCGACTTCCGCAAGAACGGCGACTTCGAGCTGACCCTGGTGCTCGCCCACCCGGTGAGCAACCTCTTCGACCTCTTCGAGTTCATGATCGTCCCGGACCGGGAGAGCATCGAGGACGCCGTCACCGGCACCCGGCTGATCGGCACCGGCCCGTTCGCCCTCACCGGGCGCAAGCCCGGCTCCTCGCTCTCCTTCGCCCGCAACGAGCAGTACTGGAACCCCGGCCGCCCCCACCTCGACGGCGTGGAGATCCGGATCATCCCGCAGGCGGAGTCGCTGCTGTCCTCGCTCAGGACCGGCCAGACCCACCTGTCCTACAACGTCCGCGGCAAGGACGCCGCGACCCTGGTCGACGACCCGCGGTTCCGGATCAGGCAGTACGACACCGGCTCCGGCGCCCACTACATCGGCGTGGACGTCACCGCCGAGCACGTCCGGGACAAGCGCGTCCGCCAGGCCATCGCCTGGGCGGTCGACCGCGACCGGCTCGTCCAGCAGGCCCTCGGCGGCTACGGCACCGTCTCCTCGGTGCCCTGGCCCAAGTCCTCCCCGGCCTACACCGAGGCCGGCGCCACCCACTACCGGCACGACCCGGAACGGGCCCGGGCACTGCTCCGGGAGGCGGGCGCCGAGCACATCACCCTGCCCTTCGCCCACTCCAACGAGGCCGGGCCGACGGCCATCGCGCAGATCCTCCAGTACGACCTCCGGCAGGTCGGCATCGAGACGGTGCTCCAGCCCGCCGACTCCCCGACCATGCAGAAACAGCTGATCTCCCAGTCCATGCCCGCCCTGTGGACGCTCAGCCACGGCTTCGCCCAACTCCAGCCCGCCACCCTCGCGGTGAGCGCCTACCCCTTCAACGAGGCCAGGAACAGCTCCCGCTTCGCCTCCCCCGCCTACACCGACGTGGTGCAGCGGGCCTGGAACCGCAGCGACAGCGACAGCCCCGAGGCCAGGGCCCTCCACCAGCAGATCACCGACGTGCTGCTGGACGAGGAGTTCGTGATCGACCTCGCCATCGCCGGACTGGTCGAGGTCGCGGGCCGCCGGGCCCGGGGCGTCACGCTCAACAAGTTCGGCTACCTCAACCTCGACGACGCCTACCTCACGGCCTGAGCAGGACGGCCCGGAACCCCATGCGCACCTTCCTCCTGAAACGCCTCCCCAGCGGACTGCTCGTCCTCGCCCTCGCCTCCTTCCTGGTCTTCCTCATCCTCCGGCTGATCCCCGGCGACCCGGCCACCACGCTCGCCGGGCCGGACGCCTCCCCCGCCACCGTCGCCGCCATCCGCGGTCGACTCGGGCTCGACCAGCCGCTGTTCGGCCAGTACGTCAGCTGGCTCGGCCACCTGCTGAGCGGCGACCTCGGGCCGAGCTACGCGATCGGCGGCCAGGTCTCCGACCTGATCGGCAACGGCCTCGGCGCCACCGTCCAACTCACCCTCGGCGCCCTGCTGCTGGTGGTGCTGATCGCCCTGCCGCTGGGCGTGGTCGGTGCCACCACCAGGCGCGGCCCGGTCGCCGCCGCCGTCCAGGCGGTCACCACCGGTGTGCTGGCGGTCCCGCCGTTCGTCACCGGCGTGCTGCTGGTCCTGCTGTTCGCCGTCTCCTTCGAACTGCTCCCGGCCGGCGGGCACGAGTCCCTGCTCGCCGAACCGGACCTGGCCGTGCAGTACCTGGCGATGCCCGCCCTCTGCCTGGCCCTGCCCAGCGCCGCCGTGCTGGCCCGCTACCTCAAGGACGGCATCGAACGCGCCCTCGCCGAGGACTACGTCCGCACCGCGACCGCGCTCGGCGTCTCCCGGCGGCGGATCGTCTGGCGGCACGCCCTGCCCAACGCGCTGCCCTCCGCCGTCACCGTCCTCGGCCTCCAGACCGGCCACCTCGTCGCCGGGGCCGTCCTGGTGGAACGGATCTTCGCCTGGCCGGGCCTCGGCCAGCTGATCGAGCAGGGCGTGCTGCGCCGGGACTACCCGCTGGTGCAGGACCTGCTGCTGCTCGTGGTCGCGGTCTACGTGGCCGTCCAACTGCTCACCGACCTGGCCTACACCTGGCTCGACCCCCGGATCCGCTGGGAGTGACCCGATGACCACCGCCGCCCTTCCCCTCAAGTCCGCCGCACCGCGCGGCCGTTACCGCGCCGCCCTGCTCAGCCCGCGCGGCCTGACCGGCCTCGCCCTGGTCGGCGCCGTCGCCCTGGCCGGACTGCTCGCACCGCTGCTCACCGGCACCGACCCGAACGCCCAGAGCGCGCTCGCCCTGGCCGGCCCCGGCGCCGCGCACCCCTTCGGCACCGACGACCTCGGCCGCGACCTGTACAGCCGGGTGCTGCACGGCATCGGCACCGACCTCGCGCTGATCGTCACCGCCGTCCCGGTCGGCGCCCTGCTCGGCTGCTCCGCCGCCCTGCTCGCGGCCACCTCCCGGTGGTCCGACCTCGCCGTCCAGCGCGCCTTCGACCTGCTGCTCGCCTTCCCCGGGCTCATCCTCGCGCTGGCCGTCACCGCCGTCCTCGGCCCGGGCCGCTGGCCGGTGGTGATCGTCATCGCGCTGGCCGAGATCCCCGGCTACGGACGGCAGTTGCGGGCCGGCATCCTCGTCCAGCGGGAGCGCGAGTACGCCCTGGCGGCCCGGGTCGGCGGCGCCTCCCGGGCCCGGGTGCTGCTGCGGCACGTACTGCCCAACGCCGTCGACCCGCTGATCGTCCAGACCGCCGTGGCGCTCTCGCTCGGCGTGTTCATCGAGGGCGCGATGAGCTTCCTCGGCCTCGGGGTCCGCCCGCCGGAGCCCACCCTGGGCAGCATCCTCAGCCAGTCCGTCGCCTACCTGGCCACCCACCCGACCTTCGCGGCCGCCCCGCTGGCCGCCACCACCGCGCTGGTGCTCGGCTTCACGCTGATCGCCGAGGCCCTGAACCGGGGGATCCGCCGATGACCACCGTGCTCCGCGTCACCGACCTCACCGTACGGTTCGGCGATTCCGACTCCCAGGGCACCACGGCCGTCGACGGCGTCTCCTTCGACCTCGGAGCGGGCGACACCCTGGGTATCGTCGGCGAGTCCGGCTCCGGCAAGTCCACCACCGCGCTGGCCCTGCTGCGGATGCTGCCGCCCGGCGGCCGGATCACCGCCGGCTCGGTCCACCTCGCCGGGCAGGACCTCGCCGCCCTCCCCGAGACCGCGCTGCGCGCCCTGCGCGGGCGGCGGATCGCCATGGTCTTCCAGGACCCGATGTCCTCGCTCAACCCCGTGCTCACCGTCGGCCGCCAGCTGGACGAGGCACTGCGCGCCCACGGCGGCACCCGGCGGAAGGCCGAACGGCAGGCCCGGGCCGCCGAGTTGCTCGACCTGGTCGGCATCCCCGACGCCGCCGGCCGGCTGCGCGACCACCCGCACCGGTTCTCCGGCGGCCAGCGCCAGCGCATCATGATCGCCCTCGCGCTCGCCCACGACGCCGAGGTGCTGGTCGCCGACGAGCCGACCACCGCCCTCGACCCCACCGTCCAGCAGCAGATCCTGCGGCTGCTGACCCGGATCAACCGGGAGACCGGCACCGCCCTGGTGGTGATCAGCCACGACCTCGGGGTGATCGCCCGGACCTGCCGCCGACTGCTGGTCATGCGGCACGGCCGGGTGGTCGAAAGCGGCGCCACCGCCGAGGTCCTCGCCCGGCCCGAACACCCCTACACCCGCGAGCTTTTGGCCGCCGTACCGCGCCTGGAGGAGCCCTCCCGGGCGGCCGCCAACAGCACCCCGGGCACCCGGCCGCTGCTCACCGTCCGCGGCCTGACCAAGACGTACGGCTCCCGGCGGCGCGCCGTCACCGCGCTGCACGGCGTCGACCTCGACCTGCACCCCGGCGAGACGCTGGGCCTGGTCGGGGAGTCCGGCTCCGGCAAGTCCACCCTGGCCCGGGCGCTGGTCCAGGCGCACCCGCCGTCCGGCGGCAGCATCCGCTTCCGCGGCGAGGAACTCGGCCGCGGGGCACGGCGCGGCGGGCCGCACCGCGAGGTCCAACTCGTCTTCCAGGACCCGTACTCCTCGCTCAACCCCCGGATGACCGCCGGGCAGATCATCGCCGAGCCGCTGATCGCCCACCGCCTCGGCGACCGGGAGCAGCGCGCCGCCCGGGTCGCCGAACTGCTGGAGCAGGTCGGGCTGGACCCGGCCGTGGCCGACCGCCACCCGCGCGCCTTCTCCGGCGGCCAGCGCCAACGCATCGGCATCGCCCGGGCCCTGGCGCCCGAACCGAGCGTGCTGGTCTGCGACGAGCCGGTCTCCGCGCTGGACGTCTCGGTGCAGGCCCAGGTGATCGAGCTGCTCGCCCGGCTCCAGCGCGAACTCGGCCTGGCCGTCCTGTTCATCGCCCACGACCTGGCGGTGGTCCGCCGGGTCAGCCACCGGATCGCGGTGATGCACCGCGGCCGGATCGTCGAGACCGGCCCGGCCGACCGGGTCGTCACCGCGCCCGAACACCCCTACACCGCCGAGCTGTTGGCCGCCGTGCCGGGCCTGGAGCCCGCTCCGACCGCCAGCCGCTGAGCCGGCGCCCACTGAGCCGCCACCCGCCCGAGCCACCCCGGAGCACCGCATGAGCACCCCGTCCGACCCGCACCTCCGGCCGACGCCGCAGCCCGACCCGCACCGCCGCGACCCGTACGCGGGCTTCCCCGGCACCGTCGGCCGCACCTTCGCCGAGTCCGTCCCCGCCTGGCCGCGGCGGGTCCGCCCGCGCGAGGGCGCGCCCAACATCGTCGTCGTGCTGATCGACGACATGGGCTACAGCGACATCGGCCCGTTCGGCGCCGAGATCCCCACCCCCACCCTGGACCGCCTCGCCGCCACCGGCGTCCGGCTCGCCAACTACCACACCATGCCGCTCTGCTCCCCCGCCCGGGCGGCCCTGCTCACCGGCCTCAACCCGCACCGGGTCGGCTACTCCTTCGTCGCCAACGCCGACCCGGGCTTCCCCGGCTACGGCATGGAGGTCGCCGGGGACATCCCCACCCTGGCCGAACTGCTGCACGACGCCGGCTACGCCACCTACGCGGTCGGCAAGTGGCACCTCACCCGGGACTCCGCCTCCAACGCCGCCGACGACCGCGCCAACTGGCCGCTCCAGAAGGGCTTCGACCAGTACTACGGCGTCCTGGAGGGCCTGACCAGCCTCTTCCACCCGCACCAACTCGTCCGCGACAACAGCCCGCTGGACATCGACGAGTTCCCCGACGGCTACTACTACACCGACGACATCACCGACCAGGCCGTCAAGATGGTCACCTCGCTGCGCGCCCACGACGCCGACAAGCCGTTCTTCCTCTACCTCGCCCACAACGCCGTGCACGGCCCGCTCCAGGCCAAGCCCGAGGACCTCGCCCGCCACCGCGGCCGCTACGACGGCGGCTGGGACGAGCTGCGCCGCACCCGCTTCGCCCGCCAGCTGGCCGCCGGACACTTCCCGCCCGGCACCGAGCTGCCCGAGCGCAACTCCGAGGCCGGGTACGAGGTCGGCCCGTGGGACGAACTCACCGACGTCCAGCAGACGTTGTGCGCCCGCTACATGGAGGTGTACGCGGCGATGGTCGACAACGTCGACCAGAACCTCGGCCGGCTCACCGACACCCTGGCCGCCCTCGGCGAACTCGACAACACCATCATCGTGTTCACCAGCGACAACGGCGGCACCGGCGAGGGCGGCGCCGAGGGCACCCGCAGCTACTTCAGCCGCTTCGTCCACCACCCGAACCTGCCGGCGGACTGGAACCCGGACGTCCGGCGCGAGATCGACCTGATCGGCGGCCCGCGGAGCCTGGTGCACTACCCGCGCGGCTGGGGCATGGCCTCCAACACCCCCTTCCGCCTCTACAAGGGCCAGACCTACGCGGGCGGCGTCCGCGTCCCCTTCGTGCTCTCCTGGCCGGCCGGCCTGCCCCGCGCCGAGGGCGACACCGGCGTCCGCACCCAGTACCAGTACGTCACCGACATCCTGCCCACCCTGCTCGAACTCGCGGGCGTGGAAAGGCCGTCGGAGCGCCTGGGCCACCCCGTCCAGGAGCTCGACGGCACCGGCTTCACCTCAGTGCTGCGCGACGGCGCCGCGCCCGGCACCCACCACGAGCAGTACTGCGAGATGACCGGCAACCGCAGCTACTACCGCGACGGCTGGAAGCTGGTCACCCTGCACCGCCCGGGCACCCCGTACGACGACGGCGAGTGGGCGCTGTACGACCTGCGCACCGACCCCACCGAGATCCACGACCTCGCCGCCGAACACCCCGACCTCGTCAAGGAGTTGTCCGCCGCCTGGGAGGCCGCCGCCTGGCGCGACGGGGTCTTCCCGCTCGCCGACGGCAGCGGCGCCCTCGCCCTGCGCGGCCCCGAGGCCGAGCGGCTGCGCCGCCCGGTCACCCTGCTGGCCGGCACCCCCGAACTGGAGCGCTACCGCTCCTCCCGGCTGATCGCCTTCCGCTCCTTCACCGTCGAGGCCGCGCTCGACGGCTACCGGCCGGGCGACCAGGGCGTCCTGGTCTCGCACGGCGACCAGGGCGGCGGCTACAGCCTCTACGTCGAGGAGGGCCGGCTGCGCCTCGCCTACAACCAGTACGGCGACCTGCTGGAGGCCGACGGAGGACCGCTGCCGGCCGGCGCCCGGCTGATCACCCTGGAGGTCACCGCCGTCGCCGACCTCAGATGGGAGTTCCGGCTGCTCGTGGACGGCCTGCCGGTGGACGGCCTGCCGGTGGGCGACACCGGGGACGGCGCCGCGGCCGGGGCGGAGCCCGCCCTGCTCGGCCCGGTCCACCAGCTGATCGGCATGGCCCCGTTCCAGGGCATCAGCGTCGGCATCGACCGCAAGTCCCCGGTCTCCTGGCCGCTGTACGAGCGGCACCGCTCCTTCCGCTACACCGGCGCCCTGCACTCCGTCACCTACCGGCCCGGCGAGCCCGCGCCGTACGACCCGGGGACGGTGGCCCGGGCGCTGCGCGAGGCGGCGGCCGCCTTCGAGTAGCCGGGCCCAAGCCGGGCCGGACCGGGCCCAGACCGGACCCGGACCGGACTCGGACCGGCCGGTCCGCGCCAGTCGGGCCGGGCCGGTCGGCCATGATCCCCGATCACCCGCCAAGATCCCCCCACCCGGGTTACCCTCGTCCCGCGCGGCAGCCCGGCCGCGCGGCCGACCGAGGGGGGAACGGATGATCGGGGACCTGCTGCCGGACGTCGTGGTGACCGAGGTGGCCTACGAGGACCCGCCGGAGGCCCGGCTGGAGCCCGAGGAGGAGCCCGCCGTCGCCCGGGCCGTCGACAAGCGGCGCCGCGAGTTCACCACCGTCCGGCACTGCGCCCGGGCGGCCCTCGCCCGGCTCGGCGTCCCGTACCGCCCGCTCGTCCCGGGCCTGCGCGGCGCGCCGAGCTGGCCGGACGGCGTGGTCGGCAGCCTCACCCACTGCGACGGCTTCCGCGCGGCGGCCGTGGCCCGGGCCGGCACCCTCGCCTCCGTCGGCATCGACGCCGAGCCCGCGCTGCCGCTGCCGGAGGGCGTCCAGGAGGCCGTCGCGCTGCCGGTCGAGCAGCAGCGGCTCGCCAAGCTGGCCGCCGAGCACCCGGACGTCCCGTGGGACCGCATCCTGTTCAGCGCCAAGGAGTCGGTGTACAAGGCCTGGTTCCCGCTGACGCAGGTCTTCCTGGACTTCGAGGAGGCCGAGCTGGACCTCTCCCCCGACGGCACCTTCACCGCCCGGCTGCTCGTCCCGGGCCCGGTGGTCAACGGCCGGCGGCTCGACGGCTTCGACGGCCGCTGGGCGGTCCGGGACGGGCTGCTCGCCACCGCGATCGCCGTCGCCCCCTGACCGGCGACCAGGCCCCGGGCCGTCACCAACCGGCCCTCGACCGGGGCGGCATATCCTCGACCCCGTGACGGTGACCTATGTGATCGACGGCGACGAGATCAAGACCCTGGAGGACTTCTGGGACGTGGTCGGGCGGACCATCGGCGTGGACGGCTACTTCGGCCGCAACCTCGACGCCTTCGCCGACTGCCTGCGCGGCGGCTACGGCACCCCCGAGGACGGCGACTGGGTCATCGAGTGGCGCCACCACGAGGTCTCCCGCCGCAACCTCGGCTACCCGGAGACGGTCCGGCAGCTGGAGCTGCGGCTGGCGCGCGCCCACCCGACCAACCGCGCGCGGATCACCGCCCAGCTGGACGCCGCCCGGGCGGGCAGGGGGGCGACGGTCTTCGACTGGCTGGTCCGGATCATCGAGGAGGAGCACCCGGGCGGCCTGCGCCTGGCCTGACCGCCCCGGGGCCCCGGCTCCGGACGTTCCGCTACAGCACGTCCGAGAGCCGGACGAAGCGCCGCCCCGCCGCCAGCAGCCCCGGCACCGCCGCCGCCACCCCGGGGGCGGTGCCGCCGCCCGGGCGGTTCATGTGCCCGATCACGATCGCGCCGGGCGGGGCGGAGGCGACCTCCCGCCGCACCTCGGCGGACCGGAGCGTCGCCCCGTCGTCCCCGTTGACGGTGAATCCGGCCACCCGCTGGCCCAGGTCGGCGACCACCCGGGTGGCGACGTCGTCGTAGTGCGCGGTGCCGGAGCGGAAGAACCGGGGCGGGTGCCCGAGCAGCCCGGTGAGCTTCTCGGCGTTGCCCGCCACCTCGTCGTACACCTCACCGACGCCGCGCGTGCCCGCGATGCCGTAGGCGGAGCGGCCGGTCACCGAGAGCGGACGGTGGACGGTGCCGTGGTTGCCGATCTCGAACAGCGGGTCGGCGGCGAGCTGCTCGAACTCGTCCGGGTTGGCGTCGATCCAGCGGGCGTTCAGGAAGAGCGTGGCCGGCACCCCGTGCGCCCGCAGGGCGTCGATCAGGTCGGCGTCGTAGCCGCTGCCGCCGGGGCCGCCGCAGGCGTCGAAGGTGAGCGCCATGGCGCTCTCGCCCTCCGGCAGCTCGGTGATCACCCCGGACACGTCCAGCCCCCACTCGGCCGGGGCCAGCGCGCCGTACCGCTCGACCACCTCGGCCCGGGTCGCCGGGTGCGGGGGCTGCTTCGCGGGGTCCGGCGCGGGTGTCGGCGCGACGGCCTCGGTGGGCCCGCCGGACGGCGTCGCGAGCGGTTCGGTGGACGGTTCGGTGGACGGTGGCGCCGAGGCCGAGGGCGAGGCCGGATCGGTGCCCGCCGCCCTGCTCCGGCACCCCGCCAGCGCTCCTCCGGCCACCCCCATGAGCAGCGCCCGCCGACTCACCGACACGCCCGTCTCCCATCCGCGCCATGTCTCGCACAAGCCATGCCTCATATAACCCGATGGCATGTAAACCGATGACATGACTATGAACCGACCATTCGTCACTCCCCGCAACTCGCCCCCGCCCCCGCCCGGCGCCTCTTCACCGACCCGCCCCGCCGCCGTGGGCCACGACTCACCCCCGGTTCACCCGCCCGGGTAAGCCCGCGAGCGACCCGCCCGCCCCGATCCGGAGACCTCGATGCCGACCGAGCCCAGCACCCCGCGCCCGAACCGACCCGCCGACCAACCGGCCGACCAGCCGACCCACCCGCCGACTCCGCAGCCCGCCCGCCGCGACCTGCTCCGCACCGGCCTCGCCACCGGCGCCGCCACCGCGCTCGGCCTCGCCGCCACCACCGGCCGGGCGGACGCCGCCCCCTCCGACGGCCCCGCCGCCGCCCCAGGCGCCACACCCCCCGACCGCACCCTCACCCTCACCGGCCACCTGCCCACCGGCTCCCCCGACTTCGTCTACCTCCCGGTCGAGGTCCCCGAGGGCGTCCGCGAGATCGCCGTCTCCTACGGCTACGACAAGCCGCCCGTCCCGGCCGGCACCCCCGGCAACTCCTGCGACATCGGCATCTTCGACGAGCGCGGCACCGACCTCGGCGGCCCCGGCTTCCGCGGCTGGTCCGGCGGCTTCCGCACCGAGTTCAGCCTCTCCCGCGCCGCCGCGACCCCCGGCTACCTCCCCGGCCCGGTCAACCCCGGCACCTGGCACGTGGTCCTCGGCCCCTACCAGGTCGCCCCGCAGGGCCTGGAGTACCACGTCGAGGTCACCCTCCGCTTCGGCGCCCCCGGGCCGCGGTTCACCCCGCACTACCCGGCGGAGCGGGCCCGCGGCCGCGGCCGCGCCTGGTACCGGGGCGACTGCCACCTGCACACCGTCCACTCCGACGGGCGGCGCAAGCCGGAGGAGGTGGCCGCCGGGGCCCGCGCGGCCGGCCTGGAC
>NZ_JBHJSJ010000063.1:36513-52551 GCF_042268845.1 Kitasatospora sp. NPDC056273 | reverse complement strand
CTCCTGGAAACCAGGGGCGGGCCGGGGCCCACGGCCGTTCTCCGGCGCGGCCGGTGCACTCAGCCGGTGCTCAGCCGGCGCGCTCAGCCGGCGCTCAGCCGGCGCTCACGGAGACCGGAACGCTGGGGTGCACCTCGCGCTCGACCCGCGGCAGGATGTCCGGGATGTAGACCTTCTGGATCGCGTCGCCGCCGTCGTGCGCCTCCCAGGCCTCCCGGGTCGCCCAGCGCTCCACCAGGACGAAGCGGCCCGGGTCGTCCTGCGAGTGGTACGCCTCCCAGCTGACGCAGCCGTCCTCGGCGAGGCACAGCGGCCGCATCCGGGCCAGGGCGTCGGCGACCGCCGGGACGCCGTCCGGCTCGGTGACCCTGACGATGACGATGAGGTCGAACATCACTGCTCCTTGGCGGTGGTGGGATCGGTGTCGGCGGCGGCGGCCCGGCCGAGCGCGGGCAGCCACTCGGCGATGGGGGTGAACCGGTAGCCGAGCGAGGCGGCCCGGTCGGCCGACATCGCGAAGTCGGCCGGGCAGGAGAACGGGGACAGGTCGGGGTCGCCCGCCGGGTCCTCCTTCTCGATGACCTGGGCCGTCAGCCCGGTCGCCCCCTCCACCGAGGCAACGACATCGTAGACGTCGGCGGTGTCCGGGGAGGCCACGTTGACCGCGCCGGTCACCTCGTTCACGGCCGCCCAGGCGAGGAAGCCGGCCGCGTCCTCGGCCCGCACCAGCGAGGTCCGGCCCGGCCCGGCGTGGGCCACGATCGGCCGCCCGTCCCGGATCCGGTCGACGTGGAAGCGGTAGCGGCCGGTGAAGTCGCCCTCCTCGGCCAGCACGTGGGCCACCCGGGCCAGCAGCACCGGCACCCGGGCGCGGTCGGTCACCGCGGCCTCGGCCTGGCGCTTGCCCTCGCCGTAGTTGGCCTCCAGGTAGTCGTCGTCCTGCCAGGGCAGGGTGAGGTCGTACGGGTAGCCGGCCGGGTCGAGCTCCTCCTCGCGGGCGAGCGCGCCGAACTCCGGTGCGGCGACCGGCCCGCGGAAGGTGTCCCGGTTGTAGACCTCGATGGTGCTGGTCAGCACCAGCTTCCCGGCCCGGTCCCCGAAGGCCTCGCAGGCCTCCACGGCGGCGTTGGGGGTGTAGCACATCTGGTGCACCACGGCGTCGAACCGCTCCCCGGCGACCGCCTCGGCCAGCTCGCCGGGACGGTTGACGTCCGCGCGCAGCCGTCGGACGGAGTCCCCGAACGGGTCCGGGGTCCGGCCGCGGGTGACGAGGGTGACGCGGTGGCCGGCCGCCAGCAGCCGGCGCACCAGCAGCTTGCCGAAGTAGCGGGTCCCGCCGATGACGCAAATGTCTACCATCTGCTCTTTCCTGTCTCTTTCTCTCTCGTTCCGTCCGCGGCCCCGCGACGCGCGACCGCTCGGGTTCTGTCAGGCGGACGCGGCGCCCACGGCGTCCGAGCTGCCCGCCTCCGCCTCCTGGGCCGCCGCGGTCTCGGTGCCCTCCGCCCGGCCCACCAGGCAGACCACCGCGCAGCCGGCGGCCACCACCGCGTCGACGTACCAGTTCGCGCCGGGCACCCCGGCGGAGCGCGACAGGTCGAACAGCACACCGGCGAGCACCGAGCCGGCCATGTTCCCGGCGCTGCGGAAGAAGTGCATCGCCCCCATCGCCTTGGCGAGTTGGCGCTCGGGGACCTTGCGGGCGATCCACATGTCGAAGGACGGCACGAAGAGGATCTCGCCCAGCACCACCGTCAGCGCCCCGACCACCACCCAGGCCGCGCCGCGCCCCGCGCCGAGGGCGGTGAACGCCACCGTCATGCCGGTGAGGCCGATCGCCATCACCACGGCCGGGCTGAACCGGCCGATCAGGAACTTGAACACCGGGTACTGGAGCACCAGGATGCTCAGCCCGGTGATCCAGAACGGCGAGGACGGCGCCCACTGCGGCACGTACCGCTCCATGTGCAGCGGGATGCCGACGATGAAGCCGATCGACAGGAACCAGAACACCGCCGACAGCAGGAAGTAGCGGGTGGCGCCCCGGATGTCGATGCCCTTGAACACCGCGGTGGAGAACAGCGGCTTGCGGGCCGCCGCCCCGGCCCCGGGCTCCACCGGCGCCGGGGGCTGGAAGCCGTCCCGGGGGATGAAGGACGAGGCCGCCAGGCAGAACGCGAGGAAGATCGCGAACACCACCGAGAACAGGGTGCGCAGTTCGACGTCGGCGAGCACGGCGCCCAGCATGGCGCCGCCGAACACGCCCACCTGACCGGCCATCTGGAAGGTCGAGAAGGCCTTGGGGCGCTCGTCGTCGGGGTAGGAGGCGAGGACGTTCTTCAGGCCGGGGAAGGAGGTGCCGGAGCCGAAGCCGATGAAGAAGGCGAGCACGGCGTAGACCAGCACCCCGGTGCCGAAGCCCATCAGGCCCAGCGCCACCGCCTCCAGGGCGGTACCGAGGAAGACCGCACCGCGGATGCCGATGCGCAGCGCCACGCCCTCGTAGAAGAAGGTGGCGAGCAGCCGCCCGACGTACGTCATGGCCATCACGACGCCGGCCCAGAAGCCGCTGTCCACCCCGCCGAGCGAGGCCACCAGCACGGGGAACCAGATGTAGCTGCCGGTGTTGGCGAGCAGGATGCCGGCGTTGACGCCGATCAGCGCCCGCTTGCGGTCGACGGTCACAGGGCCGCCCCCTCCTTCGTGTCGTGCGTCGTCGTGCCGGCCGCCGCGGCGGCGCGGAGCCCGGCGATGGCCCGGGCGACCGCCTGGCGGTCGATCGGTGTCCCCCGCACGACGGTGGCGGTGGGCAGCGCGGAGAGCGGCCGGCCCGGGGCGTGCAGGTTGTAGGTGGCCGGCGCCCCGACGCTGATCGGGTGGGCGGCGCCGGACTCGCCGCGCAGCTCGTCGAAGTAGCGCCGGCCGCCGACGGTGGCCTGGTGGCGCAGCGCGTCGGCGAGCGAGGGGTCGTCCCCGCGCAGCAGGTCGAGCTCGCCGAGCAGGGAGTAGCCGTGGTAGGCACCGGTGTTGCCCGAGTCGGTGCCTACCAGCAGGTTGCCCTCGCGCAGCGCGGCCAGCGCGTTGCGGCGCATGTCGCCCAGCGCGCCGGTGCGGGTCTCCTGGAGGCCGTAGGTGATCCCGTACGGCTGCTCCAGGCCGCGGACGGCGTCCAGGTTACGGACGTCCTGGGTCTCGGCGAAGCCCTCGCGGCCGTACGCGGCGAGGAAGTCGTCGGCCGTCATGACCATCGGGCGGAGCCCGGAGAGGGTGGAGACGAACCGGGCGCCGGCCAGGTCCTTCCACTCGGCGTCGCCGAGGGTGCGGTCGCGGACGGTGTGGGCGAAGAGCCGGAAGCCGCAGTCGTAGGCCCAGCGGGTCTCCTCCAGCGTGTTGCAGTCGATCACCGCGGTGATGCCGCGCTCGGCGGCGATCCGCGCGGTGAACCGCAGCACCCGCTCCGACAGCCGGGAGAAGCGCACCTTGGAGCCCGGCTGCTCGGTGCCGTCGGTGAACATGACCTTGAGGAAGGTCGCGCCGCGCTCGGCGTTGTTGCGCAGCGCCTGGTCGAGGTCGGCCTCGACCGCGAGCATGTACACCGGGGTCGGGAACTCCACGCCGTGGCCGGAGAGGCCCGCCGCGTTGGTCATCGCCGTCACCGCGTAGCCGCAGTGGACCAGTTCGGGGTACGGCAGGTCCGAAGCGGCCCGGCCGGCCTCCCAGGCGTCGGCCACCATCGGGTAGCCGAACATGTCCACCACGTGGGTGACGCCGTGGTAGAGGTACTGGAGGGCGATGATCCGCGGGTCCTCGGCGGTGTCGTCGAAGTTGGCGGGCAGGGCGATGTGGGCGTGGGTCTCGGTGTAGCCGGGCCACAGCTCCGGCTCGTCGCCGCGACGGGTGCCCGAGGGCTCGATCCGGGTGAAGACCCCGTCCTCGACGGTCACGTCGAACAGCGCCTCGGCGTCCAGGGCGGGGACGGCCACGCCCGACAGTACGGCGGGCCGCCGCTGCTCGGGGGTGGCCGCGCTCACCGGGCCACCTCGACCGACAGGCGCAGGTCGATGCGGTCCAGGCCGTCCTGGCAGCGCTTGGCGGCCTCGTCCCGGTCGCCGCCGGTGAAGATGATGTGGCCGATCCAGTCGAAGTTGCTGCGGGACAGCCGGTTCACGGCCGTGCCGGGCTTCTTGTAGCCGAGGGCGCTGTGGAAGCCGGGCAGGTCGGTGAGGGCGTCGAAGCCGATCGCCTCGACCGTCCCGGCGACCGGGGAGCCGAACCAGTGGCCGCTGGCCGTGGTCTCGCGGGGGAAGGCCAGCTCGGGCCGCTCGCCGAGGGCCTGGCGGATGACCTCCAGGTACGGGTCCACGCCGGAGGTGATCTCCATCAGGGTCGGCACGATCCCGCCGGCCAGGCGGCCGTTGACCTCGCACAGCACCGGGCCGTCCGGGCCGAGCAGCCACTCGGTGTGGATGAAGCCGAAGTCCACGCCGAGCCCGTTCAGCACGGCGGTGGTGGCGGCGAACAGCTCCTCCTGGAGCGGGTGGCCGCTGAAGTAGGTGAGGCCCATCTCGATGAAGTACGGGAACCCGCTGAGCGAGCGGTCGGTCAGGCCGAGGTTGACCACCTCTCCCCCGGCGAGCACGCAGGACTCGACGGAGATCAGCTCGCCGGTGACGAACTCCTCGATGACGATCTCCGGGATGCGCACGACGCCGCGCCCGTAGTCGGCGACCTGGGCCAGCTCGGCGAGGTACTCGCGCAGGTCCGCCTCGTCCTTGAGGTGCAGGACGTGGAGGCTGGCGGTGCCGTCGGAGGGCTTGGCCACGCAGGGGAAGCCGACCTCGCGGACGGCGGCCTCCACCTCGGCCGGGTCGGTGGCCACCGCGAAGCGCGGCTGGCGGATGCCGGTGCCGGCCAGGGTGGTGCGGGTCAGGTGCTTGTGCCGGGCGTTGCGGGCGCCGTCGACGCTCATGCCGGGCAGGCCGAGCGCCTCGGCGACGGCGGCGGTGTGCACGGTGTGGTACTCGCTGTACGTGGTGACGCCGTGGATCGGCTTGGCCTCGTGCAGCCGCCGCGCCAGGTCGGTCAGCTCGTCGAGGGAGAAGGCCTGCTCGCTCTTGACGACCTGGCAGTTCGGGTGGGCGTAGGCGGCCTCGGTCAGCGGCGAGACGCTGAGGTAGAAGTCGGGGTCGACCGAGACCAGGGTGACGTCGTGGCCCAGTTCCAGGGCGTTCGCGATACCGGCGATCCCGTTCGGGTTGCACTCGATCATGAGGATGTGCATGGCTGTGCTCCTTTTCGGACTGTGGCGGATCAGGGGATGACGGGGGGCGGGGGCTCAGCGGACGCAGGCTCCGGAGACGGCCGGCAGCCGGCCGGCGCCGCCGGCCCGGGCCACCGCGGCGAGCACGGCGGGCAGCGTGAGCCCGACCGCGGCCATGACCTCCTCGTGGTCGCCGCCGGTGGACGGCCAGGTCAGGTCCGCGCTCGCCGCGGTGACCTCGCACCCGGGCATCAGCAGCGCGAGGGCCTCGGCCGCCCCGCCCTGGGCGCGGTGCTCCTCGACCACGACGAACCGCCGGTGGTGGCGGGAGAGTTCGGCCGCGGCGCGGGCCAGGTTCGGGTGGTCCAGGTAGACCAGGTGGGCGTGGCCGGTGCCGGGGCGGGCCTCCCGCGCGGCCAGCGCCAGGCGGGTGCCCTCCTCGCCGACCGACACCAGGCAGACCTCGCCCGGCTCGGCCCGGGACTCCCAGGTGACCAGCGGCGCCCGCTCGCCCTCCCGGTCGAGCGAGCGGTACTGGGCGTTGCGCCCGGTGCGGATGTAGTGCGGCCGCCCGGAGCGCACGGCCTCGCGGACCACCGCGCGCATCTCCGCCTCCCCGTAGGGGGCGGCGATGACCACGCCCGGGATGCTGCGCAGGACGGCGAGGTCCTCCAGGCAGTGGTGGGTGGTGCCGAACCAGGCGCCGGAGACGCCCGCGTACGGCGCCACCACGGTGACCCCGGCGTTCAGGTAGCCCAGCGTCAGCTTGAGGCTCTCCGCCGCGCGCAGCGCCGCGAAGGGCGCGAAGGTGCTGACGAAGGGCTTGTACCCGCCCGCGGCGAGGCCCGCCGCCATGTCGACCATGGCGCCCTCGGCGATGCCGAGGTTGAAGAAGCGGTCGGGGTGGGCCGCCTGGAACGGGTGGCCCTTGCCGCCGAGGTCCGCCTCCAGGCAGAGGATGGTGTCGTCCTCGGCGGCGAGCCCGGTCAGCTCGTCGCGGTAGGCGTCACGGCCCGAGAGGGTCATCGGATCGCTCGCTTCCACTTGGCGGCGCGCGTGGCGTCGATGGTCACGTAGTGGGAGCCGGCCTTGCCCTCCACGGCGGGCACGCCCTTCCCCTTGACGGTGTTCGCGATGACGGCCAGCGGCCTGCGGGCCCCGGCCCGGTCCCCGGCGAGCAGCCCGGTGAGCGCCGCCAGGTCGTGCCCGTCGGTCTCGGCGACCTCGAACCCGAAGGCGGCGAACCGCTCGGCGAGCCGGGGCAGCGGCGAGATGTCGGCCACCATGCCGTCGTTCTGGCCGCCGTTGCGGTCGACCACCAGCACGAAGTTGCCCAGCTCCTGGGCCACCGCGACCTGGCAGGTCTCCCAGACCAGGCCCTCCTGGAGCTCGCCGTCGCCGGCGACGGCGATGCCGAGTCCGCTCCGGCCGCCGATCCGGCGGGCCATCGCCCAGCCGGCGGCGTACGGGACGCCGTGGCCGAGGCTCCCGGTGGGGAAGCGCACGCCCGGGACCTTGGGGCCCGGGTGGCCGGTGAACGGCTCGCCCGCCAGGCCGTAGCGCGGTGTCGGGTCCTCCGGGAGGACGCCGCTGACGTGCAGGGCCGCGTAGAGCCCGGCGGCGGCGTGGCCCTTGCTGAGCACGACCTCCGTACCGTCCCCGGCCGAGGCCCGGTGCAGCGCGGCGATCAGGATGTCCAGGACGGACAGGCTGCCGCCGAGGTGGCATCCGCGCGGCCCGGCGGCCATGTCGACCACCAGCCGGCGGGCCCGTACGGCCCGGTCGGCCAGGGTGGCCAGCAGGTCGTCCCCGGTCTGCGGCGGGGCGAGCAGGGTGCTCATCGACGGCTCCCCTCGGGCAGGGCGAACCACCGGTTGACGGCGTCCGCGAGCAGCGAGCGGGCGGTGCGGTACTCCATGGCGCCGATCCGCTCCTCGTCGGTGTGGTCCAGCGAGGAGTCGCCGGGGCCGTACGCGACCATCGGCACGTCCCGCCAGGTGGTGGCCAGGGTGTTCATGTCCGAGGTGCCCTTCTTCACGACGAAGCGGGGCCGGATGCCGGTGTCCGCGAAGGCCCGGCTGAAGACCTTGACCAGGGAGCTGGAGCGGCCTCCGACGTACCCGGGGGTGGCCCGCAGCACCTCGATCTCCACCCCGGGCCGGACCTGGTCGAGCGCGGCCGAGCGCAGCGCGTCGAGGTCGGCCGTGGGCGGCACCCGGAAGTTGAGGATCCCGGTGGCGTGGTGGTGCTCGCGCCCGGTCCGGCTGCTGATCTCGATGACCGCGCTCAGCGCGTCGGTCGCGTGGGCCAGCACGGCCGTCCGGATGCCGCCGAGCGCCTCGATCAGCAGGTCGGGGGCGGAGACCGCGTCCTGTCCGGCCGAGTGGCCGCTGGACACCGAGGCGGTCACCTTGAGCTTGAAGAGCCCGAAGTAGCCGAGCGTCAGCTTCTCCGAGCCGCTGGGCTCGCCGATGACGACCGCGTCGGCCGGGTAGTGGTCGCGGACGTGGAACGCGCCCTTGGAGGAGGAGATCTCCTCCTCGACCGCGCCGACCACGCACAGCTGGCCGTCCTCCGGGATGTCCGCGTGCGCGAGCACCTCCAGGAAGTTGGCCAGGCAGCCCTTGGCGTCCACGCTGCCGCGGCCCCACAGTTCGCCCTCGCGCCACTCGGCCGGCCAGCGGTGCGGCACGGTGTCGAGGTGGCCGAGGAGGAGCAGCCGGCGGGGCCCGATGCCGCGGCTGGCGACGAGGTTGCCCGCCTCGTCGACGGCGGCGTCCATGCCGCGTTCGCGGCACCACTCGGCCAGCAGGGTGGCGAGTTCGGCCTCGTCGCCGGAGACCGAGGGCACCGAGACCACCCGGGTCAGCAGGCTCAGGTCGGCGGAGGGCTCGCGCACCCGCCAGAACCTGGTCCAGTTGGCCGGCTCGGACATGGTGTGCGGCCCGGTGATGGCCACGTCGGCGCTGCCCTCCAGGGCGATCTCGGCCGCGCGGACCTTCTGCCGCATGCGCCCCGCGGCGTACCGCGCTCCGTCGCCCGGGTAGGCGTCGGCCAGCGTGGAGCGCGGGTCGTCCTTGTCCGTCAGCAGTCCGGCGGTGCCGGTGACCAGCCGCAGGTGGTCGGCGTCCAGCGCGTTGGCGAGGACCGCCGCGAGCACGTCGGCGTCCACGTTGAGCGGGGCGCCGCCGTCCGGGTCGGCGACCGGCGCGGACAGGCAGACCAGGTCGTACGTGTCGAGCAGGGCGTTCAGCCGGGCGGTGTCCACCTGGGCGGGCACGCCGGCCCGGTGGTCGCGGACCACGATCGGCCGACCCTCGGCGGACAGCGCCTTGAGCGGGCGGTTGGCCCGGCCGGTCACCAGGGCGCCGCGCGCCGCGACGGCGGTGAAGACGCCGAGCCCGAGGGCCCGGGCCTCCCGCTCCACGGCGGGCAGGGTGACCCGCTCGTAGGCGTCGACCAGGTGGGTCATCTCCTCGGGCGGGCAGTAGCGCACCTCGTCGCCGTTGGCGAGCCGCAGCTGCGGCATCGGGCGGGCGATCGCGCGGTAGTGGGCCTCGATGCCGGTGGCACCGCCGGCGACCAGGAGCACCCGGGCGCCCCGGGCCACCAGGTCGGCCAGCTCCTTGTGGATCGTGCCGTGGTCGAGCGTGGCGCTGCCGACCTTGATCACGTACAGCGGACGGCTCACGGCGACACCGCCGTGGTGGGCAGTCCGGTCGTCTCGTCCAGGCCGGAGATCAGGTTCATCGCCTGGATCGCCTGGCCGGCCGCGCCCTTGATCAGGTTGTCCAGGGCCGCCACCGCGACGCACTGGTCGCCGCGCACCGCGACCGCCACCTCGGCGACGTTCGAGCCGACGACCGCCTTGAGCATCGGGAAGTCCTGCGCCGCCTTGGGGGCCGGCCGGACCCGGACGAAGGGCTTGCCGAGGTACGCCTTGGCGTAGGCCCGCTTGACGTCCAACGCCGTGACGCCGTCCCGCAGTTCGGTGTACGCGGTGACCATGATGCCGCGCGACACGTCCAGGCTGTGGGTGGAGAACCGCAGGTCCACGGCGGCGCCGGTCAGGTCGGCGATCGCCTGCTGGACCTCCGGGGCGTGCCGGTGCCCGTGCAGCTTGTGCACCCGGATGTTGCCGCTGCGCTCGGCGTGCGGCTCGCCGCCGCCGCGACCGCTCCCGGTGGAGCCGGTCTTGGCGTCGACCACGACCCGGTCGGTCGCGAGCGAGGCGGCGAACATCGGGTAGAGCGCGTAGATGGTGGTGACGGCCATGCAGCCGGGCAGGCTGATGAACCGCTCCTGCGGGACCTCGGGGCTCAACTCCGGTATGTAGTAGGCGAAATCCTCGCTCGGCGGGTTCGCGGCCGTCCTCGGGTAGTGGGTGCGGACGTCGTCGCCGTCGCGGAGCCGGAAGTCGCCGCCCAGGTTGAGCACCCGCTTGGCGTTGTCGGCGATCAGCGGCAGCTGCTCCGGCAGGGTGCCGGTCGGCAGGCAGCCGAAGGCGACGTCGACGGGGCCGGCCTCGGCGAGCTGCGCCAGCGGCCGGAGCGTCAGCGAGCCGGCCCTGGGGTGGTTGCGCAGCCACGGGTGGACGCTGCCGACCGTGGCACCGGCGTTGCGCTCCGCGGAGAGGAACGCGAGCTCCACCCCGGGGTGTTCGAGCAGCAGCCGGATGACCTCGCCACCGGTGTAGCCGCTCGCGCCGATGACGGCGACGCGGATCTTCTGGTCAGCCAAGGCGGGCCGCCTTCTCCCACGGACGGCGGTGGTCGCCGCTCTCGACGAGCTTGCGGATGGCGTCCGGGCGCCGGGCGACCTTCCGGAAGGCGTCCGCGTAGCGCAGGATCCGCTCGTACTCGACCGGGGAGCGCAGCTCGCGGCAGAGCACCAGGGTGCTGTCGAGCATGCCCAGGGTGACCGGGAAGTCCTCCGGCCGGTGGTCGCGCACGGCGTCCGGGTTGAGCGAGAACGGGTAGCCGTTGCCGAAGCCGTCGCGGTGCCGGAACGGCAGGTGGCACGGGATCGGGGTGTTCTGCCACTCGCGGGCCGGCACGCCCTCGGCGACCAGCAGCTCGTGCACCGCCTCCTTGACGGCGTGCACCGGCAGGTCCTCCAGGCCGACGGCCTCCGGGTGCAGGGTGGTCCGGTACATGTTGTACGCGTGCACGTGCCCGTCCGGGACGTGCGGCGGCGTGAACAGGCCGGTCCCCGCCAGGGCCTCGCCGAGCAGGGCGGCGTTGCGGGCCCGGATCTCGTCGTAGTACGGCAGCCGGGCCAGCTGGCTGGTGCCGAAGGCGGCGGCCACCCAGGACATCCCGTAGTCGATGGCGTGGCGCTCCAGGTAGGCGACCGCCCGGCCGTACGCCTCCTCGGTGGCGTAGAAGGCGATGCCGCCCTCGCCACCGAGCGGGAAGTTCTTGTCGGCCATCAGGCTCTGGCCGGCGGCGTCGCCGAAGGAGCCGGCCACCCGGTCGCCGATCTTCGCGGAGTGGGCGTGCGAGGCGTCCTCGACGAGGGCGATGCCGTGCTGGTCGGCCAGGGCGCGCAGGGCCGGCACGTCGGCGGGCAGGCCGTGGACGTGCACCGGCATGAGCGCCCTGGTCCGGGGGGTGATCGCGGCGGCCGCGGCCCGCGGGTCCATGCAGTAGGTGTCCGGGTCGATGTCGACGAACACCGGGATCGCGTGGGCGGCGACCACGGCCTGCGCGGTGGCGATGAAGGTGAACGCCGGGACGATCACCTCGTCACCGGGCTGCACGCCGGCGCCGACCAGGGCCATGTGCAGGCTGGAGGTGCCGCTGGCGGTGGGCAGGGCGTACTCGGCGCCGACGTAGGCGCGGTACGCCTCGGCGAAGTCGGCCACGACCTTGTCGGGCGACTGCCGCTGGGCGAGCATCAGGTTGAAGACGTCTTCCTTGGTGATGATCGGGAAGAGCGTGCGGCGCTGGGCCTTGGGGATCATCGCGCCGCCGCCGAGGGCGGCGAGCTCGTCGGCGAGGTCGGCTTCGGTGGGCAGGGGCAGGGGCGAGTTCGGGAAGTCGGTGATCATCAGCGTGCTCCGGAGCTTGCGGCGGCGGGGCGAGCCGCGTGGGTCAGGGCCATCCGTACGCAACCGGCCACCAGGGGGCTCAGCCGGTAGTTGAACTGCACCCCCGGCACCAGGTCCTCGTCGGCCTCCTGCTGGGTCCACATGGTGCGCAGGTCGTAGGCGCCGAAGATCTTCAGCCGCTCGGCCCGGGCCCAGAGCCGCTCGTCGTCGGTGAGCACGGCGGCGGCCGGGCCGAAGCCGAGCCCGCTCAGGTCCACCACCAGCGCGGGGGCGGTGGCTTCGGCGGTCAGCTCGTCCAGCCGGCCGGCGTTCTCGGGGGTCAGCGAGACCAGGTCGAAGGCGGCCGGGGCCTGCCCCTCGACGGTGACGCCGAGCCAGGCCAGGAAGGCCGTGGTGGCCTCGTCCGGCCCGGCCAGGGCGACGGTGTCGCCGTGGCCGATGCCCTGGCCGGCCAGGGCCGCGTGCAGGGCCCCGGTCCGGCTGTTCAGCAGGACGGCCTTGGCCCGGCCGGTCCGCTTGGTCAGCAGCCGCTCCAGGGCGGGCAGTTCACGGTCGCTCTTCTCGATGCTCATGACCACGCCCGAGGTGAGCACGCGGGCGAGCACCGTCGCGGTGTCGAACAGTTCCATGGTTCCTCTCCGGGTCACACGGCCGCGGCCGTCAGCTGCCCCGCCACGTAGGAGGCGAGGTGGCCGGCGACGTTCACTCCGTGCAGGGCGGAGGAGCGGGCGAATTCGGGGTTGGCGTTCACTTCCAGGACGAGCAGGTCACCGGTGGTCCGGTCCTCCACCAGGTCGACCCCGTAGAAGCCGGGGCCGAGCACGTCGACGATCTGGACGCAGAGCTTCTCCATCTCCGGGGTGATGTCGACGCGCCGCACCTCGGCGCCGAGGTGGGTGTTGGTGCGCCAGTCGTCCGAGACCCGTTGGATCGCCACGACCGGGGTGGTCCCGACGACGACCACGCGCAGGTCGTGGCCGGGCTTGTCGATGTACTCCTGCACGATGACGGGGAAGAGCTTCCCCGCGGCGTCGACGGACTCGCGCCCGGCGGCCCAGGCCTCCAGGCACGCGGCGTCCGCGAGCTTGGTGACACCGCGCCCCCAGGAGCCGCTGACCGGCTTGACCACCGCCGGCATGCCCAGCTCGGCGACGATCGCGCGCACCTGGTCGTAGCTGAAGGCGTGCCGGGTGTGCGGGTGGGGGATGCCGTGCCGGGCGAAGAGCAGGGCCTGCAGGCCCTTGTCGTTGCAGGTCTCGATGGTCGACGCCCGGTTGAGGGTGGTGATCCCGGCGTGTTCCAGGCGGCACGAGACGCTGATCGCGTCCCGGTGCGAGAGGTTGCGGATCAGGGCCAGGGCCGGCGGGTCGGTACGACCCGCCACCACGTCGGCCAGATCCTCCATGAGCAGTGGAGTCGCCGTCAGACCCTCCCCGCGCAACGCCCCGAGGAGGAGTTTCTCCTCGGGGCGCAGCATGGTGGCCGACAGCAGGACGCGGCCGGAGGAGGTCACTCGCCCCAGTCCTCTTCCACCTCGGGGGCCAGGTCGAGGCGGACGCCGGCCTCGGACTTCTCGACGACCTCGTGCTCCTGGCCGCAGGCCGCGCACTCGGTCACCTCGCCCCGCTCCCAGGCCTCGTCGACCTCGAAGTCGGTGTCGCACACCAGGCATTTCGGTACGGCAATCGCAGCGGTCATTTCTCTCTCCTTCTGAATGTCGGCGCGCCGATATCCGCGAAACGTGATTCGCAGCACTCCCGCAGGTCGGCGGATCGGCGCTACTGTCCAGGGGTGGCGGATTCCCGCCCGGCCGATCAGGCCCAGCCGGGGTCGCCCGGCAGGAGCGCCACGTCGCTGGCGGCAGCGGTGGGGGCGCTGCTGGGGGCGTCCGGCGCGGCGGAAACGACGATCACCGCGACGGCGGCCATAACGAAGGACGCGAGGATTCGACCCGGGAACCGCATGATCTTCATTTCCACCCCTAGATAGACCTATCCGTTCGTGCTGGGGGGTTTCCCCGCACACAGAGAGAATGCCTGGGAATGGGTCCTTGCCAGAAGAGATCCGATGGCTCAGGATCGTGCACTGCAAGATTCCGAAGGGGGTGGCACATGTGCGACATATCGGACGTCGGTGGCCCGGAGGCCCACCCCGGGCCCTGTGACGAGGGGATCACGTTCTACCGCAAGGCCGTCCTGTTGGGGAGGGCCCCGACGGCGGAGCCGCCCGCCTGCCTGACCGAGCTGGGGCTGCTGACGGCGGCGCTGGGCGACCCCTCGGTCCTGGTGCCGGTCCCGCCCGAGGTCGCGACCACGGCGCTGCTGCACCCGATGGAGCAGCAGATCCTCGAACAGCAGCAGCAGGTGGCCGCGATCCGGACCGCCATGTCCCAGGTCGAGAGCGTCTACCGGACGCTGCGCCGGGAGGGCCGGGACAACGTCCAGCGGCTCAGCGGCGCGGCGGTCATCGCCGCCGCGGTGGCCGAGACGACCCAGGCGACCGAGCGGGAGCTGCTCACCGCGCACCCGGGCGGCAGCCGGCCGACCGACGTCCTCGCCAGATCGCTGGTCCTCGCCCTGGACGCGCAGAAGCGGGGCGTCCGCCAGCGCACGCTCTACCAGCACTCCGTCCGGGCGCACTACCCGACGCTGGACTACATCAAGGCCGTCACCGAGGCCGGCATCGAGGTGCGGACCGTCGACGAGGTCTTCGACCGGCTCATCATCTGCGACCGCTCGGTGGCGTTCATCCCCGACAAGGAGCTCGAACACCACAACCACGCGCTCAAGGTCACCGACCCCGGCGTGGTGCACTTCCTGGCCTCGGTCTTCGAGCACGCCTGGGAGCGGGCCGCGCCGGTCGTCTACGAGAGCGACCAGCAGCGCCCGCCGCTGCTCACCGACGAGACCCGGCTGCGGGTGCTCCAGCTCATGGTGGACGGCTACACGGACGCCGCGATCGCCAGCCGGCTCGGCATCAGCTCACGGACCGTGGCGAGCCACCTCAAGCGGGTGTCGGAGATCCTCGGCAGCAACAGCCGGGCCCAGCTCGCCTACCTGACGGCGCAGAGCGGCATCCTGGACGGCTCCCCGCCGCCCGCCCGGCAGCCCCGGGGCCCGCACGAGCAGCCGACCGGGCCGGCCGGTCCCACGGCGTAGCAGGGCCCGCCGCGGGGGCGTCCGCGGCGGGCCCTGGGTACGGGGCGGGGGGAGCGGTCAGTCGCGGCTCAGGCCGCGGTCCAGCGCGGCGATCGCGCTGCCCCGGGCGTCGTCGCCGTCCAGCGACCAGACCATCACCCCGGCCAGGTCGTTCCAGCGCGTGTACCGCGCCTTCTGGGTGAGCACCTCGGCGGTGTCGTAGCTGTAGAACGTGGTGCCGTCGTACTTCCAGGACGCGCCGTGGTCGCGGTCCAGGTAGACCTTGCCCGGCAGCGCGTTGATCTCCTGGTACGAGTGGTCGGGCGCGGACGCGGTGGCGCTCTGGAAGAGGCCGCCGCGCTTTCCGGGGGCGACGCCGGTCCAGCCGTGGCCGTACAGCGGGGCGCCGAGG
Source organism: Kitasatospora sp. NPDC056273 (assembly GCF_042268845.1). Taxonomy (NCBI): domain Bacteria; kingdom Bacillati; phylum Actinomycetota; class Actinomycetes; order Kitasatosporales; family Streptomycetaceae; genus Kitasatospora; species Kitasatospora sp. NPDC056273. The sequence continues at coordinate 37,690 of NZ_JBHJSJ010000063.1, read as the reverse complement.
ACCAGCTGCTCGGCGGGCAGGCCGCGCTCCTGGTAGTGGTCGGCGGCCTGGTCGGCACTGCGCCGGCGCGGGTCCGGGTCGGCCGGGTCGGAGTACAGCGGGGCCTGGTGGTTGGCCGGCCCCTTGCCCTCCCACGGGCCGTGCAGGTCGTAGGTCATCAGGTTCAGCCAGTCCACCGACTCGCTCAGCTGCGGCAGTTCGAGCCGGTCGGCGACCGTCTCGTTGGCGGCCACGGCGGCGGTCAGCAGGTACTTCTTGCCCTTGCGGCCGCTCAGCGCGTCCAGCTGGTCGCGGAACTCCTGCATCAGCAGCGTGAAGTTGTGCCCGTCCTCGGGGCGGACCACGTTGCCCGCGTCCCCGCCGCCGCCCGGGTACTCCCAGTCGATGTCGATGCCGTCGAAGACGCCCGCGGCGGCGCCCTTGCCGCCCTCCGGGGAGTCCGCCAGGACCGGCAGGTCGCCCTTGACGTAGAGGTCGATGCAGGAGGAGACGAACTTCTTGCGGGCCTCGTCGGTGGCGGCCGCGTCGGAGAAGTACTTGGACCAGGACCAGCCGCCCAGCGAGATGACCGTGCGCAGCTGGGGGTTCTTCGCCTTGAGCTTGCGCAGCTGGTTGAGGTGGCCCTTCAACTTCTGGCCCGGGGCGTCGGCCACGCCGTCCACCGACTCGGCGGCGGAGAAGGAGCGCTGGTAGTCGTTGCGGGCGTCGCCCTGGCCGGCCTCGTTGCTCTCGAAGCAGGTGCCCTCGGCGGAGACGTTGCCGAAGGCGTAGTTGATGACGGTGAGCCTGGCCGCCTGGCCGGACTCCTGGACCCTCTTCGCGGAGCTGTCGGCGCCCCACTGGGTGAAGTAGCCGACCCGTTGGCCCTTCAGCTTCGGGCCGTGCCGTCCGTCGGCGGCGTTGGCGGTGGCGGGGGCGGCGAGCAGCGCGGCGACGGTGGCGGCGGCGAGCAGGGCTGAGGCGCGAGTGGGCATACCGGACCTGTTCTCTGAAGCGGCGTCAAATGGTCTGGACCAGATGGCACAGAGGTTTAGTCCATCCGCCGTTCACCGCACAAGGGGGCGACCGCAACCGGCGCAGTATGCAAAAAGCTGGTGCGAGAAGCCGTCGCAAAAAGAGGGGGCCGGACCGCGGATGCGGTCCGGACCCCACAGAGGCTCAATCTCAGCCGATCACC
>NZ_JBHJSJ010000063.1:0-36503 GCF_042268845.1 Kitasatospora sp. NPDC056273 | reverse complement strand
CCCCGGGGGCGCCCCCCCCCCGCGCTTTATACAAAAACGCGTGGCCGCCCCCCCCCCCCAACACGGGGGGGCGCCCCCCGGGGCCGCCCCCCCCCCCCCCTCAGAGGCTCATGCTCAGCCGATCAGCGAGCGCAGCACGTACTGCAGGATGCCGCCGTTGCGGTAGTAGTCCGCCTCACCGGGGGTGTCGATGCGGACGACCGCGTCGAACTCCTTGTCACCGGCCTTGACCTTGACGGTCTTCGGGGTGCGGCCCTCGTTGAGCTCGGTCACACCGGTGAAGGAGAAGGTCTCCTCGCCGGTCAGGCCGAGGGACTCGGCGTTCTCGCCCTCCGGGAACTGCAGCGGCAGGACGCCCATGCCGATCAGGTTCGAGCGGTGGATGCGCTCGTACGACTCGGCGATGACGGCCTTGACGCCCAGCAGCGCGGTGCCCTTGGCGGCCCAGTCGCGGGACGAGCCGGAGCCGTACTCCTTGCCGGCCAGGACGACCAGCGGGACGCCGGCGGCCTGGTAGTTCTGCGAGGCGTCGTAGATGAACGACACCGGCGCGTCGGCCTGGGTGAAGTCGCGGGTGTAGCCGCCCTCGGTGCCCGGCGCGATCTGGTTGCGCAGGCGGATGTTGGCGAAGGTGCCGCGGATCATCACCTCGTGGTTGCCACGACGGGAACCGTAGGAGTTGAAGTCGCGCTTCTCGACACCGTTGGCGGTCAGGTACTGCGCCGCCGGGGTGCCCGGCTTGATGTTGCCGGCCGGGGAGATGTGGTCGGTGGTGACCGAGTCGCCCAGCTTGGCCAGGACGCGGGCGCCGGCGATGTCGGTCACCGGGCTCGGGGTCTTGGCCATGCCCTCGAAGTACGGGGGCTTGCGGACGTAGGTGGACTCGGCGTCCCACTCGAAGGTGTTGCCGGTCGGGACCGGGAGCGACTGCCAGCGGTGGTCGCCGGCGAAGACGTCCTGGTAGCCCTTGTCGAACATGGCCTCGTCGATGGAGCCGGCGACGGTGTCGGCGACCTCCTGCTCCGACGGCCAGATGTCGGCGAGGAACACGTCGTTGCCGTCGGCGTCCTGGCCCAGGGCGTCCCGGGTGATGTCGATGTTCATGTTGCCGGCGAGGGCGTAGGCGACCACCAGCGGCGGGGAGGCCAGGTAGTTCATCTTGACGTCCGGGTTGATCCGGCCCTCGAAGTTGCGGTTGCCGGAGAGCACCGACACGACCGCGAGGTCGGCCTCGTTGACGGCGGCCGAGACCTCCTCGGGCAGCGGGCCCGAGTTGCCGATGCAGGTGACGCAGCCGTAGCCGACCAGGTTGAAGCCCAGCTTCTCCATGTACGGGAGCAGGCCGGCCTTCTCGTAGTAGTCCATGACGACCTTGGAGCCCGGCGCCAGGGTGGTCTTGACCCAGGGCTTGACGTGCAGGCCCTTCTCCACGGCCTTCTTCGCCAGCAGGGCGGCGCCCAGCATGACGGAGGGGTTGGAGGTGTTGGTGCAGGAGGTGATCGAGGCGATCACGACCGCGCCGTTGTCGATCTCGTAGGACGAGCCGTCGGGGGCGGTGACGGCGGTCGGCTTCGAGGCCTCGGCGGAGTAGGTCGGCAGCGCCTCGGCGAACCGCTCGGCGGCCTCGGCCAGGATCACGCGGTCCTGCGGGCGCTTCGGGCCGGAGATCGACGGGACGACGGTGGAGACGTCCAGCTCGAGGTACTCGGAGTAGACCGGCTCGTGCGACGGGTTGTGCCAGAGACCCTGCTCCTTGGCGTACGCCTCGACCAGGGCGAGCTGCTGCTCGTCGCGGCCGGTGAGCTTCAGGTAGTTGATGGTCTCGGCGTCGATCGGGAAGATCGCGCAGGTCGAGCCGAACTCCGGCGACATGTTGCCGATGGTGGCGCGGTTGGCCAGCGGGATGGAGCCGATGCCGTCGCCGTAGAACTCGACGAACTTGCCGACCACACCGTGCTTGCGCAGCATCTCGGTGATGGTGAGCACCAGGTCGGTGGCGGTGGTGCCGGCCGGCAGCTCGCCGGTCAGCTTGAAGCCGACGACGCGCGGGATCAGCATGGAGACCGGCTGGCCGAGCATCGCGGCCTCGGCCTCGATGCCGCCGACGCCCCAGCCCAGCACGCCCAGGCCGTTGACCATGGTGGTGTGCGAGTCGGTGCCGACGCAGGTGTCCGGGTAGGCCTGGCCGCCGCGGACCATGACGGTGCGGGCCAGGTGCTCGATGTTCACCTGGTGGACGATGCCGGTGCCCGGCGGGACGACCTTGAACTCGTCGAAGGCGGTCTGGCCCCAGCGCAGGAACTGGTAGCGCTCCTTGTTGCGGCCGTACTCGATCTCGACGTTCTGGGTGAACGCGTCCTTGGTGCCGAACTTGTCGGCGATGACCGAGTGGTCGATGACCAGCTCGGCCGGGGCCAGCGGGTTGATCTTGGCCGGGTCGCCGCCCAGCTCCTTGACGGCCTCACGCATGGTGGCGAGGTCGACCACGCACGGCACACCGGTGAAGTCCTGCATGATCACGCGGGCCGGGGTGAACTGGATCTCCTGGCTCGGCTGGGCGTTCTCGTCCCAGTTGCCGAGGGCGCGGATGTGGTCGGCGGTGATGTTCGCGCCGTCCTCCGTGCGGAGCAGGTTCTCCAGCAGCACCTTGAGGCTGTACGGCAGCCGAGCGGAACCCTCGACGGCGGAGAGCTTGAAGATCTCGTACGACTCGTCGCCCACCTGCAGCGAGCTGCGGGCGTCGAAGCTGTTCGCGGACACGACTGACTCCTTCTGGGTGCTTCGTGCGGTATCCGGCCGTCACGCGGTGGTAAGGTCAGCCTTACTTAGGCTTGCCTTGCCCGCATCGCCGGCGAGCGCCTCTCGGCAAGTATCTTGATGTCGAGATATATCCTAGGCGGCAGTTATCTCGATGTCGAGATAAACCATAGTGCATGCCTCGGCACACCGATCGTCCGGGCCGCACCGCTCGCGCTCCGGCCTCTTCGGCCGGACCGCACCGGCCACGACGGCGGCCGCCGCCAGCGGCACCACCACTAGCTCACCACCGGAACCGCCGGTCGGCGAGGGGGCGGCGTCGGCCGGCGGGGCCGTCCGCACTCTTTCCCCTCTGTTCGCGCCCGGTTCGCCCCCGGACCCGGTTCACCCCCGCGCCCGGGCCCGGGCGGGTGTGGCGGCTCGCCCGCACGGGGTCCGGTGCGGGGTCCGGTCGGGGTCCGGCGCGGGGTCCGGTGCGGGGTCCGGTGCGGGGTCCGGTGCGGGCCGTCCGCCTGACGTGCCGGGGTCCCGGGAGCCCGGAGCGGTGTCCTCCGGGCCGGGGCGCCGTTAGCAGGGGGACCCGTCGCCCCGCCCCCGGAAGGCCCGACCGATGACCGCTCCGCTCGCCGCCGCCCTGCTGCCGCTGGCCCTGCTCGCCCCCGCCGCCTCACCGGTCTCGGTCGTCGAGGCCGACTTCGACCCGGCCACCGCCTTCGTCCCCCCGGCGGCGATCAGCTACGCGAGCGACCTGGTGCCGTACGGCGCCCACGTCCGGGTCGTCACCGACCGCTCGGTACCCGGGCGGACGGTGCTCACCCTGAAGGCCTCCGGACTCGCCCCCGACCACGAGTTCCCCGCACACCTGCACACCGGCCGCTGCGGGGCCGACCCTGCCTCCTCGGGGCCGCACTACCAGGACGAGGTCGACCCGGTGCAGCCGTCCACCGACCCGGCGTACGCCAACGAGCGCAACGAGCTGCGGCTGGCGCTGCGCACCGACGGGCGGGGCCGGGGCAGCGCCACCACCGTGGTGGGCTGGCAGCCGCGACCGGGCGAGGCGCGCTCGCTGGTGCTGCACGCGGGCACCCCGGCCGGCCCGCACGCGGCGGGCGACCGGGTGGCCTGCGTGAGGCTGGACGGCTGAGCCGCGCGGCCGCCGGGGCGGGCGCCCAGGAGCCGGTGCTCAGGAGCGGGCACCCAGGAGCCGGTACCTCAGGAGCCGAGGGTGGCGACCAGCACCGCCTTGATGGTGTGCAGCCGGTTCTCGGCCTGGTCGAACACGATGGAGTGGGCCGACTCGAACAGCTCGTCGGTGCACTCCAGCTCGGTCATGCCGGTCGCCTCGTGCATCTGCCGCCCGACCGCCGTGCCGAGGTCGTGGAAGGCCGGCAGGCAGTGCAGGAACTTCACGTCCGGGTTGCCGGTGGCCCGGACGGTGTCCATGGAGACCTGGTACGGCTTGAGCAGCTCGATCCGCTCGGCCCAGACCTCCTTGGGCTCGCCCATCGAGACCCAGACGTCGGTGTAGAGGAAGTCGGCGCCGGCCACGCCCTCGGCCACGTCCTCGGTCAGGGTGATCCGGGCGCCGGTCGTCCCGGCCAGGGCCTTCGCCGACTCCTGCACCTCCTCGGTCGGCCAGAGCGCGCGCGGGGCGACGATCCGGATGTCCATGCCGAGCAGGGCGCCGGTGATCAGCAGCGAGTTGCCCATGTTGGAGCGGGCGTCGCCGAGGTAGGCGAGCGCGACCTCCGGCAGCGGCTTGGCGGTGTGCTCGGTGACGGTGAGCACGTCGGCCAGCATCTGGGTGGGGTGCCACTCGTCGGTCAGGCCGTTCCAGACCGGGACGCCGGCGAACTCGGCCAGCTCCTCGACGATCTCCTGGCCGTGGCCGCGGTACTCGATGCCGTCGAACATCCGGCCGAGCACCCGGGCAGTGTCCTTGACGGACTCCTTGTGGCCGATCTGCGAGCCCGCCGGGTCCAGGTAGGTGGTGGTGGCGCCCTGGTCGTGGGCGGCGACCTCGAAGGCGCAGCGGGTGCGGGTGGAGGTCTTCTCGAAGATCAGCGCGATGTTCTTGCCGCGCAGCCGGGGCTGCTCGGTGCCCGCGTACTTCGCCGCCTTGAGCGTGGCGGCGAGGTCCACCAGGAAGCGGAACTCCTGGGGCGTGAAGTCGAGCTCCTTGAGGAAGTGCCTGTTCCGGAGGTTGAAGGCCATGCCGGGCTCCTGGGGTGACGGGACTGACGGACTGCGGAAAGCGGCAAGTCTATACGATACTCGGAATTTATATACGGAGGCTGGGCGGAGGAGGGGCGCCCACGGGGGCTCCGTCGGTTCCGTGGGCTCCCTCCTCGTGGGCTCCGTGGGCTCCCCTCCTCCGCCTCCGCCTCCGCCTCCACCTCCGTCACAGCCGCGGGTCGACCGGCTCCGACTCCAGCGCGAGCACCGCGAAGACCGGCTCGTGCACCCGCCACAGCGGCTCCCCCGCCGCCAGCCGGTCCAGCGCCTCCAGGCCCAGCGCGTACTCGCGCAGCGCCAGCGAGCGCTTGTGGCCCAGCGCGCGCAGGCGCAGCCGGTCGAGGTGCTCGGTGTAGTCCGGTCCGTAGACGATCCGCAGGTACTCCCGGCCGCGCACCTTCACCCCGGGCTGCACCAGGCCGCCCAGCCGGCCCTTGCCGCGCGCCGTGCGCACCGGCGAGACCAGCGGCTTGACCACCATGCCCTCGCCGCCCGCCTCGGTCAGCTCCTCCCACCAGGCGGTGGCGGCGGCCATCGAGGCCTCGTCCTCGGTGTCCACCAGGATCCGACGGGTGCGCTGGAGCAGGGGCCCCTCGCGGCGCTCCGGCTCCTCCGTGCCGGTCCCCCCGGCCGGGCCGGCGGTGCCGGTCCCGTCGATCCCGTCGGTCTCGTCGGTCTCGTCGGTCTCGTCGGCGGCGGCCAGGCGGTCGATCCAGGCCAGGTGTTCGTCGTGCGGGCGCACCGCGAGGTTCGCCCCCTCGGCCGCGAGCAGCTGGAACGGCGCGAGCCGGATGCCCGACAGGCCCTCGGTCGGCCAGCAGTAGCGCCGGTACGCCTCGGTGAACGCCCGCGCGTCGGCCGCGCGCTGCCGCTGGCGGTCGGTCAGCCGGGCCAGGTCCAGGCCGCGCCCGGCCGCCCGCTCCAGCGCGGACAGCACCTCCGGCAGGGCGGCGCCCGCCGCCGCGCCGACCGCCGCGTACTGGCGGCGCAGCAGCTCCACCGCCTTCAGCGACCAGGGCATCAGCTCGGCGTCCAGCAGCAGCCAGTCGGTGGCCAGCTCCTCGAACAGCCCGGCGCGCTCGGCGGCCGCCCGGACCCGGTCGAGCACGGCGCCGGTCAGCTCCTCGTCGGCGAGGAAGGCGCGGCCGGTCCGGGTCCAGATCGCGCCGGGGCCGGCCACGCCGAAGCGGCGCTCCAGCGCGGCCCTGTCCCGGGCCACCAGCAGCACCGCGCGCGAGCCCATGTGCTTCTCCTCGCAGACCAGGTGCCGCACGCCGTCCGCCCGGTAGCCGAGGAAGGCCTCCTCCGGGTGCTCCAGGTAGCCGTCCCGGCGGGACGTGGCGCTCGGTGCCATGGTCGGCGGCAGGTAGGCGAGCAGCCGCGGGTCCAGTGCGAAGCGGCTCATCACCTCCAGCGCGGCGGCCGCGTTCTCCTCCCGGACGGCCACCCGCCCGTGCAGCCCGGTCTCGACGGTCCGGCGCCCGGCCACGTCGCCGAGGTCCAGCGGACGGCCCTCGCGCGCGCCCGGCGCGTCGGTGATCAGCGGGCGCACCGGGGCGTACCACTCGCGCTCGGCCTCGACGCCCACCAGCTCGCGCTCCGGGTAGCGCAGCGCGGTCAGGCTGCCGCCGAAGACGCAGCCGGTGTCCAGGCAGACGGTGTTGTTGACGAAGCTCGCGGCCGGCACCGGGGTGTGGCCGTAGACCACCAGCGCCCGGCCCCGGTACTCCTCCGCCCACGGGTAGCGCACCGGCAGGCCGTACTCGTCAGTCTCGCCGGTGGTCTCCCCGTACAGCGCGTGCGAGCGGACCCGGCCGGAGTTGCGGCCGTGGTACCGCTCCGGCAGGCCTGCGTGGCAGACCACCAGGGCGCCGCCGTCCAGCAGGTAGTGGCTGACCAGGCCGCGCATGAACGCGCGGACCTCGGCCCGGAACTCCTCGCTCTCCCCCGCCAGCTGGTCCAGCGACTCCTGGAGGCCGTAGGCGACGTTGACCTTCTTGCCGTCCATCGCCCGGCCGAGCTTGTTCTCGTGGTTGCCCGGCACGCAGAGCGCGTGGCCGGCCGCCACCATGCCCATCACCAGGCGCAGCACGCCCGGGGTGTCGGGGCCGCGGTCGACCAGGTCGCCGACGAAGACGGCGGTGCGGCCCGCCGGGTGCGCGGCGTCCACCGGGCGGCCCCCGGCGTCCCGGGTCAGGGCGTAGCCGAGCCGGGTCAGCAGGGTCTCCAGCTCGGAGCGGCAGCCGTGGATGTCGCCGACGATGTCGAACGGGCCGGTGAGGTGGCGCAGGTCGTTGTAGCGCTTCTCCAGCTCGATCCCGGCGGCCGCCACCTCGGCCTCGCCGCGCAGGACGTGCACCTTGCGGAAGCCCTCGCGCTCCAGCCCCCGGAGGGAGCGGCGCAGCTCCCGGTGCTGGCGGGGGATCACGTGGGCCGGCAGCTGCCGGTCCAGGCGGGAGCGGTTGCGCTCGGCGCACACCCCCGGCGGGACGTCCAGGACGATCGCGATCGGCAGCACGTCGTGCTCGCGGGCGATCTCGACCAGCCGGCGGCGGGCCTCGGGCTGGACGTTGGTGGCGTCCACGACGGTCAGCCGGCCGGCCGCCAGGCGCTTGCCGACGATGTAGTACAGGACGTCGAAGGCCTCGGCGGAGGCGGACTGGTCGTTCTCGTCGTCGGCGACCAGGCCGCGGCAGAAGTCGGAGGAGACCACCTGGGTGGGCAGGAAGTGGCGGCGGGCGAAGGTGGACTTGCCCGCGCCGCTGGTGCCGACCAGGACGACGAGGGAGACGTCGGTGACGGGGAGGCGGCGGGAGGCGGTGCTCTCCGCGCGGTCCTGGTCCCGGCTCTCGCCGGGGGTGTCGGTCGGGTCATCGGTCATCGGGGCTCGCCTCCTTCGGGCGTCGCGGTCGGGTCCGGCGCGGGGGTCGTGGTGGGTGTGGTGGGCGTCGCGGTCGCGGTGGGTGCTGTGGTCGCGGTGAACAGGGCCAGCTGGGTCGGGGCGCCGACCTCCTCGTCCTCCGGGCCGACCGGGCGCAGCTCCACGGTGTAGCCGTACGCGGCCGCGACCTTCCCGGCCCAGGCCCGGAACTCGGCCCGGGACCACTCGAAGCGGTGGTCGGCGTGCCGGACGGCGCCCGCCGGCAGGCTCTCCCAGCGGACGTTGTACTCCGCGTTCGGCGTGGTGACCACGACCGCCCTCGGCCGGGCGGCGCCGAACACCGCGTACTCCAGCGCGGGCAGCCGCGGCAGGTCCAGGTGCTCGATCACCTCGCACAGCACCGCCGCGTCGAAGCCCTTGAGTCGGGCGTCGGTGTAGGTGAGCGCTCCCTGCGCCAGCGCCACCCGGGCCGCCTGACGCTCCGGCATCCGCTCCAGGCCCAGCCTGCGCCCCGCCGACCGCAGCGCCCGGGCGGAGACGTCCACGCCGAGGATTCCGGTGAACCGGGCGTCCTTGAGCAGTTCGCCGATCAACTCGCCCTGGCCGCAGCCGAGATCGGCGACGCGGGCGGCACCGGTCTCGCGCAGCGCGGCGAGGATCGCGGTGCGGCGCTGCTCGGCGAGCGAGGGCTGCCGGGGCTCCGGATCGTCCCGCGCCTCCTCCTCGGACCGGTCGTCGACCGCGTTGTCGATCTCCTCGACCTCGCGGTCGTCGGCCTCCGCCAGCCGGGCCAGCTCCAGGCGCTCCATCGCGGCGCGGGTCAGCGACCAGCGGCGGGCCAGGTAGCGGCGGGCGATCAGGGCGCGCTCAGGGTGGGCCGCCAGCCAGCCCTGACCGGCCGCGAGCAGCTTGTCCACCTCGTCCGGGGCGACCCAGTAGTGCTTGGCGCCGTCCAGCACCGGCAGCAGCACGTACAGCTGCTGGAGCGCGTCGGCGAGCCGGACCGTCCCGGAGGAGAGCGCGATCCGGACGTAGCGGGACTCGCCCCACTCGGGGAACGACTCGTCCAGCGGGACCGCCGTCGCCTCGACCCGCCAGCCCAGCGGCTCGAACAGCCGGACCACCAGGGCCGGGCCGCCGCCCCCGCCCGCACCGTTCGCGGGCACGGCGGGCAGCTCGATCCGCAGCGGGCGGGCCCGCCCGGGCAGTTCGGGCCGGGCCGGGCAGTCGCCCTTCATCGCGGACCGGAACACCGTCCGCAGCGCCACCGCGAGCAGCGAGGAGGCGGCGTACGGGCGGTCGTTGACGTACTGGGCGAGCGCGAAGTCGGGCGAGCCGCCGCGCCCCCTGCCGTCGCCCCGGCCCTTGCGGACCAGCGCGATCGGGTCGACGTCCAGCAGCAGCGCCGCCGTGCAGACCCCGTCCCTCGCCTCGGGGTAGAAGACGTGGGCCTCACCGTGCGACGTGGTGAACCGCTGGACCTTGTCGGGGTGCTTGTGCAGCAGGAACCCGAGGTCCGTGGCCGGGTCCTCGGCGCTGCCGGTGGTGGAGATCGACATGAACACCCGCTGAAGTATTGCCCAGCGCCCGAACGCCGGGCACCGGGTTTTCCCGCCCCGCGGGCCGCCGACCGGCGCGTTCGCCGGGCGCGTCCGCCCGGTGGGCGTGTTCGGCACCGGGGCCCCGCATTGGTTAACGTGCACGGTGTGACTGCTGAATCCACCTCGCTCGAATCCACCTCCCCGGCGAACGGCGCCGTGGCCACCGGTCTGGCCACCATCGCCGCCGACGGCACCGTCCTCGACACCTGGTTCCCCGCCCCCGTGCTGGCCGCCGAGCCCGGCCCGGCCGGCACCGTCCGTCTGACCGCCGAGCAGGCCGAGGCCGAGCTCGGCGCCGGCGCGGCCGAGGCGCTGCGCGTCGACGCCCGCCGCGGCGTCGAGGTGGTCGCCGTGCGCACCACCATCGCCTCGCTGGACGAGAAGCCGCTCGACACCCACGACGTGTACCTGCGCCTGCACCTGCTCAGCCACCGCCTGGTCAAGCCGCACGGCCAGAACCTGGACGGCGTCTTCGGCCTGCTGGCCAACGTCGCCTGGACCAGCATCGGCCCCGTCCCGGTGGACAAGGTCGAGCAGGCCCGGCTCGCCGTGCGCGCCCAGGGCGGCCAGCTGGCCGTCTACGGGATCGACAAGTTCCCGCGGATGACCGACTACGTCGCCCCGACCGGTGTGCGCATCGCCCACGCCGACCGCGTCCGGCTCGGCGCCCACCTGGCCGTCGGCACCACCGTGATGCACGAGGGCTTCGTCAACTTCAACGCCGGCACGCTGGGCACCTCCATGGTCGAGGGCCGGATCAGCGCGGGCGTCGTCGTCGGCGACCACAGCGACATCGGCGGCGGCGCCTCGATCATGGGCACCCTGTCCGGCGGCGGCAAGCAGGTCGTCTCGGTCGGCGAGCGCTGCCTGCTCGGCGCCAACGCGGGCATCGGCATCTCGCTCGGCAGCGACTGCGTGGTCGAGGCCGGCCTGTACGTGACCGCCGGCACCCGGGTCACCACCCCGGACGGCACGGTGGCCAAGGCCGTCGAGCTGTCCGGCCAGGACAACCTGCTGTTCCGTCGCAACTCGCAGAGCGGCGCGGTCGAGGTCATCGCCCGCTCCGGCTCCTGGGGCGGCCTGAACGCCGACCTGCACGCCCACAACTGACCTCCGGTCGGAGGTCGTTGGGGTCCGGCGCCCGGGTGGCGCCGGACCCCGCCCGCTTCTCGGGGGCCGGTTACCGCCCGGCGTCCCGTTACGGCCCGGGGTCCGGTTACAGCCCGGGGTCCCGTTACGGCCCGGCGTCCGGGCCGAGGCCCGGTCCCGCGCGGGCTTCAGGGCTTGCGGTGGCGCCCCGGCGCCTTCCCCGGCCGCCGCGCCTGGCGCCCGGGCCGCGGCGCTCCCGCGCCCTCGGCCCCGTACAGGATCCGCTGGGCGGTGGCGTAGTCCTCGGCCACCGTTTCCGGCAACCACTGGTAGCCGTCCCAGCGCACGATCAGCCTCGGTTCGCCCGGCAGCACATGGGCGCCCCGCTGCCGCCCGACCGTGAGCCGTACGACCCGCAACTGCCCGACCGGCCGCAGCCGTTGCTCCCGCCTGGCCGCCCACGACGCCAGCGGTTCCTCCTCGTCCATCGCCCCAGTCTGGCCTCCCGACGCCGCCACCCGACACCTGCGTCACCCGACCGGGCGACGCGCGTTCCAGCCCCTCCGCTCCCTCCGTCCGCACCCCGCTCCCTTCGCCGTCTCTTCGCCGTCTCTTCCGACGCTTGACGCTTGACGCTTCACACGCTCCTGAGGACCACCAGCCGCTGGGTGGCCCTGGTCATCGCGACGTAGCGGTCGACTGCCCCCTCGACACCCCCGCCGAATGCCTCCGGGTCGACCAGCACGACCAGGTCGAACTCCAGCCCCTTGGACAGCTCCGGGGTCAGCGACCGGACCCGCGGCCGCGCCTCGAAGCCGGGGGCACCGATCACACAGGCGACCCCCTCGGCGTGCTCGGCGAGCCAGCCGTCCAGGACGGCGTCCAGCTCCGCCACCGACCCGTGCACAACGGGGATGCCGCTGCTGCGGACGGAGGTCGGCACGTTGGCGTCCGGCAGCGCGGCCCGGATCGCGGGCTCGGCCTCGGCCATGACCTCCTCCGGCGTCCGGTAGTTGATGCTCAGCGAGGCCACCGTGCTCCGGTCGAGCCCGATCCGTTCCAGCCGCTCCTGCCAGGACTCCGTGAACCCGTGCCTGGCCTGCGCCCGGTCCCCGACGATGGTGAAGCTCCGGGACGGGCAGCGCAGCAGCAGCATCTGCCACTCCGCGTCGGTCAGCTCCTGGGCCTCGTCCACCACGATGTGCGCGAACGGCCCGGCGAGCGGCTCCGGGTCGGCGCCGGGCAGGGCCGTCTCGTCGACCAGGGTGTCCTGGAGGTCGCGCCCGCGCAGCATCGTCACCGCGCCCTCGCCGTCGTCGTCGGCCTGCAGCAGGTCGCCGATGACGTCGGCCATCCGCGCGCGCTCGGCGGCGGCCGCGGCCTCCCGACGGCGCCGGCGCCGGTCCGCCTCCGGATCGCCGAGCCGCTGCCGGGCCGCGTCCAGCAGCGGCAGGTCGGACACCGTCCAGGCCTGGGGCGCGTCCTTGCGCTGGAGCCTGCGAACCTCCTCGGGGACGAGCCAGGGCGCGCACATCCGCAGGTAGGCGGGCACCGACCAGAGGTCGCCGACCAGGTCGGCCGCGTCGATCAGCGGCCAGGCCCGGTTGAGCGTCTCGGCCAGCTCCCGGTCCTGCCGCAGCGACCGGCGGAACAGCTCGGGCGAGACCCCCGCGTCCTCGTCCAGCTTGTCCATCAGGATCGTGGCCAGCTCCTCCCAGATCTGCTCGCGGGCCTCGTTGTGCGGGGTGCCCGGGTCCGGCGCGGCGAACGCGTCGGACCACTCCTCGGCGCTCAGCCAGAGGTCGGCCCAGTGGGTGGTGACCTCCATCCCCTCGGCGGGCGGCTCCTCGTAGAACCGGACGGCCTTCTCGATCGCCCTCACCATGTCGGCCGAGGACTTCAGCCGGGCCGTCTCGGGGTCGCTCTCGGCCCCGGCCTTCGCCCCCTCGGCGACGAGGTCCCGCACGGTGCAGGTGCGCACCCCCTCCTCACCGAGGCTGGGCAGGACGTCGGCGACGTAGGCCAGGTACGGCTGGTGCGGGCCGACGAACAGCACGCCGCCGCGCCGGTGGCCGAGCCGGGGGTCGGAGTAGAGCAGGTACGCGGAGCGGTGCAGCGCGACGACCGTCTTCCCGGTGCCGGGGCCGCCGTCCACCACCAGGGCGCCCCGGGACCCCGCCCGGATGATCGCGTCCTGGTCGGCCTGGATGGTGGCCAGCACGTCCCGCATCCGGGCCGACCGGTTGCCGCCCAGGCTCGCGATGAACGCGGACTGGTCGTCCAGCGCGGCGTGCCCCTCCAGGGCCTCGGCGCTGAACACCTCGTCCCAGTAGTCGCCGATCCGGCCGCCGGTCCAGCGGTACCGGCGCCGGCTCACCAGGCCCATCGGGTCGGCGTGGGTGGCCCCGAAGAACGGCTCGGCAGCGGGCGAGCGCCAGTCGACCAGCAGTCGGCGCCCCTCACTGTCGGTGAGGCCGAGCCGCCCGATGTACACCGGCTCCGGGTCGTCCGCGTGGACGACCCGCCCGAGGCACAGGTCCAGGCCGAAGCGGCGCAGGGCGCGCAGCCGACCGGTCAGCTTGTGCACCTCGATGTCCCGGTCCATCGCCTCCCGGCCGAGGCCGCCCGGCGCGCGGCGCAGCGCGTCGAGGCGGTCGGACAGCTCCGCGATCGACTGCTCCAGGCTCTCCGCGACGGCCGCGAAGTGCCGCTCGTCCTCGCCGATCAGCGCCGGGTCGGCCTTGGCGACGAGGCGGGCGGGAAGGTCGAACGCGCTGGTGGTGCGGCTGTTCATGGCATCAGCTCCGATCTGAGGCCTGCGATTGTGCGCCACCACGGGGGCCTTGCCGCAAGACCCCCCATGCGCTATACGTTGAGAGTGGCAAGGGGTGGGTTCTCCCCCGGCCAGTCTCCGGTTCGTCTCCTGCTCGTCTCCGAATCATCCCCGGCTCCTTTCCGAGCGCGCTCGACCGCGCCGCGCTCCGCATCGCCGCTCACGCCCCCGCTCCGCGCCGCTCAGGCTCCCCGGGCCGCGCCGCGCCTAGCCGAGGCGGCGCCGCGACGGCAACCCCGGCTCACCCGGGAGGCTTACCGCACAGCGGAGTTGGACCGCATCGGGTGGTGTCCGGGTGACGGCATCCGGACCGGTTCGTTGGGTGCTACGGCGGGGGTGGGTGCCCCGGTAGCGGGCACTGCCGCCTCCCGCCGTGCGGTCCGAGCCACCGTCGGCCGCCCTACACCGCACCACCGATCCGAAGAGGTCCCGCAATGTCCGAACCATCTGCCACGCCGCAGTTCCCGAGCAGCCCGACGGGCTCGGCCGACGGCACCTCGGCCGGACCCGCCACCCCCAAGAGCCTGCTGGAGCAGATGCAGGAACTGCTCGCCTCCGTCAGCGCGGACCTCGCCGAACTCCAGGGCTCCGTCCCCGGGGGCGCCGACTCCACCGCCTATCCGACCGGCACGGACACCTCCGGTGCGTCCGAGGCCTCGGACGCACCGGGCGCCCGGTAGCCGACCACCCGGTCCTCCTCGGCCGGCCCGCCCGCACCGGGCGGGCCGCCGCCGGAGGGCGGGCTGCCGCTCGCCGCACCGCCACCGTCACCGCCCGGCGGACCGGTCTCGCCCGGAGGGCCGAGCCGGACCACCAGCAACGGCGCCCCGCCACCCGCCCGCTCGCGTTCCCGCTCCGCACCGCCGAGCGCGGCGGGCTCCGCCGCCCCGGCCCGGAGCGCCGCCGCACGCAGCCGTACCGTCAGGTCCTTGCACTCCGAGACCGCGTCCACGCCGTCGATGCACGTCCAGTAGAGGCTCTCGGTGTCCGCCCCGCAGGCCAGCACCACCAGCGTCTCGCCGACCTCCTGGAGCAGCCCGTCCAGCGCCCCCAGGGCCGGCGCCAAGTCCCCCAGGTCGGTGAGCCGCGCGGCCCGGCCGCCGCTCACCAGGGCGGCCCGGACGACGGAGCGGTCCAGGCAGACCGCCGCGTGCGCCCCGGCCTCGGACAGCTGCTGCCCCAGCCCGGTGAGATCCTCGTCCTCCGACTCCGCCAGCCTGGCGCCCACCGCCTCGGTGAGCAGCGCGGCCTGCCGCGCCTCGGCCAGCACGTCCGGTACGTGCCTGGCCTCGGCCAGGGCGTACCGGGCCGTCTTGATCAGTCGCAGCGCCTCCATGGCCACCGCTCCTCCCGCTCGCTGTCGCCGTCGACCCGGGCCGCCGGGAGGGGCGGTCCACGTGGTGACGGCTGGTCACGGCGAAAGCGTGCGAGGAAGTGCGCGAGCGCGCATCCACGTTGTCAGAAGCTGTGGACAAGTCCGGGGTTGTGGATAACTTTCGTCCCTCACACGGGTTGGTCGTCCACGTCCGGGTTGACGGAGGTCGCCCTCTCGGGCGCGCGGGCCACACTCCCGGCGGCCTCACTCGCCTCCTGGCCGGCGTCGCCCGCGTCCGTCGGCACCGGGAAGCGGAGCTCGTTCCGCTCGATCTTGGCCGCCAGGGCCTCCAGCGGATCCACCCCGACCGCCGTGCAGAACTGCAGCAGGTACGCCAGCACGTCCGCGACCTCGTCGTGCACCCGGTGCGCGCGCTCCGGGTCGGACATCACCGCGGCCGCCTGCTCGGGCGTCAGCCACTGGAAGATCTCCAGCAGCTCCCCCGCCTCCACGCTCAGCGCCGCCGCCAGGTTCTTCGGGGTGTGGAAGGGCTCCCACCGCCGGGCCGACGCGAAGTCCACCAACCGCCGCCGCAGGACATCCACCGTGGGCTCTGCCGGCCCCGTCACTCGTTCGCTCACCCCTCCAGGTCTACCGCATCCCGGCCCGCCGCCCCACCGCCCACCGAGGACACCCCGCCGCCCCCCGCGAATCCGGCCACCCCCGCCGACCCCGCCGGCTCCTCCGACCCGCCCCCGCCCGCTTCCGCCCCCAGGCCGACCGCCTCCCCGGCCGCTTCCGCGGCCGCCTCCCCGTCCACCGCACCAGCCGCGCCCGCGGCCGCCTCCCCGCGCCCGCCCTGGACCGGCACCCGCGCCGTCTCCGGCCGCAGCACCGTGAACCCCGAGTCCGGGTCCCGCCGGCACTCGACCAGCACCACCCCGCCCCCGGGCCCGCAACCCAGCACCTCCCGCGCCGCCGCCGGCTCCTGCAGGGCCGCGACCACCCGCAGCTGGCTGCGCTCCGCCATCTCCCGCGCCAGCCGCAGCAGCGTGCCGGTCTGCTCGGCGGAGAGCCCCGCCCCCAGGTCCTCGGCCAGCACGGTGAGCTGCCGGTGCGCCCAGGGCACCTCGGCGGCCACGTCGAGGTCGAGCACCCCGGCCCCGGTCAGCAGCACCGCGGCGAAGGCGAGGTGGCGCAGCATGCCGTCGGAGGCCTGGTCGGCCCCGGTGCGTCCGAGGACGCCCTCGTCGAAGACGGCGAGGACCCGCTTCACGCCCGCGCTCTCGCGCTCGGCCAGGGTGAGCCCGAGCAGCGGGTGCGGCGCGGCGGCCTGCACGGCGCGCAGCAGCTGCCCGTACCGGCGCGGGCACTCGTTGCTCAGCCGGGCGACGACGGCGGAGATGTTGGCGGCGTTGCTGCGCAGCCGGGCCTGTGGGTCGGCCCGGGCCCAGCCGCGCATCAGCGCGGGGACGGGGTGCAGCGGGAAGACCTCGCGCAGCGCAGTGAGCAGGTCCTCGGTGGCGGCGAGGACGAGGCACTCCCCGGCCGAGGAGCCCGCGACCCGCAGCGGCAGCTGTGCGGTGATCATCGTGCCGCTGGGGAACGGTGCCCGGATGTCGCCCTGGCGGGTGTCGTTGTGCCAGCAGACGTTGACCCGCCGGTTGCGGACGTCCTGCTCGCCGGTGTCCATCAGGGTCCGGCCGTCGAGGGTGAGCGACTCCCGGGCGATCCGGACCGGGCCGTCGGTGCGGACCACCACGTCGAGCCGGATCAGGCCGTGCGGCGAGCGGACGGTGCAGCCGAGGTTGATCGCGTGCCGCCCGTGCGGGACGCACCCGTCGAGGCCGCCGCGGACGGGTGCGGCGAGCGGGCCGGTGCGCTCGGGCAGTCCGTCCAGCGAGTCGGCGATCTCCTCGCCGAGGGCGAGCCGGGACAGCACGGCCAGCGCGTCGAGGGCGTTGGACTTGCCGACGCCGGCGGGCCCGTGCAGCACGGTGAGGGGCGCGAGCGGCAGCACCGCGCGCCGGTAGGACTTGAACGAGGTGAGTCGGAGCTCCTCGACGGTGGGTCGCGGCACGGGCGGCCGGTCGGGCCCCGGGGCGCCCGGTCGGAGGTGGGACGGCCCTGCGGGCACGGTGGCGTCGCGGTTCACCTGTCGGACGTTAGCCGCAGGCCGACCGGCAGAAACGTGCCTGCGCGGCAGATTCATCCCAACGTGGGGCTCAGCGCCGGTACGCGGCCACCGTCACCGAGGCCGTCACCTCGACCGGCTCCGGCAGTTCCGCGAGCGCGGCGGCGAGCCGTTCCGGGTCGGTGTGCCAGGCACTCGGCCCCATGCCGACGACGGTGCGCACGTCCTGCGGGCCGAGCCGCAGGGTGAACTCGACCTCGCGCCGCCCGGCGGGCTCCAGGTACGGCCCGAGCTTCTCGTCGATCCGCCGCTGCTTCTCCTCGTCCACCGACAACAGCCCCAGCGCGCCGACGAGTTCACGCAGGTGGCGGGCGGTCGGCGAGACCAGCAGCAGGGTGCCGCCGGGGCGCAGCACCCGGCGGATCTCCGGCCCGTTGCGCGGTGCGAAGACGTTGAGCATCAGCTCGGCCGAGGCGTCCCGCAGCGGCAGCGGGCGCCAGGCGTCGCACACCACGGCGCCGATCCGGGGGTGCGCCTTGGCGGCCCGGCGCAGCGCGAACTTGGAGATGTCCAGGGCCGCGCCGACCGTGCCGGGCAGGGCGTCCAGGACGTGCGCCAGGTAGTGGCCGGTGCCGGCGCCGAGGTCGGCGACCAGGCCGTCGGAGGCACCGGCGACGGCGGCGGCGGCCTCCGCCAGCGCCTCGGCGATCGGCCGGTAGTGCCCGGCGGCGAGGAAGTCCGCGCGGGCCGCGACCATCTCGGCGGTGTCCCCGGTGCCGGTGTGGGCGTCGCCGGCGAGGAGGCTGACGTAGCCCTGCTTGGCGAGGTCGAAGCTGTGCCCGGCCGGGCAGCGCAGGCTGCGGTCGTGCCGGGTGAGGGCCTGCGCGCAGTGCGGGCAGGCCAGGTAGCGCTCGATGTCCTGGAGCAAGGTTCCGTCTTCTCTCGCCGTACGCCCCGGCCGGTCGGGGCGCCAGCCAGCCTAACGACCCCGGCGGGCCGGACGCCCCAGGCCATCGGCCCGGGTCGGCTCTACCCCGCGTCCCTCCCGAGCCCGAGCCCCGCGAGCGAGCGCCCCCGCCCCCGCTCCGCCCCGACCCGCAGCGCCAGCGCCACGAGCGCCTCCGGCGCGCCGGCCCGGCCCCGGACCCCCGGGAAGGCGTTGACGTCCACGATGACCGGCTCGGCGGGCCCGTCGAGCAGGTCGACCCCGTACACGTCGAGCCCGAACACCTCGCCCACGCGCAGCGCGAGCGCCGCCCGCCCGGCGGACGGCTCCCAGTCCTCCGCCCGCCCCGACTTCCCCGTGCCGGTGGCGAGTTCGGACTGCCGCCGGGCCGCGAACACCTGTCCGTCGACGACCCACAGCTTCTGGTCCCAGCCGGTCCCCGGGACGAACGGCTGGGTGACGACCGGCTCCTCGGGCCAGCGCTCGGCGAGTTCGCGCAGCCGGTCCGGCCCGTCCACCCGGGCGACCAGGTCGTGCCGCCTGCTGTGCCGGCTCTTGACCACGAACGGGTAGGCCGGGTCGGCGAGTTCACCCAGCAGGCCGACCGCGTCGGTGGCCGCGAAGGGCAGCCCGGCGGCGCGGGCGAGCTCGGCCATCCGCACCCGGTCCTGGCACAGCCCGGTGGCCGCCGCCGAGTTGACCACCGGCGCGCCCCGCCGCTCCAACTCCCCCGCCAGCGCCAGCGCCTGCGGCGTGCGGGCCTTGAGCAGGTAGACGTCCGCGAGCCCGGTCACGGGCCCCGCGGGCGGGACGGCCGCGACCTCGTGCCCCCGGCGCACCAGCAGTTCGGCGGCCGCCGCCAGCACCGGGTGCCCCGGGTCGCCGGTGATCAGCCCGACCTTCACAGCAACTCCCCCTCACCGAAGCCCCGTTGGCCGTACGGGTCGCCGCCCGCGGGCACCAGTTCGGCGGGCCCGGCGGGCAGCGACACGGCCGTGCCGCTGCGCGCGAGCCGCAGCACCGCGCGGGCGACCCGGGCCACCGCGTCCGGCACCTGCCGGAAGCTCGGGAAGTCGTTGACGTCCACCACCACCGGTCCGTCCGGCCCCAGCAGCACGTCCACCCCGTACAGGTCCAGCCCGAACACCTCGCCGACCTGCGCCACGATCCGCGCGACGCTCCCCGGCAGCGGCACCTGCCGCTCGCGCACGCCCTGCCCGGGGTGCAGCGGGGAGGAACGTTCCGTCGCGAAGAGCTCGCCGTCGACGCAGTACACCTTGAGGTCGGTCCCGGAGTTGGGCACGTACGGCTGCGCGATCAGCAGCCCCTCCCCCGCCAGCTCCGGACCCACCTCCAGCAGCTGCTCGGGGCTGCGCACCAGCCGCACGGCGCGCCCGGAGCTGCCGTCGGCGGGCTTGACCACCAGCGGGTACTCGGCGGCCGGGATCTCCGCCAGCCGCTCCCAGCGCGCGGCCGCGTACGTCACCGGGACGGGCAGGCCGCGGGTGCGGCCGATGACCGCGGCCAGCGCCTTGTCCCGGACCCCCCGGATCGAGCGCACGTCGTTCACCGTGGTGAGGCCGACGGCGGCGGCCGACTCCAGCAGGGTCAGCCCGGGGCCGCCGGACACGGTCTTGAGCACCCAGGCGTCGTGGCTGCCGGCCCGGACCTCCTCGGAGATCGCCAGCAGCGAGTCCCCGGGGCGCAGCACGTCCACCCGGTGCCCCCACGCGGTGAGTTGGCGTGCCACGTCGAGCGGCATGCCGTCGTGCCGGTAGTGTTCCTCCACCAGAAAGCAGAGCCTCATCGGCCTGTCTTCCCCCTTGCCTCGCCTCGTGCAGACGTCCGCCGTCCCCCTCGGCAGAGCTGTAAAGCCTTCAGCATGCACGCCGTGGCCGCACAAGATCGCTGCGGGCGGGTAAGCGTTCGGCAACAATCGGCCCCCGGAACGGCGACGCGCGGGCGGCGCCGAGCCCGGAGGAGCCGCGGCCCGCCCCGACAAACCGGTGGCGCCCCTCCCCCGCCCCTGCTTGGATGCACGCCGTGACCCCTGATGATCATGCCCACGACCGCCCCCTGCTCGACGAGATCGAGCGCTACTACGACGCCGTGCCCCGCAGCGCCGCCCGCACCGAGGACTTCGGGCCGCTGACCCTGTTCCTCCGCGACGGGGCCGGCTGGCCCTACTACGCCCGCCCGACCCTCGGCCACACCGGCCCCGCCGCCACCGCCGAGGACGTCCGCCGGGTGCTGGAGCGGCAGCGGGAGGCGGGCGCGCCGGAGGCCTTCGAGTGGGTGGCCGAGCAGAACCCGGAGCTGCGCGCGGCGGTCGAGGCTGCGGGCCTGACGGTGCACGAGCACCCGCTGCTGGTGCTGGGCCCGCAGGACGAGGCGGCCCCGGCGCCCGAGCTGCCGGAGCGGGTGGAGGTCCGGGTGCTGGCACCGGACGCCCCGGAGCTGGCGGCCGCCGTCGCCGTCCCGCACCTGGCCTTCGCCGAGCCGGGCACCGCTGTCGGCCCGGCCGGCGCGGCCGAACTCGCCGAGCGCGCGGCGACGTTGGCGGCCGACGGCACGGCGGAGCGGATCGCCCGGCGGATCGCCACCGGCACCACCGTGCTGGCCGCGGCCGTCGAGGACGGCACGGTCCTGTGCGCGGGCCAGCACAACCCGGTGGGCCCGGTCACCGAGGTGGCCGGGGTGGGCACGCTCCCGTCCGCGCGCCGTCGCGGGCTGGGCCTGGCGGTCACCGCGGCCCTGGTCGAGCACGCCCGGGCGAACGGGGTGCGGACGGTGTTCCTGTCCGCCGCCGACGAGGACGTCGCCCGGATCTACCGCCGGGCCGGCTTCCGCACCTTCGCGACGGCCCTGATCGCGGAGCCCGCCGCCCAGCAGGAGCCCGCCGCTCAGTAGGAGCCCCCGCCCGGCAGGCGCCTGCCACGCGGCAGGAACCCTCCGCCCGGCAGGAGCCCCCCGCGTAACGGGCCGCCCACCGGCCCCGGCCCGGAAGGCCCCGACAGGAAAAGGACCGGGGACGGCGCCGGTCAGTCGTCGTCCTCGTCCTCGTCGTCCGCCCCGCTGACCTCCTCCCCCTCCGCCTCGTCCACCACCCAGGCCGCGAGCCGCTCGGCGACGCCCGACACCCCGAGCCGCCCCTCGCGGATGGCCCGGGAGAGGCTGCGCACCTCGCGGGCGGTGGTGGCGACGGTGCAGCCGCTGGCGACGAGGTAGGCGTAGGCGACGGCGGTCGCGAAGAGTTCGTTGGTCTTCTCCAGTGCCGGCACCCGGATCAGCTGGTGCATCAGCGCGGCGGCGCGGTCCTGTGGTTCGGGGTAGACCGAGATGTCGAATATCTCGGCCTGGTGGCGGGTGACCGCCGCGAGCAACGAGCCGTAGTCGGTGACCTGCGGATCACCGGGCGTGTACTGCTCGGCGGTCATGAGCAGCCACGAGAGGTCGACCTCCAGCTTCAACGGCGCACGTCCTGGAGGTCGCCGGGCTCCCCGAACTCGGCGAGGAAGGCCGACTCGTACTCCTTCATGAACTGCGCGGCCGCGTCCACGAAGGCCCGCCCTGACTCGCCCATGTCCTGTTGGACCAGGCGCTCGATGTACTGGTTCATGGAGATCCCCTGCTGCTCCGCCCGTTCCCGGGCCATCTCGGCGGTCGTGGCGTCGACCCGCACGTTCAGCTGCTTCTTACCCATGCCGTTCAAGCTAGCGCTCAAGTGCTAGCACAACAAGGGCGTGCGCACACCGCCCGCACACCTGCCGCACGCCCCCGCGCAACCCGGCCGTCACCGCGGCGCCGGACGGCAGCCGCCGGAACGCCGGACGGGCCGCCGCCGAGGCGCCGGAACGCCGGACGGCCGGGCCCGCGGCTGGCTGCCACGGACCCGGCCCGCGCCGGAAGGGGGCGGATCAGAACTGGGTGCTGACGGTCACCCCGCTGAAGTCGCTCTTCGCGTAGAGGCTCACGTAGCGGTAGCCCGCCGTCGGGTTGGTCACCGTGATGCTCTGGGTGGTGCCCGCGTTGGTGGAGGCGGCGGTGTAGGCGCTCGGCGAGGCCCAGGTGCTGTCGCTGTAGTACAGGTACGCGGTGCCGGTGCCCCCGGAGGTGGTGATCTTCAGGGTGCTGGTGCCGGCCGGCAGGTAGACGTACAGGTAGTCCAGGTTGCCGGCGGTGGCCGACAGGTTGGCGCGCGAGCAGTTCTTGCCGAGCGCGTCGGTGCGCGGGTCGGTGCAGGCCGGCGGGGTGGTCGGGCCACCGCCGCCGCCCGTGGTCACGGCGACGGAGGCCGGGGTGCTGGCGGTCCTGCCGGTGTCGTCGGTGACGGTCAGCGCGACGGTGTAGGTGCCGGCGGCCGCGTAGGTGTGGGTCGGGTTCTGCTGGTCGGAGGAGCTGCCGTCGCCGAAGGTCCAGTGCCAGGCGGTGAGCCGGCCGGCGCCGGTCTGGACGGACTTGTCGGTCAGCGTGACGGTCGCGCCGGAGACCGACTGGCCGAACAGCGCGGTCGGGCCGGCCGCGAGGCAGGCACCGCCGGCGCAGGTGTCGAGCCAGGCGTCGAAGTCGGCGTCGTAGCGGGTGCCGATGCCGTTGTAGACCGCGTAGCCGCCCTGGTAGTCGCCGGTGCGGAAGTGGGCGAGCATGGCGTCGATGTCCGCCGGGTGCTTCTCGAACATGTACCGGACGGCCAGGTAGCCCCACGGGTAGGTGCGCACGGTGTCCGAGTTGCCGTACGTGTTCTGGAAGAGGGTGCTCAGCTTGTAGGTGTGCTTGGCGGCCTCGGCCATCGCCTGGGTGTCGGTGGTGCCGCGGTAGGCGTAGGACTCGTACTCGGCGACGCCCTCGATCCACCAGATGTCCGGGACGGAGATCTCGGTGGAGAAGTTGCCCTTGAGGTCGTAGATGTTGTCCAGGTAGTGGGTGTACTCGTGGTTGAGGTTCCACACGTTGGCGGTGAAGCCGTCGTTCCAGGACTTCTGGTACATCACGCACACGGCCCGGTTGTTCGGGTCGGTCGGGTCCATGACGGTCTGTCCGCCGTTGTCGGTGGAGTTGTTGAAGATCGCCCAGGAGTAGGTCAGGTAGTCCGCCTGGTTGGCGAAGACCGCGAGGGTGAGCTCCTTGTCGTACTGACCGGGGATCGGACCGTTGTCCTTCACCAGCTTGTGGAAGAAGGTGTCCTCGCCGCGCAGGCTGGCGCAGACCGCGGCCAGGTCGGCGGGCGACAGGACCTCGGTCTGGATGGTGCGGTTGTCGCACACCAGCTGGTTCGGCAGCACCGCGGCGGTCAGCTTCGCCGGCAGGTCGCAGATGCCGTAGTACGAGCACTGGCCGGGGTCGAAGCTGTTGGCCTGGTAGGCGGTGTGGACGTACAGCGGGCCGGTGGCGCCGGTGATCTGCGCGCCGTCGAGGACCGCCTTGACCTTGCCCTTGACCGCGGCCTCGACCACCGGGCCGTCGCCGGCCATCCGGCCGAGGTCGTTGCCCGCGTTGACGTCCAGGTAGGCGTTGGCCGTGCCGAGGAGGTCCTTGTGGTTCAGCGCGAAGTCGCCGAGGGTGGCGCCGATGCTCGGGTCGGCGCCGACCGCGCTGACGAAGTCGGGGTTCCAGTTGCCCCGCCACAGCGGCGCGGAGAGCACCGCGTTGACCGCCTTGAGCATCTTCGGGAAGGCGTTGTACGAGTTGTCGTACGCCGTCAGCACCTGCTTGTAGACGCCCAGGTAGCTGCCCTGGAGGTTGGCGCTGTCGGTGAGCACCAGCACCTCGTTGAGCACGGTGCCGTTGGCGTCGCTGACGTCGGTGCGGTGCGGGGCGGCGAAGAACGCGTCGAGGGCGGCCTTGGAGCCGCTGGTCAGGGCCGCGCCGTACGGGCCCACCGCGTCCGCGTTGTTCGACTGCACGAACCAGCCGGCCCGCTGGAAGAGCACGAGCTGCAGGATGGCGGTCGAGTTGTCGCCGGCGTAGCCGGCCGCCATGGTCCGGAAGGCGTCGGCGACGGTGAGCATCTTCGATTCCTTGAAGATGCTGCCCGCGTCGGTACCGGTGACGTTGAACAGCGTGTTGACGCAGTCCGTGGTCGAGCCCTCGATGAAGGAGACCAGGTCGGCGCCGCTGCGGCTGCCGAAGTCGGCCGGGGTGCAGCTCTGCGCGGCGGCCGCTCCGGCGGCGCCGCGGGCGGCGAGGGCCGGCTTGGCCGGGGGCGCCTTCGGCTCGGCCGGGCGCGGCGCGGTCTGCACGACGGTGTCGGCCGGCTGGCCCATCACGACCTGGCCGAGCAGCGCCGGGGGCAGCGGCTTGGCGACGGGGGCGAGGTCCTCGGCGGCACGGGCCTGGGCGGCCGGGTCGACGGTGAGGAAGGCGCCGAGCGGCTTCGGCTGGACGGAGCCCGGGTCGGCCGTCGGAGCACCGGCCGCGGGCCGGGCGGGAGCGGCGGAAGCACCGGAGGCGGCCGAGGCGGCGGAGGCGGCTGACGCCGTGGCCGGCAGCAGCGTGGCGGCGGCGCAGCAGCCGGCCACGAGGCCGGCCAGCAGGGTGGGGAGGGGTATCCGTGGGCGCACTGGTGGGGTCCTTCTCCTGTGGGGGAGGCGCTGGGAGGACTGCCGAGACGTTGGGGGAACGCGTCATGATCCTGCCAGCGACGGAAGGTCAGAACAATGTCACAGGTCATATGACATTTCCCGGCCCGGCCATAACACGGACCCCCGCCCACTGCCGCTACGACCGGTACGTCCGCGCGGCCCACGCCTGGAAGCTCGGCGCGGCCGCGATCAGGTCCCGGTACGCCGCGGCGGCCGCCCCGAACAGCGTCTCCACCACCTCCCCGCCCACCCCGGCCGGCCGCCAGACCAGCAGCTGCCGGACCCAGATCGGCGTCCCCGCCAGCGGCTTGACCACCACCTCGGCGAGCGGCCGGGTGGTGGCCTGGACGACGGAGATGCCGAGCCCGGCGGCGATCATCTCCTGGAGCTCCAGCCGGCCGCCGAGGAACTCGTGGACGGTCGCCGGGGCGAACCCCGCCGCGGCGCAGGCCCCGTGGAAGACGCCGTGCCAGCCGGCCCCGTCGTCGGGGGTCAGGAACCACTCCTCCTCCGCGAGGTCCGCCAGGGCCACCTCGGTGCGGTGCCGCAGCCGGTGGCCGGCCGGCAGCGCGACGAAGACCGGTTCGGTGACGATGCCGCGGTGCGCGACGGACGGCGAGTGGCACAGCTCCCGGCCCGGGTAGTCCACGGCCACCGCGACGTCCGCCTCGCCCCGCTCCAGCAGCTCGACGATGTCCGAGGAGCGGTAGACCGATGTCACGGTGAAGCGCTGCCCGGGCCGCTGGTGCCGGGCCCTGGTGACCAGCCCGGGCAGGATCGGGGCGTTGGTGGCCGCCAGCCGCAGCTCACGCGGGGCGGGCCCGGCCGAAGCCTCCGCACGGCGGCCCAGGCAGTCGGCGCGGGTGAGCAGTTCCCGGGCGGCGGCCAGCACCTCCACCCCGAAGCCGGTCGGCGCGACACCGGCGGCGGTGCGTTCGAACAGCGGGGCGCCCAGGTGGCGTTCGATCCGGCGCAGCTGGGTGCTGGTCGCCGGCTGCGAGGCGCCGAGCAGGGCGGCGGCCCGGCCGACGCTCCCGGTGTCGGCGATGGCGCACACCACGCGCAGGTGCCGCAGCTCCAACTCCATGACGCTCCCCCTCACGCATCGGCCGGCCCCGGCCGACGGCGCGGGGCGGCTGCCGCCAAGGGCGGTGCAACAGCACACATCACATGTCAGCTGCTCACCTTCGCCCCGGCGATTTGCCTCGTCAAGCCCCCTCCCGGGACCCGACGGCACTCCGCGCACCATCTTTTACCCGCGCATTGCCGACGCCTGACCTTCCGCCCTGCTCCGGTCGCGTCCACACCTGTCCTCCGCCCCGCTCCGGACCCCGCCCACCACCGCCGTGCCGCCACCAGGCGGAGCGGGACTTGAAGACCGACCCACCGTCCGGGACGCTGAAACCCCCCTGCGTTCCCCCGAGCGGGCACCGACCGGTGCGGAGGCCGACCGATGACAGCCATGTTCGATCAGGAGCTGCGCGAGCAGCTCGCCCAGGCCCGCCGGGACCTCGCGGCGGCCCGGGCCGAAGGGGACGCCGACGGCGTCCAGGCGTACGAGGGCCGGGTCGCCTCGCTCCTGCGGCTCGCCGCCCAGCACGGCATCGACCTCCCGCACAGCGTCGACGAGGAGGAGCACAACGAGTAGCCGGCCCCTGGACGCGGCGGAGGCGGCCACCCCGAACGGGTGACCGCCTCCTGCCGTGCCTTCCCGGCGCCCGGGATCACTCCCCGGCCGGCTCCAGGATCGCCACGCACTCGAAGTGGTGCGTCATCGGGAACAGGTCGAAGGCCCGCAGCGACACCGGCCGGTAGCCGCCCTCGCGGAAGAACTTCAGGTCCCGGGCGAGCGCCGCCGGGTCGCAGGCCACGTACGCGATCCGGCGCGCCTCCAGGCCGACCAGGTGGGCGACGGTCTCGCGGCCGGCGCCCGAGCGCGGCGGGTCCAGCACGATCAGGTCGGTGGCGGTGATGCCGGTGCGCGGCAGCAGCGTCTCGACCCGGTCGCACTCGATCTGAACGTTGTCCAGCGCGGCCAGGTTGTGCCGGGCGTCGACCACGGCCTGCTTGGCGGACTCGATGCCGAGCACCGCGCCGTCCTCGCCGACCCGGTCGGCCAGCGCGCCCGCGAACAGGCCGACTCCGCAGTACAGGTCGAGCGCGCTCTCGCCCCACTGCGGGTCCAGCCCGTCCAGCACCGCGTCGACCAGGGTGTCCGGCGCCTCCGGGTGGATCTGCCAGAAGCCGCCGTCGCTGATCCGCCAGGTCCGCCCGGCGGCCCGCTCGCGGACGAAGCCGCGCCCGTGCACCTTGTGCACGTCGCCCTGCTCGTCCACCCGGGCGATCGACACCGGCTTGTCCAGCTCGACCAGCGGCAGCTGGGCACCGTCGCGCGGGGTGAGCACCACCTGGCGGTCGGAGGAGCCGGTCGCGGCGATCACCTCGACGCTCGCCACGCCCGGCCAGTCCCGGGTCTCGACGCCCAGCTCGGTGACGCCCTCGGCGGCGATCAGGCAGCGGTCCACCGGCTGCACCTCGTGCGAGCGGTACTTGCGCAGGCCGACCTTGCCGGTCTCGGCGTCCACCGTGTACTGCACCCGGGTGCGCCAGGCCGGCACCTGCCCGGCCGGCAGCTTGCCGCCGACCGGCTCGACGCTGCCGTCCCAGCCGGCCTCGGCCGGGGTGAGCCCGGCCAGCTTGGCCAGCTGCTCGGTCAGCACCGCCGCCTTGAGCTTGCGCTGCCCGCCGGGGGTGACGTGCTGCCAGTCACAGCCGCCGCACTTGCCCGGACCGGCGAACGGGCACGGCGCCTCGATCCGGTCCTTGGAGGGCTCCAGCACCTCCACCGCGTCGGCCCGCAGGAACCGCGAGGTGGTGGTCCCGTCGGTCACCAGCGCGACGACCCTCTCACCGGGCAGCGCGTGCCGCACGAACAGCACCCGGCCCTCGTGCCGGGCCACGCAGTGCCCGCCGCCGTGCGCGACCGGGCCGACCTCGACCTCGTAGCGCTGCCCGACCAGCGGCTCCCCGGACGGCGCCTCGGGCCGCGAGGGCCGCGCGGCGGCGGTGCGCAGCGCCTTGGGCGGCCGCACCGCCTGCTTGCGCGGCGCCTTCCGGTCGGCCCCGGCGGCGCCCTTCGGCGCACCCTGGCCGGCGTCCTTGCCCGCACCCTTGGGCGCGTCCTTACCGGATCCCTTGACGGAGCCCTTGGCCGCGGCGCCCTTCGCCGCGGAGCCCTTCCCGGCCACCGGCTCGGCGGGCCCCCGGTCCTCCCGCTCGCCCGGGACGAACGGCGCGGTGCTCGCGGTGAGGCCGTCGCGGTCGGTGGCCTCCGGACGGGACGGCCGGCCCCAACGCGGCCGGGAGACCTGACCGGGCTTGGAGCCGCCCCGGCGGGCGCCCTTGCCGGAGGCGCCGGAGGAGCCCGAGGAACGGGGCGGAGTGTTGCGGGTCACTGGGAGGAGTCCTTGCTGCGGTCGGGGCTGTCACCGGCGTTCGTACCGGTGGAGACGGAATCCTTCGACTTTACGGCCTTCGGCGCCCGAGGCTCGCCACGCCGGACGGCGCCCGGCGCCGACCAGGCCTTCTGCGGCTTGCGTCGCTCGGAGGACTCCAGCTGCCACGGTACCGAGGTGACCATCACACCGGGCTTGAACAGCAGCCGCCCCTTGAGCCGCAGCGCGCTCTGGTTGTGCAGCAGGTGCTCGTACCAGTGGCCGACCACGTACTCCGGGATGTAGACCGAGACCACGTCCCGCGGGCTGCTGCGCCGCAGGTTCTTCACGTAGTCCAGGACCGGCCCGGTGATCTCGCGGTACGGCGAGTCCAGCACCTTGAGCGGCACCTCGATGCCGCGCTCGTCCCACTCCCGCCGCAGCGCCGCGGTGTCCGCCGGGTCGACGTTGACCGTGACCGCCTCCAGCGTGTGGGCCCGGGCCAGCCGGGCGTACGCCAGGGCGCGCAGCGCCGGCTTGTGCAGCTTGGAGACCAGCACGATGGCGTGCACCCGGGTGGGCAGCACCACGTCGTCCGGCTCCTCGGCGGCGATGAGCTCGTCGGAGACCCGGTCGTAGTGGCGCCGGATGCCCTTCATCATCACGAACAGCACGGCCATCGCGGCGATCGCGATCCAGGCGTGGCCGATCTTGGTGACCAGTACGACGATCAGCACGGCCATGGTCATCACCAGGCCGAAGGCGTTGATCGCCCGGCTGCGCTGCATGTGGCGGCGCTTGGCCGGGTCGGTCTCGGTGCGCAGCAGCCGGGTCCAGTGCCGGATCATGCCGGACTGGCTCATGTTGAAGGCGACGAAGACGCCGACGATGTAGAGCTGGATCAGCCGGGTCGGGTCGGCGTCGAAGGCGAGGATCAGCAGGATCGCGGCGATCGCCAGCAGGATGATGCCGTTGGAGAAGGCCAGCCGGTCGCCGCGGGTGTGCAGCTGGCGCGGCAGGTAGCGGTCCTGGGCGAGGATCGAGCCGAGCACCGGGAAGCCGTTGAAGGCGGTGTTGGCGGCGAGCACCAGGATCAGGCCGGTGACGCCGGCGACGAAGTAGAAGCCGGGCGTGAAGTTGTTGAACACGGCCTCGCTGATCTGCGCCAGCGCGGTCTTCTGGTGGTAGCCGGGCGAGGAGCCGACGAGCTGCTCGGCCGGGTTCTCGGCCATCTGGACACCGGTCAGCCGGGCCAGCCAGATGATGCCCATGAACATCACGACGGCGATGCTCGCCATCATCAGCAGCGTGGTGGCGGCGTTCTTGCTCTTCGGCTTGCGGAAGGCCGGCACGCCGTTGGAGATCGCCTCCACACCGGTCAGCGCGGCACAGCCGGAGGAGAAGGACTTCAGCAGCAGGAACACCATCGCGAAGCCGGTCAGCGAGTCGTTGCCGGGGGTGGCGGCGAGGTGGAACCCGGAGCTCTCCGCGGGCATGTCCTGGCCGAGCGCGAAGTGCCGGAAGACGCCGTAGCCGACCATCCCGATCACGCCGACCATGAAGGCGTAGGTGGGAACGGCGAAGGCGCTTCCGGACTCGCGCACACCGCGCAGGTTCATGCCCATCAGCAGGACGACCACGACCACCGACAGGACCGCCTCGTGACCGCGCAGCGAGGGCACCGCGGAGACGACGTTGGCGACGCCCGAGGTGGTCGACACGGCCACGGTGAGCACGTAGTCGACCATCAGCGCGCTGGCGACCACCAGACCGGCGGCCGGCCCGTGGTTGACGGTCGCGACCTCGTAGTCGCCGCCGCCGCTGGGGTAGGCGTGGACGTTCTGCCGGTACGAGGCGACCACGGCGAGCATCACGATCGCCACGACGACGCCGATCTGCCAGGAGAAGTGGATCGCCGAGGCGCCCGCGATGGAGAGGGTGAGCAGGATCTCCTCGGGGGCGTACGCGACCGAGGAGAGCGCGTCCGAGGCGAACACGGGCAGCGCGAGCCGCTTGGGCAGAAGCGTCTCGCCCAGCTTGTCGCTGCGTAGGGCGCGCCCGATCAGGATGCGTTTCGGAAGGTCAGTCGGCATAGGCACGTTAAGGAATCGTAGGGGCTCCCCGGTCAAGGCTCCGCCGTTTGTCCCCCCCTTCGTCGCGACTGCGTTCGGTGGACCGGCTAGCGTGTCGGATACGAGTCGGCGGGCAACACTCTGGTTGTCGAGCGTTGCCGGGTCGGCGCCCCCACGAGGAACCTCGTCCCGGACGACCGGGCGGGAAACGGAGCTGAACGGTGTTTGCGCAGGTCAAGACCCCTTCGGGACGGGTGAGGTAAGCGCCGGTGCACATCGTCATCATGGGCTGCGGCCGCGTGGGCTCCGCCCTCGCCAGAGCCCTGGAGAAACAGGGCCACTCGGTGGCCGTGGTCGACCAGGACCCGACCGCGTTCCGTCGGCTGGGCGCCGGCTTCAACGGGCGCCGGGTGACCGGCGTCGGCTTCGACCAGGACACCCTGCGCGAGGCGGGCATCGAGGAGGCCGGCGCCTTCGCCGCGGTCTCCAGCGGTGACAACTCCAACATCATCGCCGCACGGGTGGCCCGGGAGAACTTCGGCGTCGAGAACGTCGCCGCCCGGATCTACGACCCCCGCCGCGCCGAGGTGTACCAGCGCCTGGGCATCCCCACCGTGGCGACGGTCCGCTGGACCGCCGACCAGATGCTGCGCCGGCTGCTGCCGAGCGGCGCCGAGCCGCTGTGGCAGGACCCGAGCGGTGGCGTCCAGCTCGCCGAGGTCGCGTACGACCCGCGCTGGATCGGCCACCGGATCGGCGAGCTGGAGGAGGCCTCCGGCACCCGGGTGGCGTTCGTCACCCGGCTCGGCGAGGGGGTGCTCCCCTCGCCGCAGATGGTGGTGCAGGAGGGCGACCTGGTGCACGTGATGCTGCGCCGGGCCGACCTGACGGCCGTCGAGGCCGCGTTCGCGCAGGGGCCGAAGGAGGAGGGTCACTGATGCGGGTCGCCATTGCCGGGGCCGGAGCCGTGGGCCGCTCGATCGCGGGCGAGCTGCTGGAGAACGGCCACGAGGTCCTGCTGATAGACAAGAACCCGAACTCCATCTCGGTGGAGCGGGTCCCGATGGCGGAGTGGCTGCTGGCCGACGCCTGCGAGATCACCTCGCTGGACGAAGCCGCGCTCCAGCGCTGCCACGTGGTGATCGCCGCGACCGGTGACGACAAGGTCAACCTGGTCGTCTCGCTGCTCGCCAAGACCGAGTACGCGGTGCCGCGGGTGGTCGCCCGGGTGAACAACCCCAAGAACGAGTGGCTCTTCAACGAGTCCTGGGGCGTGGACGTCGCCGTCTCCACCCCGCGGCTGATGTCCGCGCTGGTCGAGGAGGCGGTCAGCGTCGGCGACCTGGTCCGCCTGATGCGCTTCAGCCAGGGCAACGCCAACCTGGTCGAGCTGACCCTGGCCTCCGACACCGAGCTGGTCGGCACCCGGGTCGGCGACGTGGCCTGGCCGCAGGACACCGCGCTGGTGACCATCATCCGCGAGGGCAGGGTGCTGGTGCCGGGCAAGGACGACACCCTGGAGGGCGGCGACGAACTGCTCTTCGTCGCCGCGCAGGAGCGCGAGGAGGAGCTGGAAGAGCTCCTCTCGGCCATCTCGGGCGCCCAGTAGCCCCGGAGCGCGCGACACGGAGAAGGGCCCGCACCCCTCGGGGTACGGGCCCTTCTCCGTCGTTCGGGACGGGCGGGAGGCGGCTACTTCGCCGGCTCCTCCTCCTCGTCCAGCTGCGCCTTGATCGGCGGCGGCGCCTTCAGCAGGATCTGCCAGGTCACGTACATCGCCAGCAGCAGCGGCGGGATGCCGAGGGCGACCTTCAGCCAGCCCAGCAGGTTGACGTTGTGGGTGAAGTACAGCGGGAAGAGGATCACCGGCTTGGCGCCCATGATCAGCACCCAGGCCCAGGTCGCCTTGGTGTAGGCGGCCAGCCGGCCCGGGTTCTCCTTGCGCCAGGTGAACATCTCGCCGGTGATCGGGCCGAGCATCACCCCGATCATCGGCCAGCGCGCCAGGGCGGAGGTCGCCAGGGCGACGCAGTAGCCGACGTTCCAGAGCAGGCCGGGCAGGTAGAAGTCCTCGGCCTTGCCGCTCTTCATCGAGATCCAGGCGCCGAGCGCGACCCCGAACACCCCGCTGAAGGCGTGCTGGATGGTCTGCCGCTTCGCCAGCCGGGCCACCACGAACAGGGCGCTCAGGCCCAGCGCGGCCCAGGCCGAGGTGCTGACCTGGTGGGTCAGGTTGTAGGTGACGATGAAGACCAGGCCGGGCAGCGTCATGTCGATCATGCCGCGCACGCCGCCGAAGGCCTGGAGCACGGTGTCGGCCGCCTCCTTGGAGGCGGCCCTGCGGGCGGCCTCCGCGTCCGCGGGGTCGACCGCCAGGTCGAGCTGGGCGGCGGCCTCGCCGCCGGGCTGGTTGCTCACGCTCATTCGCTCCCGTGTCCGACCGGACGCAGCTCATAGCGGGGGTTGAACAGCACGCGGCGCCCGCGTGCGTGACTGATCCGGCCGCTGGCGACCAGCCGGCGGCCGGGCTCTATCCCGGCGATCGAGCGGCGGCCGAGCCAGACCACGTCCAGCGCCTCGGTACCGTCGAAGAGTTCGGCCTCCAGGGCGGGCACCCCCGCCCTCGGGCGGAGCGTCACCGTGCGCAGCGTGCCCGCGACGGTGACCAGCTCGCGGTCCCCGCAGCCGGCGATCGGCGTGCAGCCGGACTCCGCGGCGATCTCCTGACGCAGCTCCTCGGCGTCCAGTTCCTCGGCCGAGGAGGTCAGCCGGCTGAGCATGCGGCGGAACCGCCCCTGCGGCGGGCCGCTGCTGTTGTCACCACTCATGTCGGAAGGGTACCGGGTTCCGGCCCCCCGGCGGCAGGCCGCACGGCCGCCGGGGGCGGTCACGGTCAGCTCTCGAAGCGGTACCCCATGCCCGGTTCGGTGATGAAGTGCCGCGGGTGCGAGGGGTCGCGCTCCAGCTTGCGGCGCAGCTGGGCGAGGTAGACCCGCAGGTAGTTGGTCTCGGTGCGGTAGGCCGGGCCCCAGACCTCCTGGAGCAGCTGGGTCTGGCTGACCAGCCGCCCGGCGTTGCGGACCAGTACCTCCAGCAGGTGCCACTCGGTCGGCGTGAGGCGTACGTCGGCGCCGTCCCGGTTGACCTTCTTGGCCGCGAGGTCGACGGTGAAGGACTCGGTGACGACCAGCGAGTCGGCCTCCCCGGCCACCGGCTCGGCCCGCCGCACGGCGGCCCGCATCCGGGCGAGCAGCTCGTCCATGCCGAACGGCTTGGTGACGTAGTCGTCGGCGCCCGCGTCCAGCGCCTCGACCTTCTCGTCCGAGGCGTGCCGGGCCGACAGCACGATGATCGGCACCCGGGTCCAGCCGCGCAGGCCGCGGATCACCTCGACCCCGTCCATGTCGGGCAGGCCCAGGTCGAGGACGACCACGTCCGGATGGCGGGCCGCGGCCAGCTCCAGGGCGCTCGCGCCGTCATGGGCCGCGTCCACCTCGTACTTGCGGGCCTTGAGGTTGATCACCAGCGCGCGGACGATCTGCGGTTCGTCGTCCACGACGAGGACCCGGGTCATTTACGGGCTCCGCCTTTCAGGGCTGTCTGACTTACGGACTGGGGGCTGCTCTACGACGTTCGGTGCGACGTGCGACGTGCTGTGCGGCGTACGGCCCGGGAGGCGCGCCGGCCCCCGGAGGAGCGACGGCCCGGCCGGTGCGCCGCCGGTTCTCAGGTGATCAGGTCCGGGAGCGGGCCGCCACCCTCGCCGCCCCGCTCCCCCGGTTCGGGCGGCCGTTCGACCACGGGCAGGCTGACGACCATGGTGAGTCCGCCGCCCGGGGTGTCCTCGGCGGTGACGGTACCGTCCATCGCCTCGACGAAGCCGCGCGCCACCGCGAGTCCGAGGCCCACCCCGGCGCCGCGCGGCGCGTCCCCGTAGCGCTGGAACGGAGCGAAGATCCGCTCCTTGGCGTCCTCGGGCACCCCCGGGCCGCGGTCCACGATCCGCAGCTCGACCCGGGCCGGCCGCCCCGGCTGCCGCAGCTCGTCGGCCTTGACCAGCACCCTGACCCCGTCCGGGCTGTACTTGACGGCGTTCTCCACCAGGTTGGCCAGCGAGCGCTCCAGCAGCCCGCCGTCGGCCCGGACCATCGGCAGCGTCTCCGGGACCTCCAGCCGGACGGACTCCAGCGGCACCCCGCCGAGCGCGAACGGCACCACCTCGTCCAGGTCGGTCTCCTGGATCAGCGGGGTGACGGTCCCGGTCTGCAGGCGGCTCATGTCGAGCAGGTTGTTGATCAGGTGGTCCAGCCGGTCGGCCCCGGCCTCGATGCCGGCCAGCAGCTCGGCCTCGTCCTCCGGGGCCCAGTCGACGTCGGCCGAGCGCAGCGAGCTCACCGAGGCCTTGATGCCCGCCAACGGGGTGCGCAGGTCGTGCGAGACGGCGGCCAGCAGAGCCGTCCGGATCCGGTTGCCCTCGGCCTCCCGGCGGGCCTCGGCGGCCTCCCGGGCCAGCCGGCGGCGCTCCAGCACCACGGCGGCCTGGGCGGCGAACGCCCCGAGCAGGCGCCGGTCCGCCCCGGGCAGCACCCGGCCGCGCAGCACCAGCGCCAGGCTGTCGCCGACCGGGACGTCCACGTCGGCCTCCTCCGGCCGCTCCGGCGGGCGCGGGCCGGCGGTCGCCACCGGCGCCCAGGCGGAGAGCGGGTCCGGCCGTTCCAGCAGCGCGGCGCTCTCCTGCCCGAAGGTCTCCCGGACCTGCTCCATCAGCGCGGTCAGCACCCCGTCGCCGTTGGGCGCGCCGCGCAGCACCGTGCCGGCCAGCGCGCTGAGCGTCTGCGCCTCGGTCTGGCTGCGGGCGGCCTGCTGGGTGCGCCGGGCCGCGAGGTCCACCACCGACGCCACCGATATGCCGACGATGGTGAATATCGCCACCGCCATGATGTTCTGCGGCTCGTTGATGGTGAAGGTGTGCAGCGGCGGGGTGAAGTAGTAGTTCAGGACCGAGGAGGCGACCAGCGCCGAGCCGATCGCCGGCAGCAGCCCGCCGACCAGCGCCGCGCACACCGTCAGCGACAGGAACAGCAGCATGTCGGTGGAGAGCCCCAGCCCGCCGATCGCGGTCAGCACGATCGCCAGCAGCGGCGGCCCGACCAGTCCGATCAGCCAGCCGCCGACCGTCCGGGTGCGGCCCAGGTCGGTGATCCGGCGGACCGGTATCTTGCCGCGCCGCCCGTGCCCGGCGTGCTCGTGGGTGACCATGTGGACGTCGATGTCCCCGGCCTCCCGGGTCACGACGGTGCCGACGCCCGGCCCGTACAGGTACTGCCAGCCGGGCCGCCGACTGGTGCCCAGCACGATCTGGGTGGCGTTCACGCCCCGGGCGAAGTCCAGCAGCCCGCCGGCCGGGTCGTCGCCGAGGACGGCGTGGAAGGAGCCGCCGAGGCTCTCCACCAGCGCGCGCTGCTCGATCAGCGTCTGCGGCGAGCCGGATCCCACCAGCCCGTCCGAGCGGGAGATGTGCACGGCGAGCAGCTCGCCGCCGGAGACCCTGGCGGCGATCCGGGCCGCCCGGCGGATCAGCGTCGCCCCCTCGGGCCCGCCGGTCAGGCCCACCACAATCCGCTCCCTGGCCTGCCAGGTGCCCTCGATGCCCTGCTCGGCCCGGTACTTCTGGAGGTACTCGTCCACCCGGTCCGCGGTCCACAGCAGCGCCAGCTCGCGCAGCGCGGTCAGGTTGCCCGGGCGGAAGTAGTTGGCGAGGGCGGCGTCGATCTTCTCCGGCGCGTACACGTTGCCGTGCGCCAGCCGGCGCCGCAGCGCCTGCGGGGACATGTCCACCAGCTCGATCTGGTCCGCCCGCCGGACCACCTCGTCCGGGACGGCCTCGCGCTGGCGCACCCCGGTGATGCCCTCGACGGCGTCGCCCAGCGACTCCAGGTGCTGCACGTTGACGGTGGAGATCACGTCGATCCCGGCCGCCAGCAGCTCCTCGACGTCCTGCCAGCGCTTCTCGTTGCGGCAGCCGGGGACGTTGGTGTGGGCCAGCTCGTCCACCAGGGCCACCTGCGGGCGGCGCGCCAGGACGGCGTCCAGGTCCATCTCGGAGAACCGGGCACCGCGGTGCACCACCTGCTGCCGCAGCACGACCTCCAGCCCCGCGACCATGTCCGCGGTCCGCCGGCGGCCGTGGTCCTCCACGAACGCGACCACCACGTCCGTGCCCCGCTCCTGCCGCCGGTGCGCCTCGGCGAGCATGGCGTACGTCTTGCCGACCCCGGGGGCCGCCCCGAGGTAGATGCGCAGCCTGCCTCGTCCCATGAGCACCATTCTTGATCCGACCCGGCCCGGAGAACACCCCCGGACACCTGTTCCCCCTGCCTTCGAGACTACGGCGTGCGACGCGATTTTCCGCTGATCAGTGCGCTGATCAGGCGGTTTTAGCGGCATATTGACGGTGGACCAGCCACTCGGCGGGGGTCGTTCGGGAGGGGTCCCGGAGGGGTCGGGGTGCGGTGGTGTCCGACATCGGCCCGGAAATGCGAAGAACCCCCATCCGGGACCCGGATGGGGGTTCTTCTGAAGAATTGTTCGGCGGCGTCCTACTCTCCCACAGGGTCCCCCCTGC
>NZ_JBHJSJ010000062.1:0-52745 GCF_042268845.1 Kitasatospora sp. NPDC056273 | reverse complement strand
CGGGAAGGAAGCGGCGGGCCGCCGGTGGAGCCGTGCGGGGCGGGCTCAGATGAGGCCCAGCTCCTGGACCGCGTCGCGCTCCTCGGTCAGCTCCTTGACCGAGGCGTCGATGCGGGCGCGCGAGAAGTCGGAGATCTCCAGGCCCTGGACGATCTCGAACCTGCCGTCCTTGGTGGTGACCGGGAAGGAGGAGATCAGGCCCTCCGGAACGCCGTAGGAGCCGTCGGAGACGACACCCATGGAGGTCCAGTCGCCCTCGGCGGTGCCGTTGACCCAGGTGTGCACGTGGTCGATGGCGGCGTTGGCGGCCGAGGCGGCCGAGGAGGCGCCACGGGCCTCGATGATGGCGGCGCCGCGCTTGGCGACGGTCGGGATGAAGTCGTTCTCCAGCCAGGCCAGGTCGCTGCCGACGGCCTCGAAGGCCGGCTTGCCGGCGATCTCGGCCTGGAAGACGTCCGGGTACTGGGTCGCGGAGTGGTTGCCCCAGATGGTGACGCGCTTGATGTCCGAGACCAGGGCGCCGGTCTTGGCGGACAGCTGGCCGACGGCGCGGTTGTGGTCCAGGCGGGTCATCGCGGTGAAGCGCTCGGCCGGGACGTCCGGGGCGTTGCGCTGGGCGATCAGGGCGTTGGTGTTGGCCGGGTTGCCGACGACCAGGACCTTGATGTCGTCCGCGGCGTGGTCGTTGATGGCCTTGCCCTGCGGGCCGAAGATGCCGCCGTTGGCCTGCAGCAGGTCGCCGCGCTCCATGCCCGCGGTGCGCGGACGGGCGCCGACCAGCAGCGCGACGTTGGCGCCGTCGAAGGCCTCGTTCGGGTTGTCCGTGATGGTGATGTCGCGCAGCAGCGGGAAGGCGCAGTCGACGAGCTCCATGGCGGTGCCCTCGGCGGCCTTGAGGCCCTGCGGGATCTCCAGGAGGCGCAGGTTCACCGGCACGTCGGCGCCGAGCAGGTGGCCCGAGGCGATGCGGAAGAGCAGCGCGTAGCCGATCTGGCCGGCCGCGCCGGTGATGGTGACGTTGACGGGGGTGCGGGTCATTTCTACCTTCTCCAGCAAATCGCCAGGCGCCCCAGGCACACCGGCACTGGAGCCAGGATGATCTCTCTCGACGTCGAGAGACCGGCGTCAGGTTATCGCAAAGGGAAGCGTACGCCTGGTGTCCCGGCGTGGCTGATGCGTCACAGAAGAAAGGCGGCCCCCGCCCGGGCCCTGGATTTCCATGGCGTCGGGCGGGGGCCGTCACGGGCCGCGGGTCAGTGCCGGGGCCGGCCCATCAGCTGGCCGATGTTGTCGAGCAACGGGATCTGCACCCACGGGTTCGGCTGCGCCACCAGGGTCAGCAGCACGATCGAGAGGCCCAGGAAGCTCAGCACGATCACGTCGGTGAAGCGGCTGCGCACCGCCAGCATCCCGACCTCGGGCAGCACCAGCCGCAGCACCGCACCGAGCAGCACGCCGCCGCCGAGGATCAGCAGCCCGTACTTGAAACCGTCCTTGAAGTCGGCGAACCAGGTGACCGCGAGGCCGGCGCCGACGACCAGCAGGACGAGCGTGATCGGCCACTGCCGGACCGGCAGGGCGTGATCGCGTCCGAGGGCCGCGGCCGAGCCCTCGGGCGGCAGGGTGCCGGTGGTCTTGACCGGCCTGCGGCGGGACCGGGCCGATCGCGGTTCAGTCATGCTCGCCGTCCCTGGGGTGTCAGATGCCGGCGCGGCGCTCGGCCGCCTCGACGATGTTGTTGAGCAGCATCGCGCGGGTCATCGGGCCCACGCCGCCGGGGTTCGGGGAGATCCAGCCGGCCACCTCGGCCACCCCCGGGTGCACGTCGCCGACGATCTTGCCCTCGCTGCGGCTGACGCCCACGTCCAGCACCGCCGCGCCCGGCTTGACGTCCTCCGGCTTGACCAGGTGCGGCACGCCGGCGGCGGCCACGATGATGT
This sequence comes from Kitasatospora sp. NPDC056273, assembly GCF_042268845.1. Classification (NCBI taxonomy): domain Bacteria; kingdom Bacillati; phylum Actinomycetota; class Actinomycetes; order Kitasatosporales; family Streptomycetaceae; genus Kitasatospora; species Kitasatospora sp. NPDC056273. The sequence continues at coordinate 50,805 of NZ_JBHJSJ010000062.1, read as the reverse complement.
CGGCCTTGCGCAGGTGGGCGCCGAGGTCCCGGGTGCCGGTGTGGCACAGGGTGACGGTGGCGTTCTCGCTGCGGCGGGTCAGCAGCAGGCCGATCGAACGGCCGACGGTGATGCCGCGGCCGACCACGACCACCTCGGCGCCGTTGATCTCGACGTCGTGGCGGCGCAGCAGCTCGACGATGCCGAGCGGGGTGCACGGCAGCGGGCCGTCGATGCCCAGGGCGAGCCGGCCGAGCGAGGTCGGGTGCAGGCCGTCGGCGTCCTTGTCCGGGTCCATCAGCTCCAGGACCGGGTTCTGGTCCAGGCCCTTGGGCAGCGGCAGCTGGACGATGTAGCCGGTGCAGGTCGGGTCGGCGTTGAGCTCGCGGACGACGTTCTCCACGTCCTCCTGGGTGGCGGTGGCGGGCAGCTCGCGCTGGATCGAGGCGATGCCGACCTCGGCGCAGTCCTTGTGCTTCCCGTTCACGTACCAGCGGCTGCCCGGGTCGTCGCCGACCAGGACGGTGCCGAGGCCGGGCGTGACGCCCTTCGCCTTGAGGGCCGCCACGCGGGCGGCGAGTTCGGACTTGATCGCGGCGGCGGTGGCCTTGCCATCGAGAATCTGGGCAGTCATGACCCCATTCTCCCGGATCGCCGGGGGTCTCCGTACCGAGGGCGTCCGACCGCTCGGGCCGCGGTTCCGGGGGTGGCCGGGCCGGGGAACGGGCGCGCGGCCGGGCGGGGGAACAGCCGGGGGAACCGGCGGGTGAACGGACGGGTACGAAGGTCCACCGCACATTGCGGTTGCGCCACAGTCTCGGCGCGGCACGCGGAACCGGCTGGACAGGGCGCCGTCGTCCGGATGACGATAAGCGCATTCCCGCCGCGAACCGGCCCGGTGACGGGCCGACGGACCCGCGGTGGGGCGTACCCGGGGGAAAGAGCCAGTGAGCCGACCAGAGCAGAGCCAGCAGTCCGACCGCGGGGGCACCGTCCCGCCCGCACCGCACCCGTCGGCTGCCTCGCGCCCCTGACGCTCACCACGCTGCCGAGCCGCGGCGCCCGTCACCGCCGCCGGGCTGTCACCCCGCTCGGCTAACGTCCCCTTCGGCCGGTGACCCTTGTCACCGGTCGGCACCGGGCCGTCAGCGTCCCGTCCCCGCGTCCCCGCAACTGCCCGGAGGCATCCATGAGTTACCCGCCCGACCCGAACAACCCGTACGGCCAGCCGCAGGCCGCCCCGGGCTACGGCTACCCGCAGCAGGCCCCGCCGCCGCAGGCCGCCCCGGGCTACGGCTACCCGCAGGCCGCCCCGGCCTACGGCTACGCGCCGATGGCCCCGCCGTCCATGCCGGGCCTGGTGACCACCGCCCGCGTGCTGCTGTTCATAGTCGGCGGCGTGCAGACGCTGCTCGCGATCCTCTACATGGTCATCGGGGCGGTCGCCAAGGACGCCACCAACGCCACCCGGGCCGCGAGCGAGGACAACCCGTTCACCGCGCTGGGCGACGCCGCCGCCGGCGTCCTGATCGTCGTCGCCGTGCTGTTCGGCCTGTTCGCCGCGCTCTCCATCACGCTCGGCGCGAAGTTCGGCAAGGGCGGCAACGCCGTCCGGGTCACCACCATCGTGTACGGCTCGCTCGGCGCCCTGATCGGCCTGCTGATCCTGCTGGGCGCCATCACCGGCGGCACCGCGGTCGGCCTGGTCATGGCCCTGCTCTGGCTGGCGATCAGCATCATCTGGATCACCGCCATGTGCGTCCAGGACGGCGTCAACTGGTTCAACCGGCCGCGGTACTGACCGGCCCGCAGGACCACGCCGGAGCGGCCCGGCTCCCTCCTCGGAGGGGGCCGGGCCGCTCTGTCGTTCCGTCACGCCGTCACGCCGGCGGCGGGATCAGTGGAAGAAGTGCCGCGCGCCGGTGAAGTACATGGTCACGCCGGCCTCGGCGGCCGCCGCGACGACCTCCTCGTCACGGATCGAGCCACCGGGCTGGACGATCGCCTTGACGCCGGCCGCGATCAGGATCGCCGGACCGTCCGCGAACGGGAAGAAGGCGTCCGAGGCCGCGTAGGCGCCCTTGGCGCGCTCGCCGGCCCGCTCGACCGCGAGCTTGCAGGAGTCCACCCGGTTGACCTGGCCCATGCCGACGCCGACCGAGGCACCGTCCTTGGCCAGCAGGATCGCGTTGGACTTGACGGCCCGGCAGGCCCGCCAGGCGAAGGCCAGCTCGGCCAGCTCGGCCGCGGTCAGCGCCTCGCCGGTGGCGAGGGTCCAGTTCGCCGGGTCGTCGCCCTCGGCGTGCACCCGGTCGGCGTCCTGGAGCAGCACGCCGCCGGAGACCGGGCGCACCTCCTGGCGGTTGGCCGGGGCCTCGGGGGCGAGCAGCACCCGCAGGTTCTTCTTGCGGGTGAGCACCTCCAGGGCGCCCTCCTCGTAGCCGGGGGCCACGACGACCTCGGTGAAGATCGGGGCGATCTGCTCGGCCAGCGCCACGGTGACCGGGCGGTTGACGGCGATCACGCCGCCGTACGCGGAGACCGGGTCGCACTCGTGGGCCTTGCGGTGCGCCTCGGCGACGTCGGCGCCGGTCGCGATGCCGCACGGGTTGGCGTGCTTGATGATCGCGACGGCCGGCTCGGCGTGGTCGTAGGCGGCGCGGCGGGCGGCGTCGGTGTCGACGTAGTTGTTGTACGACATCTCCTTGCCGTGCAGCTGCTGCGCGCCGGCCAGGCCGCCGGTGCCGTCGCTGTACAGCGCGGCGCCCTGGTGCGGGTTCTCGCCGTAGCGCAGCACGTTCTGGCGCTCCCAGGTGGCGCCGAGGAACTCGGGGAAGCGCTCGTCGCTGGGCGCGTAGCCGGCCTCGAACCAGGAGGCGACGGCCACGTCGTAGGCGGCGGTGTGGGCGAACGCGGCGCCGGCCAGGCGCTTGCGGGTGGCCAGGTCGAAGCCGCCCTCCTGGGCGGCCTTCAGCACGTCGCCGTAGCGGGCCGGGTCGACCACCACGGCCACCGAGGGGTGGTTCTTGGCGGCGGCGCGCACCATGCTCGGGCCGCCGATGTCGATCTGCTCGACGCACTCGTCCGGGGTGGCGCCGGAGGCGACGGTGGCCTTGAACGGGTAGAGGTTCACCACGACCAGGTCGAAGGGCTCGACGCCGAGCTCGGCCAGCTGGGCGCGGTGCGACTCCAGCCGCAGGTCGGCCAGCACGCCGGCGTGCACGCGGGGGTGCAGCGTCTTCACGCGCCCGTCCAGGCACTCCGGGAAGCCGGTCAGCTCGGAGACCTCGGTCACCGGGACGCCGGCGGCGGCGATCCGGCCGGCGGTGGAGCCGGTGGAGACGATGGCGACCCCGGCGGCGTGCAGGCCCTGGGCCAGCTCCTCCAGACCGGTCTTGTCGTACACGCTGATCAGCGCGCGACGGATCGGACGAACGTTCTCCGAAACGGGCGTGGTGGTGGAGCTGGCACTCATGCCGGAATCCATACCTTTCGGTCCTCGATGCGGTGACCCTCGCGGGCCAGCCGGCCCACGATGTCGACGAGCAGCTTGCGCTCGACAGTCTTGATGCGCTCGTGCAGCGCTTCGCCGCCATCGGCGTGGTCGGCGTCGACGACCTCGACGACGCCCTGCACGATGATCGGCCCGGTGTCCACGCCGGAGTCGACCAGGTGGACGGTGCAGCCGGTGACCTTCACCCCGTACGCGAGCGCGTCGGTGACGCCGTGGGCGCCGGGGAAGGCGGGCAGCAGTGCGGGGTGGGTGTTGACGATCCGCCCGGTGAAGGCGGCGATGAACTCGGGGCCGAGGATCTTCATGAAACCGGCCGTGACCACCAGGTCCGGCTGGTACTCGGCGACGGAGGCGGTCAGCGCGCGGTCCCAGGCGGCCCGGTCCGGGTGGTCCTTCACCCGGTGGACGAAGGTCGGCAGGCCCGCCTTCTCCGCCCGCTCCAGACCGGCGATCCCGTCCCGGTCCGCACCGACGGCGAGGATCTCGGCGCCGTACGCCGGATCGGCGGCGGCCTCGATCAGCGCCTGCAGGTTGGTGCCGGAGCCGGAGACCAGCACGACCAGGCGGGCCGGTCCGGGCGTACGGGGCGGGAAGTGCTGGGCGGGGGCGGCGGCCACTGCGCGTTTCTCCGTAGGTCGGGCGCCGTCCGCTGGTACGTCCACCGGCGGTGGGGCCACTACGAACGGCAGGTCGAGCGAGGGGGAACTCCGGGGAAACCCGCCGCGACGCGGGCCCGGGGGAACCTCTGTGGGCTGCTGACCGTCACCACGATAACGGCTGGTCGGACGGCCTCCGCACCCTCCCGGCGGCGCTACGCGCGTAGTTGAGACGGGGATCTCCTCCGGCCCGCCGCACCGGAGTTGCCCCGGCCCGCACCGGCCCACCGACGGGCAGCGGGCGGCCCGACGGACGGCCGCGGGACCATCCCGCCGGACGGCCGCCGGATCGGCCTGCGGGATCATTGGGGCGCGGAAGACCGCTCCGACCCGAGAACCTCCGAACGAGCCCCGACCGAGAAGGAATGGCTGAACCCATGAGCAGCGGCGACGACACCGGCGAGCGCAACCCCTTCGCGCCGCCGCCGGCGGATACCCCGGACCAGCCGTGGCAGCCGCGCAGCCCCTGGGCCGGCGGGGGCCAGGACGGCTCCGGCGGGCCGGCAGGCCCCGGCGGCGAGGACGGCGGACGCCCGCAGCTTCCGCCGCCGTGGGGCCCCGGCGGCGACGGCCGCCCCGGCCAGCGGCCGCCGGCCCCGCAGCCGCCCCGGCTCGACCCCGCGGACCCGGCCCACCGCAAGGCCCGCAACGCCGCGCTGGCCGGACCGTTCGCGCTGGTCTGCCTGTTCACGGGGTTCCACTGGATCGCCCTGCTGGCCGGGGCGCTCGGCATCGTCTGGGGCGTCGGCGCGCTGCGGGCCCGGCGGCCCGCCCCGGCCGCCGGCGCGCTCGCCGGGCCGGGCGGCCCGTACCCCGTCGCCCCCGCGTCGAACCCGCTCACCCCGGCCGCGCTCGCCGGGATCCTGACCGGCGCGATGACCATCGTGGTCGCCACCTCGGTGATCGGCCTCGGGTACCACTACCGCGAGTACGTCACCTGCGTCCAGGACTCGCTGACCTCCGTCGGCGCCCAGAACTGCGACCGGTACGCGCCGCAGTGGTACGTGGACTTCACCGGGAACGCCGAGTAGCCGGGCCTCCGGGACCGGTCGGGTCTCCCGGGCGGCTCAGTCGGTCCGGTCCGCGCGGGCGGCCTGATCCGTGCGGACAACCTGATCCTTAGGGCCGGGCGGGTCCCGGTCCTCGGGGCCCGGTTCGTCGGCGGTCCCGATGCCCGGTCCGGAGAGCCGCAGCACCAGGGCGTACGTACCGGCGCGCAGTTCCAGTGCGCCCCGGCGGGCCTGCCGCACGAGCCGGGCGTACACGCCCCCGCCGTCCGCCGGGCCCAGCGTGCGGTACCGGACCAGCAGCGCGCCCGGGACGGCGACCAGCGCGATCCAGCCCGCCGCCGCCGGGCCCGTCCACGGCACCGGCCCCACCCAGGCCAGCCGCTCCCCCGCCAGCGCCCCGCCGGAGAGCCAGCCCAGCACCGCCGCCCCGGCCCCGACCGACAGCGCCGCCGCCAGCGCGGCCACCGCCGTCGCGGCCGGCGGCCACGGCTCGGGCCGCTCCCCCGACCCGGCGCCCGGCAGCCGCCGGCCCGCCGCCGCCCGCCCCAGCAGCACCGCCGGCACCACCCCGGCCAGCAGCGGCAGCACCGACACCGCGAGCCGCCAGCCGCCCGGCCCGTCCGCCGGCAGCAGGGCGAACAGCGGGAACTCCGGCACCGGGCCCAGCGCCGTACCGACCGGCGACACCACCGTCCCGGCGCCCACCGCGAAGCCCGGACCCAGCGCGTACGCCGCGCCCCACAGCACCGCGTTCGGCAGCAGCACCAGCGCGAGCAGCAGCAGCCCCACCACCGCGACGGGCCCGCTCCCCAGCAGCGCCATCCCGCGCCCGCCGCCGGCCACCGCGTCCAGCACCGCCGAGCACACCACCAGCAGGCCGCCCGCCGCGACCAGCCCGGCCCCGGCCGCCAGCGCCGCGGCCCGGACCACCGGCGCGCCGTCGACCGGGCGGTACGGGGGCGGGAGGAGGTCCAGCGGGGAGTCGGCCGGCACGTCGAGGACGGTCACCGAGCGGGCCCCGGCGGCCGTCGCCAGGCCCGCGACCGACGCCACCACCAGGACGTCCAGCAGCACCCGGCTGCGGAACAGCCCGTCGCCCGCGCAGTGCAGCGCCACCCCCACGGCCACCGCGCAGTACCCCGCCCACACCGCCGCCGGGCCGCCCCAGCGCGGGCGCGGCCCGCGCCGCGCCGCCACCCCGGCGGCCGCCCGGTGGAGCCGGACCACGGCCAGGACGCCGAGCAGCAGCGGAGTGACGGTCAGCGGGGCGTCCGTCGGCCCGCGCAGCAGCGGCGCCCCGTGCCCGAGCAGCCAGAGCACCCCCGCCAACCGGGTGACAGCGGCCGCGCCGTCGTCCGCGTACGGCGTCGCGACCCAGAGCCCCAGCACCGGCAGCCCGACCGCCGCCAGACCGACCAGCGCCGTCCGCACTCCCGCCAACAGGTCGGCCAGCGCGGGGCGTCCGCCCAACACGCCGGGCGGTTCCAGGATCGGACGACCCATCAGCTGCGTCATGGGCCACATGGTGCCAAGGCGACTCGCCATGCTCCGTGAAGCGCCAAACCGCCGCCGTGTCCCAGATTATTGGCTTATGCGCATTTTCAGACCCTGCCCCCAAGCCGCCGGCGCCCCGGCCCGGAGCGTCTGATGACCACGCCACCCACCGCCGACTCCCCCACCCCGGAGCGCCACCGCAAGCCCGACCAAGCCGGGACCGACGCGGGCCGCCTGCTGCGGAAACTGACCCCCCGTGAGGCCCAGACCCTGGCCCACCTCGCGGCCGGCCACGACCTCCCCCGCACCGCCGCCGCCCTCGGGGTCACCCCGAACACCGCCCGCAGCTACCTCCAGCGCGCCCTGCGCAAACTCGGCACCCGCACCGAGGCGGAGGCCTTCGCCCTGCTGGCGGGCGCGCTGCCGCACCCCCCGGACCCCGGCCCGACCGGGCGCCCCGCGAACCCCGCCGGTCTGGACCCGGCCGCTGTCGGCCCCGGAACGGGGGCGGGGACGGGGACGGGGGCAGGCGGGGACGCGACCGGGAAGCGGCGCCGCACCCGGAGCGGGAAGCCCGCCCCGGCACCCTCCGGCGACACCCCGCGGGCCGCCGCCGACGGGCGCGCGCGGACGGCCCGGCCGACGCGGGGCGTGGACGGCGGCGCGAGCCCCGGGGCTCCGGCCGAGGATCCGCGCCAGGCCTCCACAAGAGGCGCCACCCCCGGGCGCGCGCAGGGGGCGTGCACGCCCGCGCTCCCGGCCGGAGGCGCCGCCACGGACCACGGGCCGACGGCCGCTGCCGACCCCGGCCCACCCGGCGGCGGAAGCGAGTCGGCGCCCCCTGCCGATCCCGGTCGGCACGCTGACGCCCCCGGCACCGGACAAGACCGGACGGAGAACTCCCCGTCCGCGGACCCCGGCCACGCGCCGACGGCCGCCCCGGACGCGGACGGCCGCGGCGGCGCACCGTACCGGGCCCCGGCCGCGCAGGATGCCGACGGAGGGCAGCCGGCACCCGCCCCCGTGGAGCGCGCGTCCGCCGACCCCGGGCAGGCACCGAAGGAGCACGCCGCCCCCGCCGGGCGCGGCCCCGTCAGCCCCGGCCGGGCGGCGCTGGCCGCCGCCGCGCCCTCGAGCGCGGAGGACGACCTCGACGCGGAGGCCCCGGCGGTCACCTTCGAGGAGCTCTACGAGACCGTCCACACCCGGCTGGTGCAGCAGGTGTTCCTGCTGACCGCCTGCCGGCACCGGGCGGTGCACTGCGTCCGGCGGGCGTTCGGGGAGGCGCGCCGGAGCTGGGGCGCGGTCACCGCTTCGGGGAACCCGGAGGGGTGGGTGCGGGTGCGCGCCTGCGAGCTGGCGCTGTCCCCGTGGCACCGGGGCGGGCCCCGGCGGTCGCACGCCTGGGGGCTGCCGCACCGGCGGATCAGGGTGCGGCCGGCCGACGAGTCGCAGGCGGTCCTGCCGGACCACGACCGGCTGACCGACCGGGACCGGGCGCTGCTGAAGGCGCTGAAACGGCTGTCCCGCCCCCAGCGCCGGGCGCTGGTGCTGCACGACGGCCTGGGGTTCCCGGCGGCGGCGGTCGCGGTGGAGGTGGAGTCCACGCGGGCGGCGGCCGAAGGGCGGGTGTGGGCGGCGCGGGCGGCGCTGGCGCAGTGGGTGCCGGAGCTGGTCGGGCCGGATCCGGCGGAGCCGGGCTTCGCGGACGGGCTGAGCGGGCTGCTGCACCGGGCGGCGGTGCGCGGCTGCCCGGAGCCGCACCGTGCGCCGGTGGCGGTGCTGCGGGCCCGGCACCGGCTCTGGACGGCGAGCCGGACGGGTGCGGCGGCGCTGCTGACGCTCGCGGTGGGCGGGGCGGTGCTGGCGACCCTGGCGGGGGTTCGCCCGGCGGGGCTGTTCCGGCCGTCCGCCCCACCGACGCCCGCGGCCTGTCTGCCCGCCGCTCCGCCCGCCCCCGGGGCGGAGGCGACGGACTCGGCGGACGCGGCGAACGCGGCGGGGCCGGGTGTGCCGCTGCTGCCCGGCGGGGCGCCGAACGGCATCACCAGCATCTGGTGCAGCCCGGCGCCCGGTCTGGAGGCCGTCCTGGTGGATCCGCGGCCGCAGGCTGCCGCGCGCTGGGAGCTGCCGGCGGCGGCCCGGGGCGCCGCTCCCCCGCCGCAGGGCCCGGTGGCCTGTCCGCTGTGGTCGCCGCTGCCCTGCACCACGGGGCCGAGGGAGCGCTGAGCGACCGCGGGCGCGCCGGAAACGGCGAGCGCCCCCGCCCGGTGAGGGCGGGGGCGCTCGTCACGCGCGGGGCGGGATCAGCCCTGGGCGGCGATGATCTCGCGGGCCAGGCGGGCGGTCTCGGACGGCGTCTTGCCGACCTTGACACCGGCGGCCTCGAGGGCCTCCTTCTTCGCCTGGGCGGTGCCCGAGGAGCCGGAGACGATGGCGCCGGCGTGGCCCATGGTCTTGCCCTCGGGGGCGGTGAAGCCGGCGACGTAGCCGACGACCGGCTTGGTGACGTGCTCGGCGATGAAGGCCGCGGCACGCTCCTCGGCGTCGCCACCGATCTCACCGATCATGACGATGAGCTCGGTCTCCGGGTCCTCCTGGAAGGCCTTGAGCGCGTCGATGTGGGTGGTGCCGATGACCGGGTCGCCACCGATGCCCACGGCCGAGGTGAAGCCGATGTCCCGCAGCTCGTACATGAGCTGGTAGGTCAGGGTGCCGGACTTCGAGACCAGGCCGATCTTGCCGGAGCTGGTGATGTCGGCCGGGATGATGCCGGCGTTCGACTGTCCGGGGCTGATCAGACCCGGGCAGTTCGGGCCGATGATGCGGGTCTTGTTGCCCTTGGCACCGGCGTGCGCCCAGAAGGCGGCGGTGTCGTGCACCGGGACGCCCTCGGTGATGACGATGGCCAGGCCGATCTCGGCGTCGATGGCCTCGATCGCGGCGGCCTTGGTGAAGGCCGGCGGGACGAAGAGGACCGTGACGTCGGCGCCGGTCTTCTCCATGGCCTCGGCGACGGTGCCGAAGACCGGGATCTCGGTGCCGTCGACGTCGACCGTGGTACCGGCCTTGCGCGGGTTGACGCCGCCGACGATCTGGGTGCCGGAGGCGAGCATGCGGCGGGTGTGCTTCATGCCCTCGGCGCCGGTCATGCCCTGGACGATGACCTTGCTGTCCTTGGTAAGGAAGATAGCCATGGTGTTAAGTCCCCTTCCTTACTTGTTGGCCAGCTCGGCGGCGCGGTCAGCGGCGCCGTCCATGGTGTCCACGCGCTGCACCAGCGGGTGGTTGGCGTCGTCGAGGATCTTGCGACCCAGCTCCGCGTTGTTGCCGTCCAGGCGGACGACCAGCGGCTTGGAGACGTTCTCGCCCTTGCTCTCCAGGAGCGCCAGGGCCTGCACGATGCCGTTGGCGACCGCGTCGCACGCGGTGATGCCGCCGAAGACGTTGACGAAGACCGACTTGACGTCGGGGTCGCCCAGGATGATCTCCAGGCCGTTCGCCATCACCTCGGCGGACGCGCCGCCACCGATGTCGAGGAAGTTGGCGGGCTTGACGCCGCCGTGGTTCTCACCGGCGTAGGCGACCACGTCGAGGGTGCTCATGACGAGGCCCGCGCCGTTGCCGATGATGCCGACCTGGCCGTCGAGCTTGACGTAGTTCAGGCCCTTGGCCTTGGCGGCGGCCTCCAGCGGGTTGGCCGCGGCCTTGTCCTCCAGGGCCTCGTGCTCGGGCTGGCGGAACTCGGCGTTCTCGTCCAGGGAGACCTTGCCGTCGAGCGCGATGATCTTGCCGTCACCGGACTTGATCAGCGGGTTGACCTCGACGAGGAGGGCGTCCTCCTTGATGAAGACGGTCCACAGCTTCTGCAGGACCTCGGCGACCTGGTCGGCGACCTCGGCCGGGAACTTCGCCGCGGCGACGATCTCGGCGGCCTTCTCCGGGGTGCAGCCCTCGTTGGCGTCGACCGGGATCTTGGCGAGCGCCTCGGGGTTCTGCTCGGCGACGACCTCGATCTCCACGCCGCCCTCGACGCTGGCCATGGCCAGGAAGGTGCGGTTGGTGCGGTCCAGCAGGAACGAGACGTAGTACTCGTCCTTGATGTCCGCGGTCTGGGCCAGCATCACCTTGTGAACGGTGTGGCCCTTGATGTCCATGCCGAGGATCTGCTCGGCCTTGGCGACGGCGTCCGCCGGGTCGGCGGCGAGCTTGACGCCGCCGGCCTTGCCTCGGCCGCCCACCTTCACCTGAGCCTTGACGACGGCGCGGCCGCCGAAGCGCTCCGCGATGGCGGCAGCGTCTGCGGCGGTCTCGATGACATCGCCGTCAAGCACGGGCACACCGTGCTTGGCGAAGAGGTCCCTCGCCTGGTACTCGAACAGGTCCACGTGTTTGTCCTTGTTCGTGGTCGCGGATTGTGTCTCTACGAGCGTGCCACGGCAGGATCTTCGCTGCGGGTCGTCGGGGCGGTGCGGGTACGCAGAGGTACGGCCTTGCGGCCCACACAGCCACGGGCGCTCACGTCAATCAACACGCGCGTCACGTCCGTCTGGCAGGTTATCCCCGCAGGGCCGGGCAGTTCCGCCCGGGGCCTGTCCGCCCCGGGTGAGAACCGTCACAAACAGCCCGGCGGGACGGGGTGGACGGCCGGTCCACCGATCGCGCGGATTAGCGCGTCCGGGTGAATTCCTCACGCCCCCTGGTCGGCCCCCCTGATCAGGCCCCGCGGGATCGGGCGCTTCTCGATGGCCGCCGCCATGATCTCCGGGAACGCGTCCGGGGTGCAGGCGAAGGCCGGGGCGCCGAGCGAGGCCAGGGCGGCGGCGTGCGCGTGGTCGTACGCCGGGGCCCCCTCGTCGGAGAGCGCCAGCAGGGCGATGAACTGGACGCCGGCCGCCTTCATCGCGGCGACCCGCTTGAGCATGCCGTCCCGGATGCCGCCCTCGTACAGGTCGCTGATCAGCACCACGACGGTCTCGGAGGGCCGGGTGATCCTCGACTGGCAGTAGGCGAGCGCGCGGTTGATGTCGGTGCCGCCGCCGAGCTGGGTGGCGAACAGGACGTCGACCGGGTCGGTGAGCTGCTCGGTGAGGTCGACCACCGAGGTGTCGAAGACGACCAGGCGGGTGTCCAGGGTGCGCATCGAGGAGAGCACCGCGCCGAAGACCGCCGAGTGGACGACCGAGGGCGCCATCGAGCCGGACTGGTCGACGCAGAGGATGACGTCCTTCTTCACGGCGCGCTGGGCGCGGGCGTAGCCGACCAGCCGCTCGGGGACGACGGTGCCGTGCTCGGGCAGGTAGTTCTTCAGGTTGGCCCGGATCGTGCGGTCCCAGTCGATGTCGCGGTGGCGGGGCCGGTTGACCTTGGCGCTGCGGTCGAGGGCGCCGCCGAGGGTGGCCCGGGTGCGGTCGGCGAGCCGGCGCTCCAGGTCGGCGACCACCTTGCCGACCACCGCCCGGGCGGTCTCCCGGGTGGTCTCGGGCAGCGCGTGCTTGAGCGACAGCAGGGTGCCGACCAGGTGCACGTCCGGCTCGACGGCCTCCAGCATCTCCGGCTCCAGCAGCAGCCGGTCCAGGCCGAGCCGGGAGATCGCGTCCTGCTGCATCAGCTGCACGACGGTGGACGGGAAGTACGTGCGGATGTCGCCCAGCCAGCGGGCCACCTGCGGGGCCGAGCCGCCCAGCCCGGCACTGCGGCGGCCGCCGCGGGCGGCCCGGGCGCCCTCCTCGGGGGCGCCGCGGTAGAGCGCGCCGAGGGCGCCGTCCATCGCGGCGTCGCGGCCGCGCAGGGTGCAGCCGGTGCCGTCGGCCTCACCGCCGAGCACCAGCCGCCAGCGGCGCAGCCGTTCGTCGGTCGTGGGCGCTGCCATCTCGTCCTCCTTCGCCGGGTCGGGCGTCATGGGTCGGGTGTCGTGGGTGTCGGGTGTCACGGGTGGGGTGTGCGGGCCGGGGGTCGTGGGCCGGGGGTCAGGTGTCCCGGCCGGTGGCCTGCCGGGGGATCGTCGGACGGATCCCGAGCAGCAGGGCCACCACGGGGACGGCGGCGTCGGCGCGGGCCCGGTCCAACTCGCCGGCCTCGGCCCGGACGGCCGGGAGCTCGTCGAGCGGACCGGCCGCGACCCGGCCGCCGATGGTGGTGCGCACACCCGCCTCCAGGGCGGCGAAGGTGCGGCGCAGCAGCGGCAGGACGTCGGTGAAGACCTCGTCGCCCACCCCGGTCAGCCACTCGTCCAGCAGGGCGAGCAGCCGCGGGTCGTGCAGCAGCAGGGCGCCGCCGCCGGTCAGGAAGCCCTCGACCCAACCGGCCGCGTCCGCCGGGGCGTTGGCGACGGAGAGCACCAGCCGGAGCCGGCGGCCGGCCTCCTCGGAGTCGAGCCGGCCGTCGTCCAGCAGCAGTCGCACGGCCCGGCCGCGCAGCAGCCCGGGGGCTCCGGTGGCCGGGCCGCCGGCCGGCTCGCGGCGGGCCAGCGAGCCCAGGGCGGCGGCCCAGCGGTCGGCCAGGCCGGCCAGGCCGTCGGGCTCCGGCACGGCGTCGGCGGCGGTGCCGGCGGTGGCGGCAGCGGTGTCGGCGGCGGTGCCCGGATCGGCGGCCAGCAGGCCGATCGCGCCGTGCACCTCGTCGAGGCGGCCGCGCATCGTCGCCGCGCCCTCGGCGTCCAGGCCGACGCAGGCGGGCGGCAGCCCGACGCAGATCCGCTCGGCCAGGCCCGAGGCCGCCCCGGCCAGCGCGCCGTGGTCGGTGCCGCGCACGTCGCCGTAGCGCAGCGCCCGGACCAGGGCGGGCAGCGCGCCCGCGAGGTGCGCGACGTCGGTGTCCAGGGCCGCGCAGTCGGCGAGCACCCTCATCACCGCGGGCAGGGCGCCGGACAGCCCGGCCAGCAGGCAGGTCTCCACCAGGCCGGTCAGTTCGGCGAGTTCCTCGGCGGCCCGGGCGGTGCCGACGGCCTTGTTGGCCGCCGCCTCCTCGACCGTGGTGCCCCACTGGGCGGCCTCGGCGATCCGGACCGCGAACTCGGGCTGCCAGCACAGCCGCCAGCTCTCCCGGAACGTCCCGGTCGAGTTCACCGAGGAGCGCGCGGGCACGCCCCAGTCCACGCCCAGCAGCCGCAGCCGGTGCAGCAGCCGGGAGCGGGCCGCGTCGTTCTCCTTGCGCAGGTCGAGGTCGACGTCCTTCGGCGCGGCCTCGGGCTTGAGCCGCAGCGAGCGCTGCAAGCGGGTCAGGTCGCGCTGGAGCGGCACCGCCGGTGCGGCGTCCGGGACCTCGCCGAGCGCGTCGCCGACCACCAGGCGGTCCCGGACCAGCTCCAGGGCGACGTCCGAGCCCTCGCAGAGCACCGCGCGCACGGCGTCCAGGGTCTCGGTCAGCCCGGCGAGCGGGCGGCCGCGCAGCACGGCCAGGGTCTCGGCGAGCCGGACCGCCTCGATCACGTGCGCGGAGGAGACCGGGTGGTCCTCGGCGCGCAGCAGGTCGGCGGCCCGGGTGAGCCAGCGCGGCACCGGGTCCCCGTCGGTGGTGAACAGGTGGTGGTACCAGCCGGGCGACTGCACGCCCGCGCCGTAGCCGGTGGCCTGGGAGAGCCGGCGGTGCGTCCACGGCACCCAGGTGATGTCCGTGCGCACCTTCTTCGGCAGCCCGGCGAGCAGCGCCCGGTCGTGGGCGACGGTGGGCATCCGCTCCAGCGCGGGGACGTGGAAGGCCCCGCAGACCACGGCGATCCGCAGGTGCCCGGCGCGCCGGGCGGCGCGGATCTGCTGGCGCATGTACGCCTCGCGCAGCTGGTCCCGGCGGGACTCGCCGAGGCCCTCGGCGCGCAGCGCGCCCATCGCCTCGGCGACGGCGGCGAACGGCGCCAGCGCGTCGGTGCCGGGCGCGCGGTGCTCGACCACGTCCTCCCACCAGCGCTCGGCGTCGTCGTGCCCGGCCGCCTCGGCGAGCAGCGCCAGCGGGTCGGCGACCGGGTCGGCGCCGGCCTCCTCGGCGTCGTCCTCCTCGGCGTCGCCGGCCTCACCGTCCTCGGCAGGAAGGGCGGGATCGACGGGCTCGGCGGGCGCGAAGCCGTACGCGGCGGGCAGGTCGATGAAGCGGACCGGCAGGTCGTGGTCCACGGCGTGCCGGATCGCCACCCACTCCGGGGAGAACTCGGCGTACGGCCAGAAGGCGGCCTTCGCCGGGTCGTCCACCGCGTGGGCGAGCAGCGCCACCGGCGGGACCAGGTCCTTCTCGGCCGCCAGGTGGACGATCGCGTCGGCCTCCGGCGGGCCCTCGATCAGCACCGCGTCCGGCCGCCACTGCGCCAGCGCGGCGGCCACCGCCCGGGCCGAGCCGGGGCCGTGGTGGCGGATGCCCAGCAGGGCGACCTCGGGGCTCGTCATACGGTCACCTCGCGGGCGGCGCGGTAGAAGTCCTTCCAGCCG
The DNA here is from genome assembly GCF_042268845.1 of Kitasatospora sp. NPDC056273. Classification (NCBI taxonomy): domain Bacteria; kingdom Bacillati; phylum Actinomycetota; class Actinomycetes; order Kitasatosporales; family Streptomycetaceae; genus Kitasatospora; species Kitasatospora sp. NPDC056273. Next base: position 35,735 of record NZ_JBHJSJ010000062.1, on the reverse strand, counting down.
TCGCGCTCGCGCACCACTCCTTCGACGTACTCGCGCCAGACGGCCCGGTCCGCCACCGGGTCGCGGACGACGGCGCCGAGGATGCCGGCCGTCACGTCCCCGGCCCGCAGCACGCCGTCGCCGAAGTGGGCGGCCAGCGCGAGCCCGTTGGTCACCACCGAGATCGCCTCGGCGGTGGAGAGGGTGCCGCTCGGGGTCTTGACCTTCGTCCGGCCGTCCACCGTGATCCCGGCCCGCAGCTCGCGGAAGACGGTGACCACGCGCCTGATCTCCTCTGCGCCGCCGGGCAGTTCGGGCAGGTCCAGGGAGCGGCCGAGCTGGCCGACCCGCCGGGTGACGATGTCGACCTCCTCGTCCAGCGAGCCCGGCAGCGGCAGCACCACGGTGTTGAAGCGGCGGCGCAGCGCGCTGGACAGCTCGTTGACGCCGCGGTCGCGGTCGTTGGCGGTGGCGATCACGTTGAAGCCGCGCACGGCCTGCGTCTCGGCGCCCAACTCCGGTATCGGGAGCGTCTTCTCGGACAGGATGGTGATCAGACTGTCCTGCACGTCGGCCGGGATGCGGGTGAGCTCCTCGACCCGGGCGATCTTCCCGTCGGCCATCGCCCGCATCAGCGGCGAGGGCACCAGGGCGTCCCGGCTGGGCCCGTTGGTGAGCAGCTGGGCGTAGTTCCAGCCGTAGCGGACGGCCTCCTCGGGGGTGCCGGCCGTGCCCTGCACCAGCATCGTGGAGTCGCCGCTGATCGCCGCGGCCAGGTGCTCGGACACCCAGGTCTTCGCGGTGCCCGGCACGCCGAGCAGCAGCAGCGCCCGGTCCGTCGCCAGGGTCGTCACGGCGACCTCGACGATCCGGCGCGGGCCGATGTACTTGGGGGTGATCCGGGTGCCGTCGGGCAGTTCGCCGCCGAGCAGGTACGTCGCCACGGCCCACGGCGAGAGCTTCCAGCGCTCGGGGCGCGGACGGTCGTCCTGCGCGGCCAGCGCGGCCAGTTCACCGGCGAACGCGTCCTCGGCGTGCTGCCGCAGAACGTCGGTCATGGGGGCTCCTTCGGGTCGGCCGCCGGGCACACGGGTGCCCCGGGCGGAGTGGTGATCGGGGGGAGCCAGGTCGGCGTCCCGGCCTGTGGAACCAACCCTGCACCGAGCCACTGACAACCCGCCGGGGGCTGCGGACGGGCCGTCAGCCACTGTCAGTGCCGCCGCCTACGGTCGGTCGCATGGAGGAACGCTGGAGCACCGAACACGTCCTGTCCCTGGCACCTGACGCCGCCTCGCAGAAGGCCGCGGGCAAGCTCTCCGCGCCCGCGCCGTGGTCCGGCACCGGCACCGACGGCACCGCGCTCTGGGGCGAGTGCAAGGGCAGCGGCCGCACGCCGTACCGCACCGCGATCGAACTCGCCACGCCCGCCTACCAGTGCACCTGCCCCAGCCGGAAGTTCCCGTGCAAGCACGCGCTCGGGCTCCTCCTGCTGTGGAGCGGCACCCCGGCGGCCGTCCCGGCCGGCGAGCCCGCCGACTGGGTCTCCGAGTGGCTCGCCTCCCGCCAGGAGCGCGCCGAGAAGCGCGCGGAGAAGAAGGAGGAGAACCCGGAGGCCACCCGGCGCCGGCTCGAGAAGCGCGGCGCCAAGGTCGCGGTCGGCGCCGCCGAGCTGCGGCTGCGGCTGGCCGACCGGGTCCGGCACGGCCTGGCCGACCAGTCCACCGCCGGCCCCTGGGAGGAGGTCGCCGCCCGGATGGTCGACGCACAGGCCCCCGGCCTGGCCGCCCGGGTCCGCGAACTGGACGCTCTGCCGCAGGAGCGGCTGCTGGAGGGGTACGCCATGCTGCACCTGCTCGCCACCGCCGCCACCCGGATGGACGAACTGCCGGCCGAACTGGCCGCCACCGTCCGCACCCGGGTCGGCTTCCCCGCTGACCCCGGCGCGGCCGGCCCCACCGTCCGCGACCGCTGGCTGGTCCTCGGCACCCGGGACACCACGGACGAGCGGCTCACCACCCGCCGGGTCTGGCTGCGCGGCGCCAAGACCGGCCGCCCGGCCCTGCTGCTCTCCTTCGGCCACCAGGGCCAGGCCCCCGCCCTCGCCCTACCCACCGGCCGCCTGGTCGAGGCCGACCTCGCCTACTTCCCCGCCGCCCACCCGCTGCGCGCCGACCTCCGCGAGCGCTACGGCGCCCCCGAGCCGGGCCCCGCCGGCCCGCCCGCCGGGCTCACCGTCGCCGAGGCGGTGGCCGGCTACGGCACCGCCGTCGCCGACGACCCGTGGCTGGAGAGCCGGCCCACCGTGCTCGGCGACGTCGTCCCGGTCCGCACCCCGGACGGCTGGTTCCTGACGGACGGCCACCACACCGTGCCGGTCCGCGCCTCGGCCGTCCCGGAGGCCGCGCTGTGGCGGCTGGCCGCGGTCTCCACCGGCCGCCCGCTGACGGTCTTCGGCGAGTACGGCCACCAGGGCTTCGCCCCGGTCACGGCCTGGGCCGCCGACCAGCGCCCGGTCGGCCTCACCAACCTTTAGGGCGTGTCTTGTGGATCCCTGCCGGGCGCGCGACGCTCCCCCAGCCTTCGGCCGGGAGGTACCCCCAGGGCACAAACGCACCTCGCCGCGTTGTCGTCGGTCGCCAATGGCCCCCAGCCTTCGGCCGGGAGGTGCCCCCACCGCAGTGGCTCCCTCCTCCGCCTTGCGATGCACGCACCCCAACGCCGCGCCCTGATCCGACAAAACCCACAAGACACGCCCAGGAGCACCAGGAATGACGATCACCCAGGACCCGTGGGAGACCCTGCACACCAGCGCCCTGCTCGGCACCGACCGCCGTCCGCTCCCGGCCACCGCCCTGCCGCTCGCCGACGCCGTGGACCAGGGCGATCCGGCCACCGCCCTGCTGGAGCTGGCCGCGCTGGCCGCCGTCCGCCGCCGGGCCGGCGCGCTGCCCGTACCGGCCGACGGGCCGCCCGGCCCGCCCGCGGCCGAGGACACCCGCCCGGAGCTGCCCGAGCCGGCCGCCCGCCGGCTGGCCGTCCTGCTCTCGGGGCGCACCGGCGGCGGCACCGGCGCCGGCGGCACCCTGGCCAACCTGTCCGAGCTGCTGCCGCAGTGGCTCGCCACCGCCCGGGCGAGCGGCCTGCGCCCGCCCGCCGCGCTGATACCCGGCCTGCTCGACGCCGCCCGCGCCCGCAGCGAACTGCGCTCCGACGCCGTGGCGTTGGCCGGTCCGCCGGGCCGCTGGCTGGCCGAGCAGAACCCCGACTGGCGGTTCGTGCTGCGCACCACCGCCCCCGAGCCGCCGCAGCGGCCCACCGACGACCGGCTCTGGCACGAGGGCCTGTTCGCCGAACGGGTCACCCACCTCACGCAGCTGCGCCGCCGCGATCCCGCGGCCGGCCTGGAGCTGCTGCGCGGCACCTGGTCCACCGAGCGCGCCGAGGACCGCCTGCTCTTCCTGGACGCCCTCCAGGACGGCCTCTCCCCCGCCGACGAACCGTTCCTGGAGGCCGCCCTCGGCGACCGCAGCAAGAACGTCCGGGCCACCGCCGCCGAGCTGCTCTCCACCCTGCCCGGCTCCGCGCTGGCCCGCCGGATGGCCGAGCGGGCGCGGGCCGCCGTCCGGCTCGCCGACACCGGCACGCACCTGCTGGTCACCCCGCCCACCGCGTGCGACGCGCAGATGCAGCGCGACGGGATCGCCCCCAAATCGCCCACCGGGCGCGGTGAACGGGCCTGGTGGTTCGGCGAGTTGGTGGCCGCCGCACCGCTGTCGCTGTGGCCGGAGAGCACCGGGCTGACGCCCGGGCAGCTACTCGCCCTGCGGGTCGGCGACAGCATCGACGAGACCAGCAGCAGCTGGGCCGACGACCTGCGGGAGGCCTGGGCGCGGGCCGCCGTCCGCCAGCAGGACGCCGACTGGGCCCGGGCGCTGCTCGGCCCGGCCCCGGTCCCGTCCGGGCGCGGCGCCCGGACCCGCGCGCTGCGCACCACCGGCGCCCCGGCCAAGCTGCTGGCCGTCCTCCCGGCGGAGGAGCGGGCGGTCTGGACGGCCGCGTTCATCACGGTGCACGGGCTGGGCGAGGCCTTCCAGCTGCTCGGCGCCTGCGCCACCCCGTGGACGCCGCCGCTGTCCACCGCCGTGGTGACCGCCCTGGCCCGCGCGGCGGCCTCCGGGGCGTACCCGTGGAGCCACAGCGGGGTGCTCGGGATGACGGAGCGCGCGCTCGCCCCGGAGACGGCCGCCGCGGTGGAGGAGCTGGCCGCCGGGGCCGCCCCGGACTCCGCGTGGTCCGAGACCTTCTCCCGGCTGGCCGGCACCCTGCGCTTCCGGGCGGCGATGCTCGCGGAGCTGGCGGGCTGAGGGCGGGCCGGGCCCGCGGTACGCCTCCGGAGACGATGGAGACGACGGAGACGACGGAGACGACGGAGACGACGGAGCGGGCCGGCCCCCGGGAGGGCCGGCCCGCTCGACGCGCCGTGGCTCAGCCGGCCCGCAGGTTCGACTCGACCCAGGCGACCACGTCCCGGGTCGGCGTGCCCGGGGTGAAGATGTCCGCGACGCCCAGCGCCTTGAGCTCGGCGATGTCCTCGTCCGGGATGATCCCCCCGCAGAAGACCTTGATGTCCTCCGCGTCGCGCTCCTTCAGCAGCTCCAGCACCCGGGCGCACAGCGTCATGTGGGCACCGGAGAGGATCGACAGCCCGATGCCGTCCGCGTCCTCCTGGATCGCGGTGTCGACGACCTGCTCGGGCGTCTGGTGCAGTCCGGTGTAGATGACCTCCATACCGGCGTCGCGCAGGGCTCGCGCGATGACCTTGGCACCACGGTCGTGACCGTCGAGCCCGGGCTTGGCGACCACCACACGGATCGGCCCCGACACACTCATGACTGCCTCCTGGACCTCGTCGTCCACCATCCGACCGGGCCTCGTGGGCCGCCGGCGCGGTTAACGGTCGATAACCAACCTGAGGGGAGGTTAGCGCCACCCGGCACGGTTGACCGCGCCGCCCCCGAAGAGGAGGGCAAAGTCACAGCTCCGGGCCTTGCTACCAGCGGGTATACCCGTCCTTCCCGCAACCTCCGCACAGACCCCCCGGCCGACCCCTTGACATCCGGAGGTTTTTCCGGGGCGTCGTCCTTGGGACTACAGTCACGGCTGCCCTTGGGACTACAGTCACGGCTGTTCTCCCCTCGTCCGACGACGCCCGAGGCCCACCGAGGAGGCAGCCCCCGATGGCTCCCGATGCAGCCGCCCGTCCGACCCGCGCGGAGCTGCGCCTCGCCGCCCGCGAGCAGTCCCGTGCCCAGCGCCGCGGCGCCGCCAAGGCGGCCACCCGGACGGCCCTGTTCCGGGTCGCGCTGCCGTCGGTGGCCGCGCTCGGGGTGGCCGCCGCCGCGGCGGTCACCGTGCAGGGGGAGGCCGACCAGCAGCGCGCCCAGGCCGCCGGACGGACGCCGCAGGCCACGGCGCCGGACACCGCGGCCGCGCACGCGGCGACCCAGGCGCTCGCGGCCGGCGCGCCGGCCCAGGCCTCGCGCGGCGACGCCCGCCAGCCGCTGGCCGGCGCCCAGCCCACCGAGGCCCCCACCGCGCAGCCCACCGCCGAGCCGGCCCCCGAACCGGTGAAGCCCACGGTGGTCATGCCGGTCGCCCGGCACGGCCTCGGTGAACTGTTCGGCGAGGCCGGCACCCACTGGGCCAACCGGCACACCGGCATCGACTTCCCGGTGGACGGCGGCTCCGAGGTCTACGCCGTGACCGACGGCACGATCCGCACCCAGTGGAACCCGTTCTACGGCTACATGACGATCCTCAAGATGCCCGACGGCACCGAGGCCTGGTACTGCCACCTGCGGGCGTACAAGGTGCGCAAGGGCCCGGTGAAGCAGGGCGACGTGATCGCCTTCGTCGGCAGCAGCGGCAACAGCACCGGCCCGCACCTGCACTTCGAGATCCGGCCGCAGGGCAACGGGCCGATCGACCCGCTGCCCTGGCTCCTCTCGAACGGGCTGGACCCGCGCTAGCGGGTCGGAGCGGCTCCGCGGAGCAGAGCCGCTCCGCCGCTCAGAGCTTCTCCACCGGCGCGTAGCGCAGCAGCAGCTGCTTGCGCCCGTCGGTGCCGAAGTCGACGGTGGCCTGCGCCCGGTCGCCGACGCCCGTGACGGCCACCACCGTGCCCAGCCCGAAGCTGTCGTGGGTGACCCGGTCGCCGACCGCGAGCGAGACCGCCTCGCGCTCCACCAGCTGGCCGCCGCGCCGCGCCGACTGCCCCCAGCCGGCCTTCGGCTTGGCCGCCGCGGCCGACGAGGAGGAACGCGAACTCCCGCCCCCGGACGAGGACTTGCCCCAGGACGAGCCCGAGGAGTAGCCGCGCTGGACCGGCGCCTGGGCCGCCCCGGTGCGCTTCCACTCCACCAGCGTCTCCGGGATCTCCTCCAGGAACCGCGAGGCCGGGTTGTAGGCCGGCTGCCCCCAGGCGCTGCGCAGCACCGAGCGGGTCAGGTACAGCCGCTCGCGGGCCCGGGTGAGCCCGACGTACGCGAGCCGGCGCTCCTCCTCCAGCTCCTTGACCTGGTTGAGCGCCCGCATGTGCGGGAAGATCCCGTCCTCCATGCCGGTCAGGAAGACGACGGGGAACTCCAGGCCCTTGGCGGTGTGCAGGGTCATCATCGTGATGACGCCCTGCCCGTCCTCGTCGTCGTCCGGGATCTGGTCCGAGTCGGCGACCAGCGCGACCCGCTCCAGGAAGTCGGCCAGCGAGCCGACCGGCGGCGTGCCCTCCTCGTCGGCGTCCGGCCGCTCGCCCGGGTCCTGCTCGTACTCCAGGGCGACGGAGGCGAGCTCCTGGAGGTTCTCCACCCGGGTCTCGTCCTGCGGGTCGGTGGAGGCCTGGAGCTCGGCCAGGTAGCCGGTCTCCTCCAGGACGGCCTCCAGCACCGCCGCCGGGCCCGCGCCCGACTCGACCACCTGGCGCAGTCCGGCCATCAGGGTGTTGAACTTCTTGACGGCGTTGGCCGAGCGCGCGGCCATCCCGTACGCCTCGTCGACCCGCACCAGCGCCTGGGCGAAGGAGATCCGCTCCCGCGAGGCCAGCGCGTCGATCATCGCCTCGGCCCGCTCGCCGATGCCGCGCTTGGGCACGTTGAGGATCCGGCGCAGCGGCACGGTGTCCTCCGGGTTGGAGAGCACCCGCAGGTACGCCAGGACGTCCCGGACCTCCTTGCGCTCGTAGAAGCGCACCCCGCCGACGACCTTGTACGGCAGGCCGACCCGGATGAACACCTCCTCGAACACGCGGGACTGGGCGTTGGTCCGGTAGAAGATCGCGACGTCGCCGGGCTTGGCCTCGCCCTTGTCGGTGAGCCGGTCGATCTCGTCGGCGATGAACTGGGCCTCGCCGTGCTCGTCGTCCGCGACGTAGCCGACGACCTTCTCGCCGTGGTCCCCGGCCGTCCACAGCTTCTTCTCGCGGCGGTTGGCGTTGCGCTCGATGACGGCGTTGGCGGCGCTCAGGATGGTCTGGGTGGAGCGGTAGTTCTGCTCCAGCAGGATCGTGGTCGCGTTCGGGTAGTCCTCCTCGAACTGGAGGATGTTGCGGATGGTCGCGCCGCGGAAGGCGTAGATCGACTGGTCCGCGTCACCGACCACGCACAGCTCGGCCGGCGGCACCTCGGCCAGCCGCCCGGCCGCCGGGTTCACCAGCTCCCCGTCCACGGTGCGCCTGGGCGCGGCGGCGACGGATCCTCCGCTGAGCTCCCGGACCAGCATGTACTGGGCGTGGTTGGTGTCCTGGTACTCGTCGACCAGGATGTGCCGGAACCGGCGCCGGTAGTGCTCGGCGACGTCGGGGAAGGCCTGCAGCAGGTTCACCGTCGTCATGATGATGTCGTCGAAGTCCAGCGCGTTGGCCTCGCGCAGCCGCCGCTGGTAGAGCGCGTACGCCTCGGCGAGCTTCTTCTCCATCGGGTTGGCGGCCTGGTCGGCGAAGGTCTCCTCGTCGATCAGCTCGTTCTTGAGGTTGCTGACCTTCGCCGTGAACGACTTCGGCGGGTACTGCTTCGGGTCCAGGTCGAGGTCGCGGCAGACCAGCGACATCAGCCGCTGCGAGTCGGCCGAGTCGTAGATCGAGAAGCTGGAGGTGAAGCCCAGCTGCTTGGACTCGCGGCGCAGGATGCGCACGCAGGCGCTGTGGAAGGTGGAGACCCACATCGCCCGGGCGCGCGGGCCGACCAGCGCCTCGACGCGCTCGCGCATCTCGCCGGCCGCCTTGTTGGTGAAGGTGATCGCCAGGATCTCCCCCGGCTGCACCCCGCGGGCGCCCAGCAGGTGGGCGATCCGGTGGGTCAGCACCCGGGTCTTGCCCGAGCCGGCGCCGGCCACGATCAGCAGCGGCGAGCCCGCGTGCAGCACCGCCTCGCGCTGCGGGTCGTTCATCCCCTCCAGCAGCTGCGCCGGGTCCACCACCGTCCGCGCGGCACCGTTGCGGTACCAGGCGTCCCGCTCCGCCTCGGCGGCGTGGTCGGTCTGGAACAGGCCGTCCGGGATGGCCTCCTCGTACGCGTCGTACGGGGCCTCCTCCTCGTACGGCGGGGGCTCCTCACCGATGGCGTCGACGGGCGCGTCGGGCTGCTTCGACCCGGCGGCGGGTGCCTCGAAACCGGGGAGCGGAAGGTCGTCAAAGAGGCTACTCATGGCACATCGAGTCTATGGCCACCCACCGACAAGCCCGCCCGCCCCGGACGATCCGGGGCGGGCGGGCTCCGTGGCGGCGCCCCAGGACGCCGGGGTGCCTCAGACCAGGCGGCGGGCGGTGGCCCAGCGGGTCAGCTCGTGGCGGTTGCTGAGCTGGAGCTTGCGCAGGACGGCGGAGACGTGGCTCTCGACCGTCTTCACCGAGATGAAGAGCTGCTTGGCGATCTCCTTGTAGGCGTAGCCGCGGGCGATCAGCCGCAGGACCTCGCGCTCGCGCTGGGTGAGCCGGTCCAGGTCCTCGTCCACCGGCGGGGTGTCGGTGGCGGCGAAGGCGTCCAGCACGAAGCCGGCCAGCCGGGGCGAGAACACCGCGTCGCCGTCGGCGATCCGGAAGATCGCGTTCACCAGGTCGGTGCCGGTGATGGTCTTGGTGACGTAGCCGCGCGCGCCGCCGCGGATGACGCCGATGACGTCGTCGGCGGCGTCCGACACCGACAGCGCCAGGAACTTCACCCCGCCCTGCTCGCCCATCACCCCGACCGAGCGGCGCAGCACCTCGACGCCGCCGCCGCCCGGCAGGTGGACGTCGAGCAGCACCACGTCCGGCCTGGTCTCGGCGACCACCCGGACCGCCGAGTCCACGTCGTCGGCCTCGCCGACCACGTCGATGCCGGTCACCTCGGTGCGGCCGATCTCGGCCCTGACCCCCGTCCGGAACATCCGGTGGTCGTCCACCAGCACGACCCGGGCCGTGCGCTCCGGAGCTGCCTCAGTCATTCGTTCTCTCCATCTCCAGCTCGACCTCGGTGCCGCCGCCCGCCGCCGGCCGCACCCGTGCGGTGCCGCCGTTGCGCTTCATCCGGCCGATGATCGACTCCCGTACGCCCATCCGGTCCTCGGGCACCGTGTCGGGGTCGAAGCCGGGGCCGTGGTCGCGGACGAACACCGACACCGTCCTCCCCTCGACCTCGGCGTAGACCTGGACCGGTCCCCCGCCACCGTACTTGGCCGCGTTGACGGTCGCCTCCCTCGCGGCCTGCATCTGGGCCGCGATCCGCTCGTCCATCGGGCAGTCGCCGACGATCACCAGCTCGACCGGGACGCCGTGCCGGTCCTCGACCTCGGCGACGGCGGCCCGCAGGCTCTCCGCCATGGTGTCCGGCGCGGCCTCGGCGGCGGCCTCCGGGCGGTACAGCCACAGCCGCAGCTCGCGCTCCTGCGAGCGGGCCAGCCGCAGCACCTCCTTGGGGTCCTCGGCCCGGCGCTGGATCAGGGTCAGGGTGTGCAGCACGGAGTCGTGGATGTGCGCGGCGATCTCGGCGCGCTCCTGGGCCCGGATGCGGGCGGTGCGCTCGGCCCCGAGGTCCTGCCAGAGCCGCAGGCCGTACGGGCCGAGCAGCACCAGCACACCGGCCAGCACGGCGAGCGAGGCCTCGATCACCGAGGCGAGCGTGGAGCCGCTGCCCTGCATGGCGAGCAGCGCGATGGTGCCCGCGACGGCGAGCAGCACGCCGGTGCCGACCCGGGTGTAGGCGCCGCGCCGCTTCTCGCCCTCCTCGATGCCGAACCAGCGCTGCCAGCGCGAGTCGTCGGCCTGCCGCCAGACCAGCGCCACGCCGACGCCGATCGCCAGCAGCGGCCAGGTGTACGGCTTGGCGGTCTGCCAGCCGAGCACGTTGAGCAGGGCGATCACGCCGACCACCGTCATCACCAGGGCGGCGAGCTGGCCGAGGCCGCCCTGCCCGGCCTTGCCGGCCGACTCGGCCTCCTCCCCCTCCGCCGGGGCGCCCACCGGCTCGCCCTGCAGGGTGAGCTGGAGCAGCCGGCGCATCCGGCCCACCCAGCCGCCGGCCTGGCCGGCCTTGCTCAGCAGGCCGCCCTGCACCCCCGGCGAGGCCGGGACGAACGCCCCGTTGAAGTACACCCACTGGGCGCCGGCGCGCTGCGAGGGCTCGCCGATGCCGATCGGCACCACGAACCAGAAGGCGGCGTACAGCAGCGCGCCGATCCCCTGCGCGAAGAACAGCACGACGAAGGCGATCCGCACCCACCGCACCGGCAGCCCGAGGTGCACCGCCAGGCCGTGCGCGACGCCGCCCAGCATCCGTCCCTGCGGGCTGCGGTAGAGCCGGCGGTAGGGCGGCCGCCCGTCGTCGGGCGCGCTCGGGTCGGCGCCGGCCGACGACGCGGTGTCGGGGGCGATGGATCGGGGATCGGTACCGGGGGCTGCCACGCCACCGATGGTTCCACGCGGGCACCCGCGGGCGCATCAGGGTGTGTCCCCATCCCGTATCAGGGACAAGTCAGGGTACGGACAGGGCTCGACCCGGTTGGGCCGGGCGGTCCTCTGCCGGAAGGATGGTGTCCATGACCGAGGACCCCCGCATCGAGGAAACCGGGCCCGCCGCCCCGCCGGAACCGGACCGCCCGCCACTGACCAGGACCGAGCACCACCGCGTGGTGGCCGGCGTCTGCGGCGGCCTCGGCCGGCACCTGGACATCGACCCGGTGGTCTTCCGGGTCGTCACGGTGGTGCTCTGCCTCTCCGGCGGCCTCGGGCTGTTCCTGTACGGCCTGGCCTGGCTGATCGTCCCGACCGACGACGGGGCCAAGGGCCGCGGCGGGCGCACCGAGCTCCAGCGGGTGCTCACCGGGCGGGTGGACGGCCAGTCGGTCGGCGCGGTGCTGCTGACCGTGATCGGCACCGGGGTGTTCTTCTCCTCGATGGGCGACGGCGGCCAGCTGTTCCCGCTGCTGCTGCTCGCCGCCCTGGTCTTCCTGGCGGTGCGCTACGACCCGGACCGCCGCCGGGGCCGGGGGCGCGAGCACCGGAACGGCGGCCCGTACGACCGCCACTTCCCCGGGTCCGAGGGCACCGGCGGCACCGCCGCGGACGGTGCCGGGGCCTACCGCTGGCCGCGGCCGGAGCAGGACGGGGCCGCCCGGGCCGCCGGGAAGGCCCCCGCCGACGGCGCCGGCGGCTACCTGTGGGACCCGCGCCACCCGGAGCGCAACCCGTACGGGGCCACCGCCCCGACCGCCCCGACCCCGCCCCACGGCACGCCGACCCCGCCGTACGGCACCCCGGTGCCGCCGGCCGGCACCCCGGCCCAGCCCTGGTGGCAGCGCGCCGACCTGCCGGAGGGCGACCCGCTGCGCAAGGAGGGCGCGAAGCGCCGCCCCGAGGCCGCCGCCGCACGGCGCCCCCGGGAGCGCTCGGCACTCGGCTTCTTCGGCTTCCTGCTGGCGATCGGCGCCGCCGCCGCGGTCTGGTCCGCCTCCGTCGACCGCGGCCACAACCCCACCGTGCTGAGCGCGACGGTGCTGGCCACCGCGCTGCTGGTGGTGGGCCTGACGCTGCTGGTCGGCGCGAAGTTCGGCCGGGCCCGGCGACTGGCGGTGACCGGTCTGCTGCTCACCCTGGCGCTGGCCTTCGTCGGCCACTCGCCGGACTCCGTGCGCGACGCGGTGGGCGACCGCGCCTGGACCGTCGCCTCGGCGTCCGACCTGCACGACCGGTACAACCTGGGCGCCGGGGAGATCAGGCTGGACCTGTCCGGACTCGACCCGGCCGGGGCCGCCCTCGCCACCAAGGTCGACCTCGGCGTCGGCGACATGACCGTCACCGTGCCGGACGACGTGACGGTGAACCTGGTGACCCGGATCGGCCTCGGCAACGTCGCCCTCCCCGGTGACCGGAGCGACGGCACCGGGCGGCACACCTACCTGATCGGCCCTGCCAACGGGCAGCCGGCCAAGGGGACCCTCAATCTCGAACTCGGGATCGGGCTCGGCAACATCAAGGTGGTCCAGCAGTGAGGAAGCACCGGCTCGACCTGTTCTCGCTGATCGCGGGCGCGCTGTTCACGGTGATCGCCGTGCTCTACCTGGTCGCGGCGCTCAACGACCAGTCGGTGAACGGGCGGATCGTCATCCCGGTCACCTTCATCGTGCTCGGCGTCGGCGGCCTGGCCGGCGCGGTCGCGGCGGTGGCCCGGCGCGGCCGGCCCGACCGCGAGGAGTGACCCGCCCCGCCCGACCCTAGGGCGTCAGCTCTGCTGCGGGCCCAGGGTCAGCCGGTCCCCGTCCTTGCTGACGGCGTACCTGGGCAGCGGCTTGACCGCCGGCCCGTTGACCACCGCACCGGTCGCGGCGTCGAACCGGGAGCCGTGGCAGGGGCAGTACAGCTGGCCGTTCTTCGGCGCGTCCACGGCGCAGCCCGCGTGGGTGCACACGGCGGAGAAGGCGCAGTACTGGCCGGCCTTGGGCTGGACGATGTAGACGGCGTCCCCGGTGGCCGGGTCCTTGACCTGGGCCGAGCCGCCGACCGGCACGCTCGCGGCGGGCACCGCGGGGGCCGGGGCGGTGGCGGCCGGGGCGCCGGGGGCCGGGGCGCCGGAGGCCGGTGCCGCCGACTGCTTGGGCGCGGCCGTCCGGTCCCGGCCGAAGGTGCGGGTCAGCGAGCCGGTGAGCAGCCCGGCCCCGCCGATCGCGACGGCCGCGATCCCGCCGTCCACCAGGGCCCGGCGCTTGACGTGGTCCTCGCCCAGCCCGCGCTCGCGGTCCCGCCCGGCCCGGCGGGCCAGGTAGCCGTCCACCGACAGGTACGGCGTGCCGGCCAGCAGCAGCGGCGTCCAGGCCATCAGGTAGGCCAGGTCGTTGCCGAGGTAGTACGGCGAGACGCTCCAGCTGACGGTCAGCCACAGGCTGAGGTTGAGCAGGGCGCCGCCGAGCGCGGCGGCCCGGCCCCAGAGGCCGACCAGGGTGCCGAGGCCCACCGCCAGCTCGCCGAAGGCGATGGCGAGCGCGAACAGGGTCGGGTGGTCGAGGGCGGGACCGAGCAGGAAGGAGATCGGGCTGCCGCCCGCCTTGGCGGCCTGGGTCTGCGAGACGAAGGAGGCCGGGTCGCCCGCTCCGGCCAGGAAGTGGGCGTCGGAGAGCTTGTCGAGGGCGGCGTAGACGAACGTGACGCCGAGGAAGAGCCGCAGGGGCAGCAGCGCGTACCTGGACGCGAGCGCCCTCCGCTGCGCCGCCCGGGCGGCCCGGCCGGCCGCTCCCCCACCGGCCGGCACCGGGTTGCTGGCCTCCGACATCCCTCACACCTTCCCTCGCCGCCCGCCACTCCCTGACAGGTCCGGTCCGCATTCTGCCCGCTCCCGACCGCTTTCGGTGGGAGGTCCCTCCCGGAGAGCGGCGCCCGCACCGCGAAACGGCCGCGCCGTCGCTCCCTTCAGTACGGGAACGACGGCGCGGCCGTTCAGGCATCGGCCTCAGGACGACGAAGCGCCCCGGCGGCCGGTGGGAGGGGTCACTCCCACTCGATGGTGCCCGGCGGCTTGCTGGTGACGTCGACGACGACGCGGTTCACGTCGCGGACCTCGTTGGTGATCCGGGTGGAGATCTTCGCCAGCACGTCGTACGGCAGGCGCGACCAGTCGGCGGTCATGGCGTCCTCGGACGAGACCGGGCGCAGCACGATCGGGTGACCGTAGGTGCGGCCGTCGCCCTGCACGCCCACGCTGCGGACGTCGGCGAGCAGCACGACCGGGCACTGCCAGATCTCGCGGTCCAGACCGGCCGCGGTCAGCTCCTCGCGGGCGATCGCGTCGGCGTCGCGGAGCAGGTCCAGACGCTCCTTGGTGACCTCGCCGACGATCCGGATGCCCAGGCCCGGGCCCGGGAACGGCTGGCGCTGGACGATCTCCTCCGGCAGGCCCAGCTCCTGGCCGACCATCCGGACCTCGTCCTTGAACAGCTTGCGCAGCGGCTCGACCAGCTGGAACTGGAGGTCCTCGGGCAGGCCGCCGACGTTGTGGTGGGACTTGATGTTGGCGGTGCCCTCGCCGCCGCCGGACTCCACCACGTCCGGGTACAGGGTGCCCTGGACCAGGAAGTCGACCGACTCGCCGTGCTCGCCGGCCTCGGCGATGATCTCGGCCTGGGCCTGCTCGAACACGCGGATGAACTCGCGGCCGATGATCTTGCGCTTCTCCTCGGGGTCGGTGACCCCCTTCAGCGCGTTCAGGAAGCGCTCGGAGGCGTCGACGACCTTCAGCTGGACGCCGGTGGCGGCCACGAAGTCCTTCTCGACCTGCTCGGTCTCGCCCTTGCGCATCAGGCCGTGGTCGACGTAGACGCAGGTCAGCTGGTCGCCGATGGCGCGGTTGACCAGCGCGGCCGCGACCGCGGAGTCCACGCCGCCGGACAGGCCGCAGATCGCGCGCTTGTCGCCGACCTGCTCGCGGATCAGGGCGACCTGCTCCTCGACCACGCTGCCGGTGGTCCAGGTGGGGGCGATGCCGGCGCCGCGGTAGAGGAAGTGCTCCAGGATCTGCTGGCCGTGGTCGGAGTGCAGCACCTCGGGGTGGTACTGGACGCCGTACAGCCGGGCCTCGTCGTTCTCGAAGGCCGCGACCGGGACCAGGTCGGTGGAGGCGGTGACGGCGAAGCCCTCCGGGGCGGCCGAGCAGGCGTCGCCGTGCGACATCCACACCGAGTGCTGCGCCGGAACGCCCTCGAACAGGGTGGAGCCGCTGCGGGAGACGGTCAGCGGGGTGCGGCCGTACTCGCGGGCGCCGTTGTTGTCGACGGTGCCGCCGAGGGTCTTGGCCATCAGCTGGAAGCCGTAGCACATGCCGAAGACCGGGACACCGGCCTCGAAGATCGCGCGGTCGATCTGCGGCGCGCCCTCTTCGTAGACCGACGACGGGCCGCCGGAGAGGATGATCGCCTTGGGGTTCTTGGCGAGCATCTCGGCGACCGGCATGCTGCTCGGCACGATCTCGCTGTAGACCCGCGCCTCACGCACCCGACGGGCGATGAGCTGGGCGTACTGGGCGCCGAAGTCGACCACCAGAACGGGGTCGTTGTCCGGCGCGGACTGGACGGGAATTGCAGAGGACACAGACGGCCTTCCGGCAGCGGTATCGAGGTGCCCGCGCGTGACCGCCTCCCCGGCAGGGGGGCTGCGGCTGCGGCGGACGGTGTGGGGTGTCTGGACACCGATTCTACCGGGCTGTCCGGTTTCACTCGTCTGCCCGTCCGAACGACCGTGACCGGGCGGGGCGGCGGTTCGTTGCTTCCTACGAACGTACGGCCGCGCCGCGTCCGCCAGACGCGCCGCCCGCCCCCGCGGGGGCACCGCCGTACGGCAGCAGGACCACGCGTGGAGTTCCATCCCAGTCCACCGGCGCACGTGGTGCCGCCGCCCGGCCCGCCGGGCAGCGGCACCGTGGGACCGTGCGCGGGTGCCGCGGCCGGCCAGCAGGGGACAGCGACCCCGGCCGCGACTGGGCCGAGAGGTGGGACGGCCGGAGTCCGGGGACGCCCGGGGCCGGCCGTCGCACCCCCGGTCCGGTCCGGTGCGCGCCCGGGCGCACTCCCCCGTCCTCCCCGCGCCGCTACGCGCGTCCCCGTGCGCCACAACCACCCGGACCACTACGCACCGTGATCATCGGCGGCGGCCCCGGCAGGAAATGCTCTGTGCCGAACTGTGCCGAACCGGTTGCAGAGCGAGCCCTTCGTCCAGCACGATGCTCGTTGTACGCGGTTCTCCCGGCGCCTCACGGCTCACCGAGGGGGCCCGCGACGGCGTTCTCCGCAGCCGCGCCACGGAAGGCGGCCGCGGTTCCTCAGTTCACGCTCCGTGAGCGTAGGACCGGCGCAGACCTGTGCGCCGAGCCACCGCGCACGGACGTGCGCGCCCCGCGCGGCCGGCCACCCACGCCGGAGCCGCGCGGCGCGCCCCGAAGCCGACCGACCCGACGGCGCTCCTCCCCCGGCGCCGTCACCCCAGCACCGGCGCGGCCCTGACGCCGAGTGCTGAACGACAAAGGGCCCCGTTCCCCCGCGGGGCCCTTTGCCCTTTCCTCAGGGGTGCCCGTACGGGGCACCCGCTCAGGGGTGCTCGCGCCACACGCTCGGGTCGACCGGCTCCTCGGCCGGAGGCGGCGGCACCGCGCCGGGCACCGGCGTCCCGCCGGTCGGGGCGGGCGGCTCCTCGTGCGAGCCGAGCACCTCGCTCACCCCGCCGCCGGGGGCGAACGGCGCGTCCTGCGGCGCGGCGGCCTGCGTCGGCACCCCGTGCCCCGGAACGCCCTGAGCCGGCACCCCTTGGGCCGGAACGCCGTACGGCGGCGTCGCGTACGGCACCTGCGGCGGCACCGCCGGATGGGGCACCGTGCCCCGCCCCGGGGCGAACGGGGACTCGGCGTACGGCACGGCGCCCTGCGGCGCACCCGCGCCCCGGCCGCGGAAGGCCGCAAGCAGCGGCGGCACCAGCAGCGCGCCGGCCAGCGCCCAGACCGCGTTGGCCACCAGCACGCTCACGAAGGCCAGCCCGCCCGACTCCTCCTGGGAGATCTCCATCCGCGCCGAGCCGATCCAGCCCGAGCTGGACGTGGTCCGCGTCATCAGCACCCCGGAGACCGTCATCAGCAGGGTGAGCGCCCCGGCGTGCACGGCGGCCAGGCGCAGCCGGTCGGCCGAGTCCAGCCCCCGCCGGAACGCCACCCGGCCGAGCAGGGCCGCCGAGACGAGCGCGAGCAGCCCGGCCCAGCGCCAGTCGCCGGTCAGGTCGTGCAGGTCGAAGAAGGAGAAGTCGGTCTCGCTGCTGCGGTCGCCCCAGGAGGAGTCGCCGCGGGAGCCGTCGCTGCCGGACAGGCCGGAGTGCGCCCGGAAGGTCGCCCCCGAGCCGAAGCCGAGCAGGTTGAGGCCGAGGTTGGGCAGGAAGGCCAGCGAGATCCCGGTCTGCGCCCCGCTCTCGCTGGTGGCCGCGACCAGGACGAAGGCCGTCACCGAGGACAGCCCCACCGTGACCGCCAGCGCCTGGCCGGCGGCCAGCGCGGACACCGCCCAGCCGCGCACCGCGCGGCTGCGCCAGGCGGCCCAGCGCAGCGCGTCGGTGCCGTGGACGAGGAAGGCCAGCAGGCCGGCCAGCACCGCGGTCCAGGCGACCGCCTCCAGCCAGCCGGAGCCCGCCGTGATCAGGGGCTGGCCGGACTTCTGGGCGCCGGAGCCGAAGTTGCCGAAGTAGTCGGGTTTCGCGGCGCGGCCCGAGGGGTTCCATTCGGTGCCGCCGAGCAGCCCGAGCAGTCCGCTCACCGCCGCGAGGACCAGGGCGGTGCGCAGTGCCTCGGCGGCGGCCTGGCCCCGGGTGAGCTGGCCCACCACGGCCTTGCGCCGGCGCAGCCCGGCCCGCAGGCCGAGCCAGAGCGCCAGGCACCACAGGACGGTGACGGTCATCGGCAGCACCCGGAGGGCGATCTCCAGCCGGTCGGTCCGGTCGTGGCCCAGCGGGCTCTGGTATCCGAGCCGGAACGGCGCGCCGAGGGCGTTCAGGGCCATCGACACCGCCGAGCCGAAGCGCTCGCCGAAGCCGGCCGACTGGAACCGGTACTCGTACTGGTAGTCGCTCGGGATCGCCGCGATCAGCGCGGCGGCCAGCAGGACGAGGGTCGGCGCGACGGCGACCTTGACGGCCGGGCGCCAGTCCGCGGCGGTCAGCAGGCGCTGGAAGGCGGGCTGCTTGTCGTACTCCTGCCCGGCACCCCAGCTGCCCAGGGCGGGCGGGACCGCGGCCACCGGCCCGTACCCGGGCTGGGGTCCGTACCCCGGCTGCGGTCCGTACGGCGGCGGGACGGGCGGAGCCGCACCCGGCGGAGGCGGCGGGACGGGCGGGGCGGCGGGCGGGACGGCGGCCGCCGGGGCAGGGGGCGCGAACGGCCGACCGCACGACCCGCAGGCGGGCGCCCCCTCCTCCGAAGTCGCCCCGCACGATGTGCAGTTGGCCATGGCCCGCGTTCCCCCCGCTCGACGAGTCCCTGGCCGCTCCAGGGAGCCCGTTTATCCCATCGGACCCGAACGGATGTCAACCGGGAACCGGGGCAGGCGGATTGGCCCGTCGGGCCGGTCTCAGCCGCGCTTCTTCGGGACCTCCGGGACGGGCAGCAGCGGCAGCCGCAGCGCGCCGAACGCGCCCTCGGGCACGGCCGGCCGGGCCGGCGCCACCGCCGCCACCCGCAGGTACTCCGCGCCCTGGGCCGGGCGCTGGTCCGCCTCGCCCTTGTTCGGCCACATCGACATGGCGCGCTCGGCCTGCGCGGTGATGGTGAGCGAGGGGTTGACGCCCAGGTTGGCGGAGACGGCCGAACCGTCCACCACGCTGATCCCGGGGTAGCCGTACAGCCGGTGGTACGGGTCCACCACGCCGGTCTCGGGGGCGTCGCCGATCGGGCAGCCGCCGAGGAAGTGCGCCGTCATCGGGATGTCGAAGATCTCGCCGACGGTGCTGCCCGGGAAGCCGTTGATCTCGTCGGCCAGCGCCTGGGCGCCCTGTTCCGCCGCCGGGATCCAGGTCGGGTTGGGTTCGCCGTGGCCCTGGCCGGAGGTGAGCCGGGCCTTGCCGAGCGGGCCCTTCTTCAGCGAGACGGTGATCGAGTTGTCCAGCGACTGCATCACCAGGCCGATGATCGTCTTCTCGGACCAGCGGCGCTGGTTCATCGAGCGGGCGAAGGTCACCGGGTGGAGCGCCGTGTTGCCCAGGTAGCGCAGCCAGCGCGGGACCGCCCCACCGCCCCTGACCTGGGCGATGGACAGCGCGCCCATCGCGTTGGAGCCCTTGCCGTAGCGGACCGGCTCGATGTGGGTGTTGGCGTCCGGGTGGATCGAGGAGGTGATCGCCACGCCCTTGGTGAAGTCCGCCTTGCTGCCGTAGCGCCGGTCGGTGGTCTGCGCGCCCACCAGGGCCTCGGAGTTGGTGCGGGTCAGCTCGCCCAGCCGCGCCGAGATCCGGGGCAGGTGGCCGCCGTCCCGCATCCGGTGCAGCAGCGACTGGGTGCCGTAGGTGCCGGCCGCGACGACCACCCGGGCCGCGGTGACGGTCCGCGCGCCCGCCTTCACCCGGTCGGTCCTCGACCGCGCGTCGGTGCGGCGCACGTCCACCGCGTAGCCGCCGCTCCCGTCGGCCCCTTCGATCTCCCGGATCCGGGCCACCGTGGTGAGCGGGTGGATCTCCGCCCCGCCCCGCTCGGCCAGGTACAGGTAGTTCTCGGTGAGCATGTTCTTGGCGCCGTGCCGGCAGCCGGTCATGCACTCGCCGCACTCCACGCAGGCCTTGCGGGCCGGGCCGGCACCGCCGAAGTACGGGTCGGCGACCTCGCTCCCGGGGGCCGCCTTGGCGGTGCCGTCGGTGTCCTCGCCGTCGCCGAAGAAGACCCCGACCGGCGCCATGTGGAAGGTGTCGCCGACGCCCATCCGCTCGGCGGCCGCCTTGAGGTGGACGTCGGAGGGGGTGAGGGTCGGGTTGAGCCGGACCCCGAGCATCCGCTGCGCCTGGTCGTAGAACGGCGCCAACTCCTGCTGCCAGTCGGTGATGTGGCGCCACTGGCGGTCCTCGAAGAAGGCCTTCGGCGGCACGTACAGGGTGTTGGCGTAGTTCAGCGAGCCGCCGCCGACCCCGGCGCCGGCCAGGATCAACACGTTGGCCAGCAGGTGGATCCGCTGGATGCCGTACAGCCCGAGCGCCGGCGCCCACAGGTAGTTCGGCAGGTCCCAGGAGTTCCTGGGCAGTTCGTCCCGGTCGAAGCGCCGGCCGGCCTCCAGGACGGCGACCCGGTAGCCCTTCTCGGTCAGCCGCAGGGCCGCGACCGAACCGCCGAAGCCGGACCCGACCACCACCACGTCGTAGTCGAACTCCGCCGCACCGCCGGACTGCACCATCTGCCACCGCTCCTTCACCGGGTGAACCTGCCTGTGGGTACCGCGAACCGGGCCCCGCCGCAGGTGCGGGGCCCTGGGGCCTGTCTGCGGGGGCCTACTTGAAGCGCAGCGCCTTGAGCACCCGCAGCCCGCCGGTCATCAGGGCGGCGAACTGCTTGTCGTCCAGGCCGAACGAGGGCGCGATCGGCATCAGCCGCTGGGTCGCGACGGTCTGCGCCTCGGTGAAGCGCAGGATGCCCTCCGCGCCGTGCCGGCGGCCCAGCCCGGAGTCGCCCATGCCGCCCATCGGCGAGCCGACCGAGCCGTACGCGGCGGCGTACGCCTCGTTGACGTTGACCGTGCCGGTGCGCAGCCGGGCCGCGACCGCCCGGCCGCGCCGCAGGTCCCTGGTCCAGACGCTGGAGTTCAGGCCGTACGGCGTGGAGTTGGCGGCGGCCACCGCCTCCTCCTCGGTGTCGAAGCGGTAGAGGGAGACGACCGGGCCGAAGGTCTCCTCGGCGCAGACCGCCATCTCCGGGGTGACGCCGTCGAGGATGGTCGGCTCGTAGAAGAGCGGGCCGAGGTCCGGCCGGGCGCGCCCGCCGGCCACCACGGTGGCGCCCGCCTTGACCGCCTCCTCCACGTGCCGGCCGGTGGTCTCCAGCTGGCGGGCGGAGACCAGCGAGCCCATGTCCGCGCCGTACGCGAGGCCGCCGCCGAGGCGCAGCGCCCGGGTGCGGGCGGCGAAGCGCTCCAGGAACTCGTCGGCCACCGAGCGGTGCACCAGCAGCCGCTCGATCGAGATGCAGAGCTGTCCGGCGGAGGAGAAGCAGGCCCGTACGGCGCCCGCGGCGGCCGCGTCGAGGTCGGCGTCGGCGAGCACCAGCATGGCGTTCTTGCCGCCGAGTTCGAGCGAGGCGCCGACCAGCCGGGCGGCGGCGCGCTGGGCGACGTCGCGGCCGGTGCGGGTGGAGCCGGTGAACGAGACGTAGTCGGCGTGCTCCACCACGGCGGGGCCGATCACCGGGCCGTCGCCGATCACGATCTGCCACAGGTCGGCGGGCAGTCCGGCCTCGATCAGCAGCTCGCGGGCCCACAGCGCGGTCAGCGCGGTCTGGGTGTCGGGCTTGTTGACCACCGCGTTGCCGGCCACGAAGGCCGGCAGGGCGTCGCCGACGGACAGCTCCAGCGGGTAGTTCCACGGCGAGATGTGGCCGACCACGCCCTTGGGGCGGCGGGCCTCGACGGCGTGGGTGAGCACCGGCAGCGCGCCGCCGTGCCGCTTGTCCTTGAGGTACCCGTGCGCGGCCCGCCCGTAGTGCCGGGCGGCCATGGCGACGGCCAGCACCTCCTCGAAGGCGTGCAGCCGGGCCTTGCCGGTCTCCGCCTGGACGAGGTCCAGCACCTCGTCCTGCCGCTTGAGCAGCAGGTCGTGGAAGCGCAGCAGGACGGCGGCGCGGCGGCGCACCGGCAGCGCGGCCCAGGCCCCCTGGGCGCGGCGGGCCAGCTGGAAGGCGACCTCGACGTCGGCCGGGGTGGACTGCGGCAGGCTGGCCAGCCGTTCGCCGGTCAGCGGGGCGACGGTCTCCACCAGGTCGGGTTCACCGGTGGCGGTGACGCCGGTGGCCAGCCTGGCGACCAGGGACGGCGGGACGGCCGCGGCGACGGTCCGGCCGCCGCCGGGGGCCGCCGGGTTGCCGGCGCCGGAGGGTTCGGTGGCCACTGCGTCTGCTGTGAGGTCCGACATACGGCGCAGCCTAGGCGCTCGGCGGCCGGTCCGGTACCCGTCGGTAACAAGAATCTGCCGCAGTCGGGCGAAAGCGGGCGCCCCCGCCCGACCCGGTCAGCGGCTCGGGGCGAAGTTGTTGAGCACCGCGTAGAAGCGCTGCTCGGCCTCGTTCCACTCGTTGCCCCGGTCCGGGCTGGACGAGTAGATCGCGTAGCTGGTGCCGTCCTGGCTGATGAACTCGGTCTCGATCGCGCGCCGGCGGCCGCCCTCCTTGGCCAGGTAGCTGAACTCCCAGACCGCCGCCTCCTGGCCCTTCACCGCCGTGCCGGCCATCCGGTGCTGCTTGTAGTCCTTGAGCGACTTGGCGACGGTGGCCTCCATCTGCCGCATGTGCTCCAGCGGCTTGACCGACTGGCCGACCGTGACGGCGAACTGGAGGTAGTGCACCTTGCCGTCGGGGCTGTAGTAGATCTGGTTGTCCCCGGCGCTGATCCGCTGCCAGGACGGGGTGCCGTTCGGCAGCGGGAAGCGGAAGCCGGCCGGGTCGTCGACCCAGTGGTAGCCGCTGGGCGGCGCCGCCGCGGGGGTGGCGTCGCTGGTGGGCTCCGGTCCGGTGGACTCGGCGGCGGTCGGCGTCGGGTCGTCGGGGGTGTCGCCGCCGACCACGTGCCGGGTGACCAGGAAGGTGCCCGCGGCGGCCAGCAGGCCGACGGCCACCGCTATGCCGACGATCTTCAGCAGGTTGCGGCGCTTGGCCGGTCCCCGCTCCGGCGCAATGGAGTGCGGCACCGGCGCGACGGGACCGGTGTGCGCCCGGGCAGCGTCCTGCGCGCCCCCGGCGGTGTCCGGTTCGGCGAGGACGGGCGCGGCGGGAACAGCGGCGACCGCAGGGACGGCGGGCGCGGCGGGGACAGCGGGGACGGCGGCCCCGGAGGCCTTCGGCTCGGTCGGCTCCTCGGAGCCCTCGGCCGGCTCCGCCACGGCCACCGGGCCCTCGGTGCGGTCCACCACCGGCACCGACCGGGTGGGCGTACGCACCGACGGGACCGACTTCAGGCCCATCGTGTGCCCGGCCCGCACCTCGGCCAGCATCGCGGCCGCCTCGTCCGCGGTGGGCCGCTCGGCCGGGTCCTTCGCCATCAGCGCGGCCAGCACCGGCCCCAGCGGCCCGGCCCGCCGCGACTCCGGCAGCGGCTCGTCGACCACCGCGGCGAGCGTGGTGATCGGCGAGTCCCGCCGGAACGGCGACTGGCCCTCGACCGCCGCGTACAGCGTCGCCCCGAGGCCCCACAGGTCGGAGGCGGGACCGGGCCGCTCACCCTGGGCGCGCTCCGGCGCCAGGTAGTCCGGCGAGCCGACCAGGTCGCCCGGCCGGGTCAGCTCGGTCGAGCCCTCGTACTTCGCGATGCCGAAGTCCAGCAGCACCACCCGCCCGGTGCCGCGCTCCAGCAGCACGTTGGCCGGCTTCACGTCCCGGTGCAGCACGCCCAGCTGGTGGCCGCGGTGCAGCGCGGCCAGCACCTGGCTGCCGACCTCGGCGGCGGCGCGCGGCTGCAGGGTGCCGTCCTGGCTGATCACGTCGGCCAGCGAGCGGCCGTCGACCAGCTCCATCACGATCCACGGCCGGCCGTCCTGCTCCAGCACGTCGTGCACGGTGATCACACCGGGGTGCTTGATCCGCGCGGCCGCGCTGGCCTCGCGCTTCATCCGGGTGTGCAGGATCTGCAGGTCCTCCTCGGGCAGGTGGTTGACGGTCAGCTCCTTGACCGCGACCTCCCGGTCGAGCATCCGGTCCCAGGCCCGCCAGACGGTGCCCATGCCGCCCCGGCCGAGCCGCTCGCCGAGCTCGTACCGCCCGGCCAGCAAACGCTCCGCCTCGGCCGCCTCCGGCCGGTCCTGCACGCCCATCTGCGCCCGCTCCCCCACACATTCCGCCTGCCGTCACCGCGACGGAGGGCCTGGTGCAGACCACTGTTCGAACAAATCCCACGCACACATTAGGCGCACCTTGCCGCCCCCGGTAATCACGCCCACCCCCCGGACCGGTGGAACGGAATCCGGGCGGGCCGTCAGCCTGCGAACAGCACCACCGCGACGATTCCCAGCACCAGCAGCACGAACACTCCGCCCACCAGCAGCGGGCCCCACAGGGAGGGGGGTATCCGGGGCGGCTTCGCCCCGCTCCCTGCCCCCAAGTCCCCACCGTTCCGGCCCTTTCGGGCACTCCTCCCGGCCCTGGAGCCGACGGCCCTCCCGCCGCGCCCGCGCGGCACCGCCGGCGTCTCCGGCACCGGCACCGGCCCCCCTGCGGCCCGGCTCCGCTCCTCCGCCTCCCCGTCGACCGGCTCCGGCGCCCCCGCCAGCAGCCCCGCCAGCTCCTCGCGCACCGCCTCCGCCGTCGGCCGCAGCACCGGATCGGGCTGCAACAGCCGCTCCACCAGCGGCGCGAGCGGCCCGCACACCACCGAGGGCTCCCGCCGCCCGTCCCGTACGGCCGTCACCAGCTCCGGCACGTCCCGCTCCGGGTACGGCGAACGGCCGGTGACCAGCCGGTGCACCAGCACCCCGAGCGCCCAGCAGTCACCCGCCGGGCCGCCGTCCAGCGGCCAACGCTCCGCCACCGGGCCGACCAGGGTCGCCCGCACCTCGTACCGGCGCCGCCCGCCCGGCCCGCCGAGCTCCTCGGCCAGCGCCTCCTCGGCCACCCCGGCGAGCAGCCCGCCGAGCATCGCCGCGCCGTCCTCGCAGACCAGCACCGCCTCCGCGGTCAGCGCGCCGTGGGTCAGCCCGGCCGCGTGCAGCGCCCGCAGCGCCCCGGCCAGGTCCGCCGCCAACTCGGCCGCCCGGTACGGCGGCAGCGGCCCTTCGGCGAGCAGCTCGGCCACCGTCCGCCCGACCGGCCGCTCCTCCACCGTCCACAGCAGCTCGCCCTCGACGAACGCGCCGACCCCGCGCAGCAGCCGCGGATGCGCGACCGGCGCGGTCGAACCGACCGCCGCCACCCGGCGCACCATCCGGTCCGCCTGCGCCGCGGCGGCCGCCTCCGGATCCTGGCCCGCCGTCAGCACCCCCGGCAGCTCCAGGGCGCCCAGCAGCACCGATTCACCGGTCCGCTCGTCCACCGCCTGGGCGCGCAAGGGTTCGGGGCGGTCCGTCAGCCGGTACCGCCCCGCCAGCAACTGACCGGGGCCGCCTCGCATGCCAGTTCCTCTCACTCACCGAGCAGCCTACTGAGCGGCTCCCAGGGCCTGCCGTCGAACTCCCTCGCCTCCGGGCGAACGACGGGAGTCCGACGACAGGCCCTAGGCTCGATCCCATGGACTGGACCGATCTGATCGACACCGCCTTCGAGGCATCCGGGAACAGCAGCAAAGCCAACCAGGCCGAGGCCGTCCGCGCCGTCGAGGCGACCGTCATCGACGGCGAGAAGCCGGTCGCCTCCACCGCCGGGCGCCACCCCGACCACTTCCGCAAGGGAGTGCTCGTGCTGACCACCCATCGGCTGCTCTTCCTGAAGGACGGGAAGCCGCCGGTCCCGGTTCCGCTCGCCGCCGTCACCGACGTCACCGTGACCCGCACCAAGCTCAACGGCGAAGTGCTCCTGGTGGTGGCGCTCAGCGGCTCGCACCGCTTCGAGGACGTGGCCAAGGCCGAGTTCTTCGCCGAGCAGCTCCGGGCCTCCGCCCGGGCCGCCCGGAACGCCCCGAAGGCCGGGCCCGCCGCCGCCCCGGTCGAGGCGTCCGCCGGCGAGCAGCTCATCGGCCAGCTGGAACGGCTGGCCGCCCTGCGCGCCTCCGGTGCGCTCACCGAGGACGAGTTCACCCGCGCCAAGCAGCGCCTGATCGGTTAGGACCTGCCGCCCTACGGCGCGGGCTGGAAGCTGTTGAAGACGACGTCCCGGAGCGGGGCCTGGGCTGCCCACTCCGCGTCCGGGACTATCCAGTAGATCGAGTACCCGTACTTGGGCGGGGTCCCGGTCACGAAGCCGCGGTTGAGCGAGTGCATCCTGGGCGTGCCGTTGGTCCACTCCCAGTCCGCCGCGTTGGTCCACTGCCGGTAGGTGATCGCCGCCAGGTTGAGCCGCTGGTAGTTGCTGACCTGACCGCGGACGTTCGGCTCCGACTCCTGCCAGTCCGCGACCGCGCTCGCCCCGGGCGACGTGGTCCACTCGATCCGCAGCTGGCTGCCGTCGGCCGCGTTCTTGAAGATCCGCCGGTTGGCGTCCGACCCGGTCGGCTGCAGACCGTCCGGCAGCACGACGGAGAAGCCGCTCGGGTCCTTGTACTCGTGGTACCCGGCCGGCACGGCACCCGGCGCGGGCTGCGCCGGTGCCGCCGGGGGCTGGACGGGAGCCGCCGGCGCACCGGCGGACTGCGCGGGCGCGTCCGGCGCCGCGGCCGGGTCGCCGGTCGGCTGGGCGGGCGCCGGGGCGGGCGCGGGTTCGCCCGTCGGTGCCGACGTCGGCACCGGCTCGGTACCGGTCGCCCCCGGCGAGGTGGCGACCGCGCTCTGCGAGGCCGCGCCGTTCGCGCCGCCGTCGTCGGTGCCGACCATCCGGACGACCGCCACCACTCCCGCGATCAGCAGCAGCACCACGATCACGGTGGCGATGGCCAGCCGTCGCCGGCCGGTGCGCGGATCGGCCCCGGCCGCCTGGGTCGCGCCCATCGTCCACTCGCTGGTCACCGGCCGGATCGGCTCCGCGCCCGGCTCCTCGGACGGCGTCCCGGCGGGCTCCGCGTCCTGGGCCCGACTCCCGACCCGGACCGTCCCCAGCAGCCCGCCCACCGACCGCTTGCGGCCGTTCCCGGTCTGCTCCGGCTCCTTCGGCGAAGACTCCGAGGGCTCCGCGGACTCCGCCGAGGTCGACGCCGACGGCTCGGACGGCTCCGCGGCGTCCGACGCTTCCGCCGGCCCCGCCGCCTTCGACAGCCCCGACGCCTTCGAGGCCTTCGGCTCCGGCTCCTCGGCCGGCTTCTCCAGCGGCACCGCGTGCTCGGTGGTGGACTCGGCCCGCGCGGTCGCCTCCGCGACCACCCGCTTGAGCATCGACCGGGTCTGCGAGGCGTCCAGCCGCTCGGCCGGGTCCTTCGCCAGCAGCCCCTCGATCACCGGCTGCAGCGGCCCGGCGTTCACCGGCGCGATCAGGTCCTCGGTCATCACCGCGGTCAGCGTGGCCAGCGCCGAGCCCCGGTCGTAGGGCGGCCGGCCCTCGACCATCGCGTACAGCGTGCCGCCCAGCGACCACAGGTCGGCCGGCGGCCCGGGCTTCTGCCCGCGGGCCCGCTCCGGGGAGATGTACGAGGGCGCGCCGACGAGCATCCCGGTCGAGGTGACGGAGGCGTCGCCCTCCACGCTGGCGATGCCGAAGTCGGTGAGCACGACCCGGCCGTCCTCGCCGATCAGCACGTTGGACGGCTTGACGTCCCGGTGCAGGATGCCGAGCGCGTGCGCCGCGCTGAGCACGCCCAGCACGTCGAGCGCGATCTCCGCCGCCCGGGCGGGGGCCAGCGGCCCGTCCTCCCGGACCACGTCGGCCAGCGAGCGGGACTCGACCAGCTCCATGACGATCCACGGCCGGTCGTCCTCGTCGACCACGTCGAAGACCGTCACCGCCGAACTGTGCCGGATCCGCGCGGTCGCCTTGGCCTCGCGCAGCGTCCGGGTGATCAGCCGGTGCTTCTCCTCCTCGTCGACGCTGGCGTTCATCCGCAGTTCCTTGACCGCGACGGTCCGGCCCAGCATCTCGTCCTCGGCGCGCCAGACGGTGCCCATGCCGCCGCGCCCGAGCACGCCGTTCAGGCGGTAGCGGCCGGCCAGGAGGCGGCCGGTGGAACCCTGCGCCTGGGTCATTCGGAACGTTCCCCCATGTGCTGCTGGCGGTCGTGGTGACGGCGCGTCGGCCCGACCTGGGGCCCGGACGCCCAAGCCTCCATCATCTCCTGTCCGGAGGGCCCGCGACCACCCGGCCCCCGCATCGAGCCGGTACGAACCGGAACGGAGGCGGCGCTCCGTGCCCGATCTGTGATCGAAAACTCGCCAAGATCTGTCCGGACCACTGCTACCGTTCGGCAGCTCATCGTATTCCGGGGGGATTCGACGCCCATGACCGCACCCGCACCGGGCACTGACGGCCCATCGATCCGGCCGCACACCGCCCAGCACTACTCGGTCGCACCACCCCCCGTCTCCCCCGAGGGCTACGTCGCCCCGGGCATGCCCGGCGCCCCCGTGGCCGGCTTCGACCCCGTCGAACCCACGCCCAGGACCACCCCCCGGCACCGCACCGCCCTGGCCGTCTCCCTCGCCCTCCTCGCCATGCTCCTCGGCGGCCTCGCCTACGGCAGCGCCCCGCTGCGCGCCGCCGACAGCCTCGGCTGGCTGGCCATCGCCCCGGCCGGCCTGGTCGCCCTCCCGCTCGGCCGGCTCGGCGGCCAGGGCCGCTTACTCCCGCCGCTCGGCGCCCTCCTCGCGGCCGGCGCCCTGCTCCTCGGCCAGCTGATCGAGCACCTCCGCCGCGTCCACGCCGACGGCCCCGCCCCCGGCGGCCTGCTGCACGACACCGTCACCGCCTGGCGCGCCGACCTCCGCCCCCTCGACGCCGCCTTCTACGCCATCGCCCTCATCGGCGGGTTCCTCCTCACCCGCCGCAGCGCCACGCGGAGTTGACCGCCCGCCCCGTCCCCTCCCCGTACCGCCCCCGCACCCGCACCCGCACCCGCCTCCCGCACCGGGAAAAGGAGAAGGCCCCCGCCGTCACCCGGCAGGGGCCCCTCGATCAGGTCAGGTCAGGACTCAGCGGTGGTCGAGCGCCGGGTTGACGGTGACCTCGACCCGCTGGAACTCCTTGAGCTCCGTGTAGCCCGTGGTGGCCATCGCCCGACGCAGCGCGCCGAACAGGTTCATGGTCCCGTCCGGCGTGTGCGAGGGCCCGGTCAGGATCTCCTCGGTGGTACCGACGGTCCCGAGGTCCACCCGCTTGCCGCGCGGCAGCTCCTCGTGGACGGCCTCCATCCCCCAGTGGATCCCCTTGCCCGGGGCGTCCGTCGCCCGCGCCAGCGCGGCACCGATCATGACCGCGTCCGCGCCGCAGGCCACGGCCTTCGGGATGTCCCCGCTGTAGCCGACGCCGCCGTCCGCGATGACGTGCACGTAGCGGCCACCGGACTCGTCCATGTAGTCGCGACGGGCGGCCGCCACGTCGGCCACGGCGGTGGCCATCGGCACCTGGATGCCCAGGACGTTCCGCGTGGTGTGGGCGGCGCCGCCACCGAAGCCGACCAGCACACCGGCGGCACCGGTCCGCATCAGGTGCAGGGCCGCGGTGTACGTGGCGCAGCCGCCGACGATCACCGGGACGTCCAGCTCGTAGATGAACTGCTTGAGGTTGAGCGGCTCGGCGGCGCTGGAGACGTGCTCGGCCGAGACGGTGGTGCCGCGGATGACGAAGACGTCGACGCCGGCGTCCACCACGGCCTTGGAGAACTCGGCGGTGCGCTGCGGCGAGAGCGCGGCGGCGGTGACCACGCCGGAGTCGCGGACCTCCTGGATCCGCTGCTTGATCAGCTCGGCGCGGATCGGCGCGGCGTAGATCTCCTGGAGCCGGCGGGTCGCGGTGGACTCGTCGGTGATCGCGGCGATCTCGTCCAGCAGCGGCTGCGGGTCCTCGTAGCGGGTCCACAGGCCTTCGAGGTTCAGCACGCCCAGACCGCCGAGGCGGCCGATCTGGATGGCCTGCTGCGGCGAGACCACGCTGTCCATCGGGGCGGCCAGGAACGGCAGCTCGAAGCGGTAGGCGTCGATCTGCCAGGCGATCGAGACCTCCTTCGGGTCCCGGGTCCGGCGGCTGGGGACGACGGCGATGTCGTCGAAGGCGTACGCCCGTCGGCCGCGCTTGCCTCGCCCGATCTCGATCTCAGTCACTTCGAGCCCTTCTGCTTTGTTGCTCATGCCCGCCGGGTCACCCCGGCCGCCCCCCAGTATCCCGTACTGCCGCTGGTCCCGCCCCGACGGCCCGCGCCCGGGCGCACCGGCAGGGGCCCGCCGCCGCGGTGCGGCAGCGGGCCCCTCGGTGGCCGGTGGCTCAGCGGGCCGAGTAGTTCGGCGCCTCGACGGTCATCTGGATGTCGTGCGGGTGGCTCTCCTTGAGGCCCGCCGAGGTGATCCGGACGAAGCGGCCCTTGCTCTCCATCTCGGCGACGGTGGCGGCGCCGACGTAGCCCATGGTCTGGCGCAGACCGCCGACCAGCTGGTGCAGCACGGCCGACAGCGGGCCGCGGTAGGGCACCTGGCCCTCGATGCCCTCGGGGACGAGCTTGTCGTCCGAGGCCACCTCGGCCTGGAAGTAGCGGTCCTTGGAGTACGAGCGGCCCTGGCCGCGGGACTGCATGGCGCCCAGCGAGCCCATGCCGCGGTAGGACTTGAACTGCTTGCCGTTGATGAACATCAGCTCGCCCGGGGACTCCTCGCAGCCGGCCAGCAGCGAGCCGAGCATCACGGTGTCGGCGCCGGCGGCCAGCGCCTTGCCGATGTCGCCCGAGTACTGCAGGCCGCCGTCGCCGATGACCGGCACGCCGGCCGCCAGGCAGGCCTGGGCGGCCTCGTAGATGGCGGTGACCTGCGGGACGCCGATGCCGGCGACGACGCGGGTGGTGCAGATGGAGCCGGGGCCGACGCCGACCTTGACGCCGTCCACGCCGGCGTCGATCAGCGCCTGGGCGCCGTCCCGGGTGGCCACGTTGCCGCCGACCACGTCGATCCCGACGGCCGACTTGATCTTCGCGATCCAGGCCAGCGCGTTGTGGCTGTGGCCGTGCGAGGTGTCCACCACCAGGAAGTCCGCGCCGGCCTCGACCAGGGCCTGGGCCCGGTCGAACGCCTCGGCGCTGGCACCGACGGCGGCGCCGACCAGCAGCCGGCCCTCGGCGTCCTTGGCGGCGTTCGGGTACTGCTCGGCCTTGACGAAGTCCTTGACGGTGATCAGGCCCTTGATCCGGCCCTCGTCGTCGACCAGCGGCAGCTTCTCGATCTTGTGGCGGCGCAGCAGGGCCATCGCGTCCACGCCGGAGATGCCGACCTTGCCGGTGATCAGCGGCATCGGGGTCATGATCTCGCGGACCTGGCGGGTGCGGTCCGACTCGAAGGCCATGTCGCGGTTGGTGACGATGCCGAGCAGCTTGCCCGCCTCGTCGGCGATCGGCACGCCGGAGATGCGGAACTTGGCGCACAGCGCGTCGGCCTCGCCCAGGGTGGTCTCCGGGCCGACCGTGATCGGGTCGGTGACCATGCCGGACTCGGACCGCTTCACCAGGTCGACCTGGTTGGCCTGGTCCTCGACCGAGAGGTTGCGGTGCAGCACGCCGACGCCGCCCTGGCGGGCCATCGCGATGGCCATGCGCGACTCGGTGACCTTGTCCATCGCCGCGGACAGCAGCGGGATGTTGACGCGCACGTTCCGGGAGACCCGGGAGGAGGTGTCCACCTGGTTCGGCAGCACCTCGGAGGCCCCGGGCAGCAGCAGGACGTCGTCGTACGTGAGCCCGAGCATGGCGAACTTCTCGGGTACGCCTGCGGCGTTGTAAGACATTTGGGGGGTACCTTCCGTGGCCGGCCTAATCCGCTCACGCCCTGAGGGTGGGGGCGCATTCATCGCTCACTCGCGCAGACCGCCGAAGCCGGGTACGAATAGGAGGATCCTCCAAGGGGACCCCGCGCGCACCCGTCAAACTTTGGCAACCCGCCCAGGCGCC
Source organism: Kitasatospora sp. NPDC056273 (assembly GCF_042268845.1). Classification (NCBI taxonomy): domain Bacteria; kingdom Bacillati; phylum Actinomycetota; class Actinomycetes; order Kitasatosporales; family Streptomycetaceae; genus Kitasatospora; species Kitasatospora sp. NPDC056273. Next base: position 3,884 of record NZ_JBHJSJ010000062.1, on the reverse strand, counting down.
GATACCCCATGGTACTGGCACCGCGAATGTGTCCTCGTGTGCCCTTGACAACAACCCCGCCCCGTGGATCATTCCGCCCGCAACCGGCGGAAACGGCACGCAACGGGAGGAGTGGTCAGGAGGACTCCTCCGCGAGCGCCCGCAGCCGGCTGAGCGCCCGGTGCTGGGCCACCCGGACGGCACCCGGTGACATCCCGAGCACCTCGCCGGTCTCCTCCGCCGACAGCCCGGCGGCCACCCGCAGCAGCACCAGCTCGCGCTGACGGGCCGGCAGGTTGGAGAGCAGCTCCTTCGCCCAGGCCGCGTCGCTGCTCAGCAGCGCCTGCTCCTCCGGGCCGAGCGCCTCGTCCGGCACCTCCGGCAGGTCGTCCTGCGGCACGACGGTCGAGCCGGGCCCGCGCATCGCGGCCCGCTGGAGATCGGCGATCTTGTGCGCGGCGATCCCGTACACGAAGGCCTCGAACGGGCGCCCCTGGTCCTTGTACCGGGGCAGTGCGCAGAGCACCGCCACGCAGACCTCCTGGGCGACGTCGTCCACGTGGTGGCGGGCCCCGCCGGGCAGCCGGACCAGCTTGGCGCGGCAGTACCGCAGCGCCAGCGGGTGGACGTAGGCGAGCAGCGCGTCGATCGCCGGGTTCTCGCCGCGCACCGCGGCCGCGACCAGTTCGCCCACCAGCGGCGAGCCGCCCGTGCCGAGCACCGGCCGGCGGCCCGGCCCGGTCCCACCGGCGGAACCTCCGGGTTCGGCGTACGACGGACCGTGGCCCGGACCGGAGGGCTCGGCCTCCACCGGGTCCGCCTGGCCGGTCGCACCGGCGACGTCGTCGCGCATCGGTCCATGGTGCCTGGTCGAGCGGGAAAACGCGGCACCGCGTCCGGAGTTGTGCACCGGAACGTTATGCGCTGCGGCACCGTCCGGCGTCCCGCGCACCACCGGCCCCTCCTGCACCGTGCCGCCTCCCGCCCCGCCGCCGTCGGCGGTCCCGTCCGTCGCGCCGTCCGCCGAGTGTCCTGCGGCTGCGTGGTTCGCCGCAGTGCCTGTCCGCTGGTCCCCGAGGTGCTCCACTCCTCCATGGTGCAACCTCGGGACCGTAACGTCACACGCCCGTGCGGCGCCCGCTCCGGGAACCTCCGGCGGCACGCCGCAACCGGCGGCGCCGCCGGTGGTCAGCGGACCAGGCCCCAGCGGAAGCCCAGCGCCACCGCGTGCGCCCGGTCGGAGGCCCCGAGCTTCTTGAACAGCCGTCGGGCGTGGGTCTTCACGGTGTCCTCGGAGAGGAACAGCTCGCGGCCGATCTCGGCGTTGCTGCGGCCGTGGCTCATGCCCTCCAGCACCTGGATCTCACGCGCCGTCAGGGTGGGCGCCGCGCCCATGTCGGGGCTGCGCAGCCGGCGGGGGGCGAGCCGCCAGGTCGGGTCGGCGAGGGCCTGGGTGACGGTGGCCCGCAGCTCGGCGCGCGAGGCGTCCTTGTGCAGGTACCCGCGGGCGCCCGCGGCCACCGCGAGCGCGACCCCGTCGAGGTCCTCGGCGACGGTGAGCATGATGATCCGCGCGCCCGGGTCGGCGGACAGCAGCCGCCGGACCGTCTCGACCCCGCCGAGGCCGGGCATCCGGACGTCCATCAGAACGAGATCGGAGCGGTCGGCCACCCAGCGGCGGAGGACCTCCTCCCCGTTCGTCGCGGTGGTGACCCGGTCCACACCGGGTACGGTCGCGACCGCGCGGCGAAGCGCCTCGCGGGCGAGCGGGGAATCGTCGCAAACGAGAACGGAAGTCATGACCGTCGTCCTCCGCAGCTGATCCGCGTCACGTTGAGCCTCCTGGCTGGTACGAACCTCTACGACACGGCCGATCGGCGACGGACTCCGCGGTGATCGCCCCAACCTGCCCGCGATCGTTCCCGACGTCCGGCGCCCGCTAACCGCCTCCGCACTTCCAACGACCGTCACTCGAATGAGTTACGGCCTTCGGGGCCATCTCCACCACTGTACGTGGCCAACCCATTACCGATCAGCCGCATCGCGGTGCACACGCCGCTCTTTTGCGCAGCTCGCGCGCGGTCGGCGTACGACCCGCACATCGATTCGGCACCCCGCGCGCCCGTCGACCACCCGATTGCCACGTCCGCGCCCGCTGGAGCCCCTTGCCCACTATGCCCGTTTTTATAGCTTTCGTATGGTCATTGACTGTTGTGCCAGTGTGTGGGTGACTTGTCCATGGAGTTGCCTTAAGTCATATTTCCAGGTGTCCACACCAGTGCATCGAAGCCCCGCCGCACCGCTCGGCAGCAGCCCCGCCGAACGCCCGGCCGACGGCCGACAGCCTCTGAAGGGAATGAGCCATGGCAGATTTCTCCCGCCTCCCCGGTCCCAACGCGGACCTCTGGGACTGGCAGCTCTCCGCAGCCTGCCGTGGCGTGGACAGCTCGCTCTTCTTCCACCCCGAGGGCGAGCGCGGGGCGGCGCGCAGTTCGCGCGAGGCCAGCGCCAAGGAGGTCTGCATGCGCTGCCCGGTGATCGCCGAGTGCGCGGCGCACGCGCTGGCGGTCCGCGAGCCGTACGGCGTGTGGGGCGGGATGACCGAGGACGAACGCGAGGAGATGCTGGGGCGCTCGCGACACCGACTGGTCGAGGTTCCGCTGGCCCCGCCGGCGGTCGCCCAGCGGTAGACCCGTCTCCTTGAGCACCGTGAAGAAACGTTTCTTCGCGGCGCTTCAGTCTTCTGGCTCACCGTACGTACCGGACCCCGACGGTCCCGTCACCCACCGTCAGCGGTCGGCGGCCGCCCCCGCCAGCCGCTCCAGCATCAGCGCCACGGCCGGCACCTCGGCCAGGTCCGGGAGGGTCAGCGCGACCACCTGGCGCACCGCGGGCGCCCCGGAGGCCGTCCGCACCGGCACCGTCGACACGCCGTCAGGACGCACCGACCGCAGCGCCAGCCGGGGCAGCACCGCCACCCCGAGACCGGCCGCCACCAGGCCGACCACCGCCGGGTAGTCGTCCGTCGCGAAGTCGATCCGCGGCTCGAAGCCCGCCCCGGTGCACAGCTCCACCAGGTGCCCCCGGCACTGCGGGCAGCCGGCGATCCACTGCTCCTCCGCCAGCTCGGCCAGCCCCACCGCCCCGCCCCGCCCGGCCAGCGGGTGGGCGGCCGGCAGCACGCCCACCAGCGGGTCGTCCAGCAGCGGGGTGACCACCAGGTCGGACCAGTCGGTCCCGGCGGTCAGCTGCTGCGCCTCCAGGTTGGCCTCGGCCCGGGCCTCGCGCGGCGTGCCGTGGGCGGGCGCCGGGAGCGCGACGGCGCCGTCGGACTGCGGGTAGCGGAAGGCCAGCGCGATCTCGCACTCGCCGCCGCGCAGCATCGCCAGCGACTCCGGCGGCTCGGCCTCGACCAGCGACACGCGCACCCCCGGATGGCTGTCCCGCAGGCGGGCGACCGCGGGCGGCACCAGGGTGGAGCTCGCGGTCGGGAAGGAGACCAGCCGCACCCGTCCGGCCCGCAGCCCGGCGATCGCGGCCACCTCCTCCTCGGCGGCGGAGAGCCCGGCCAGGATTCCGGTGGCATGCTTGAGCAGGACCCGGCCGGCCTCGCTGAGCTGCATCCCGCGGCCCGAGCGGACCACCAGCGGGGTGTCCACCGACTTCTCCAGGGCCTTCATCTGCTGACTGATGGCGGGCTGCGTACACCCCAGCTCGCGGGCGGCGGCGGAGAAGGAGCCGGTGCGGGCGACGGCACGCAGAACGCGCAGATGGCGGGCCTCGATCATGCCTTAGTTATAAGGCAATCTTTGCATTCTGCAAAATTCTACTGATAGTTGAAGCCTCAAGCGGAACCTCGGACGGAACGCCGGAGGCCCGGTCCGCTCCCCCCGGGGGGCGCGGAC
>NZ_JBHJSJ010000061.1:0-53044 GCF_042268845.1 Kitasatospora sp. NPDC056273 | reverse complement strand
CGCGCAGGCCGCCGGGGCGGCCGGACGGCGCCCCCAGGGGCCGGGCGCCCCACTCCCCCGGCCCGAGCCGACACCGGTCACCCGGCCGCTGCGGGCACGCCCGGACCGGCCGCAGACCCCGCCCCCGGCCCGGCCCGGGCCCCGTGACCCCCGCGACGCCCGCGAGCGGGTGCGTCCCCGGGACCGCCAGCACACCCCCGCCCCCGGCGGGCGGCCCGGCGCCGCGCGGCAACGGCTGCTCCGGCAGCGGCTGGTCGTCTTCGTCACCGTGACCATCGGGGTGGCGCTGGCCATCGCGGCGGCCCAGGGGTGCGAGAACCGGGACAACCGGAGCGTGCGGCCACCGGCCGCGGTGGTGACCAACACCGGCTCCGGCGGCGAGCAGGCCGTACCCGGGACATCGGCGGACGTCGCGCCGCAGGCCTCGCCCACCCCCCTCCCGGCAGCGGCACGCGGCGGTACGGACGGCGGGCTGACGGCCCCCCAGGCGCCGCTGCCGGCCGTGGACTGGCCCAACCGCAGCTACCCCGACGGGGCCGGCGGGCCGGCCATCGCCCTGCAGAACGGGCACTCGGTCGGCGCCGGGCCCCAGGTCGCGCTGAGCGCGGTGCTGCCGGCCCGGTACAAGGGCCTGCCAGCCGCGGTGGTCGTCCTGCGACGGGTGGAGGGCTCGGCCCCGGTCGACCTCGTCCAGCTCTACACCTTCACCGGGGACGCCCCGGCCGCCACCACCTCCCGCACCTCGGTGGCGGACCCGCAGGCGACGGCCAGCTGGCGACTGGACGGCAGCACGGTCGTCCGCGAGGAACGCGCGGCCGCCACCGGCACCGTCACCTCCACCCGCTACGCCGTCCGCCCCGACGGCACCCTCGACGAATCCTGGACCGGCGCCGCCACCACCCCGCCCCCCGCCGCCGCCCCGGCCCCACCCACCTCCCCCACCGGCTGAAGCCTCCGGGCCGGCTCCCGGTTGTGCGGCGGCCGCTGCGAAGGCATGCGCAGGCGGGGCATGGCGCGAGAAGTCGGGCCCGCCGACTTCCGGTGCAGGGCGGTCCCGGAAGGGCGCTGCGGGCCGGCAGGCGGGATAGCGGCCTCAGCGGAGCCAGTACGCGTGAGAAGTCGGGCTGGCCGACTTCCGGTGCAGGGCGGTTTCAGGGAGCCCAGCGGGTCGGCGGCCGATCGGGGGCCTCAGCGAGGGGTGGCGCACCACCAGAAGTCGGGCGGGCCGACTTCTGGTGGTGCGGCGGCACCTGGCGAGGTGATAAGTGGGCGGGGCGCGGCGTGAGAAGTCGGGTGGGCCGACTCTCGGGGATGGGGCCGCGGCTGCGGTGTCAGGGGCCGGGCAGCGCGCGGGAAGTCGGGTGGGGCGACTTCTCGCGCGCCGGTGAGGGGGTCAGGGGATGGTGACGGCGTAGAAGGCGACGGCGGCGGCGGCGCCGACGTTGAGGGAGTCGATGCCGTGGGCCATCGGGATACGGACGGGGTGGTGGGCGGCGGCGATGGCGCGGGGGTGAGGCCGTCACCCTCGGCGCCGAGCATGAGGGCGGCCTTGGGGAGGCTGTGCGGGGCGAGGGTGTGGAGGTCGACGGCGGTGTCGGCGGGGGTGAGGGCGAGCAGGGTGAAGCCGGCCTCGCGGACGGTGTCGAGGGCGGCGGGCCAGGAGTCGAGGCGGGCGTACGGGACCGCGAAGACCACGCCCATGGAGACCTTGACGGCGCGCCGGTAGAGCGGGTCGGCGCAGTCGGGCGAGAGCAGGACCGCGTCCATGCCGAGGGCGGCGGCGCTGCGAAAGATGGCGCCAGCTGTCTTGCGATCTTGCGGTGTATCTCCTACAGGGCGACGCTCAGATTTCTCGCTCTGGTAAGGGCAACGTAGAGCGTCCGGTGGCGCTCGATGGCGGAGTCGAGGCCGTGTTCGAGGGAGCGCCGGTCGTAGTCATCCAGCCTAATACCCACTCTGCCCCACTCTCGCCCTTTGGCCTGATGGCACGAGATGCCTGGGACGAGATGGTTGGCGGGCATCTGGAGTCGCATCCGCATGGCGTTGAGGCGTTCGATGTGCGTGGCATGGCGTCGTGGAAAGGTTCTGTCGACCGCTTCGGTGGCGACCGCTTCGTTGAGAAGCTCCCAGATCCCGTTCAGGTCCTCTGTGCCGGCCAGCGGCTCCATGATCGCCTGTAGTTGGGGGCGAAGCCGCGCGAACGCGTCCTGGTCCGATATTCCGAGGGTCGTGAGCGCGTCGTTCAGGTACGTGGCGTCCAGGCCGAATGTTCGCCGGGTGATTTCGTTGAGGAGGAGTGTGGAGGCTGCCTCCTGTACCTGGCCCGTTGCCGACTTGAAGGCGAGCGGAAGGACTCTGGCATCGGTCTCCCACAACGGCTTCCACTCGCGGGCAAGGACGATGTCGACCACGTCGACCGATCCGATCGGTACGGTGGTTGGAGCGCCTGAGCGCAGTTGCGCGGCGAGCTGGTCTTGGGGGCTGTTGCGCTGCCATCGGAAGGAGGAGCAGAGGTCTCGCTGGGTGAACCGTTCTTCGGTCACAAGAACGGGCACCTGCTCGGGGCGAGCACCGCGGAAACTGTAGAGGGCCTGCCAAGGGTCTCCAACGACGGTCACCTGGATGCCTGCGCGGGCTGCGAGACGGACGACTGCCAGGTCGAGCGTGTTGGCGTCGAAGATCTCGTCAACGATCAGGGCTCGGGTTGTCGCTTCGAGGTGGCTTGTCAGGCTCTTGACGACGTCGTCTGCGGCAAGTGCGTGTTCCAGCACCTCACGTAGGTCGTCGTGAGTGCAGAATCCGGCGTGCACAGCCTTCTCGAAGTTGTCCTGCGAGACCGTGTAGATCGGCTCGGTGCCGGTACTGACGGAGGTGGCGACGACCTGGCGACCTTCGAGGACGAGTGCCGGCTTCCGGCATGTCCTGGAGGTCGGGAACTTTACCTTCCATGAGTCGAGGACTTGCAGCTCGCGGTGGCCACCGGGCCATTCGATCAGTCCGATGCGGAGCAGATGGGTGAGCAGGTCGTACATGACGGTGTCGAGGGTGACAATGCGGTGGGGCCACGCGAGTGCGCTGGGCCCCCATCGCTGGAGTACCCGGGTTCGTAGTTCAGAGGTGGCCGAGCGGGTGAAGCTGACTGCGACGACGGCCCGCTGGTCGGCGGAGGGTGTATAGCGCTGCAGGCCGAAGCGGTGGGCGGAGACAGCAGTCTTGCCTGAGCCCGGCGCGGCCTGGATGTAGAGGCGTGGGACGAGGCTGCCAGCGGCGACGAGCTGCTCGGCGGTGAGGCCGGGGATACTCGGATTAGACGCCGTCATGGTCATCTACCGTCTGATGCGGGAAGGGGAACGGCCAGGTTGAGGGTACGGGCCACGGCGAGGATCCTCCAGTGGCCGGATTCTGCTCTCGGGCCTGGACCTCGAGCTCGGGCGTGAGCCTCCATGGAGTGACAGGAGCGTAAGTGTTCGGTGCCGCCTCGTCCGGCCATTTTTCCGGGCTGGACGGCTCCTGCATTCCGACCCAGTCCTCGTCGTCCCACGGTCCGATGATGTGCCCAGAAGCATCGCTGGAAGGCGGCAGGGGCGCGGGAACCTCGTCTGTCCGAGCAGTTGTGTGCTCGCTACCGGTGAGGGACGACGTGCTGGCATCCGTGATGGCTGCGCTGACGTCCTGGGCGGCGGTAGCGCGGGGATAGAGGAAGTCGAAGAGCCTCTGGAGGTGGGCGGGCACGGTGATCGGGGTCTGGGTGGCGTTGGCGTCGATCAACTGACCAGCGAGGGCGAGAGCAAACTCCGCTTTATGCTTCGCTCCTGGACCGGCAGGTGTGGACGAGGTGCCGTTGCGGCCCTTGCGGGCGCTCTTGAACGCGTCGTGGATGCTCTCCGGTGTGATGCTCTCGACTTCCAGCCCAACCTCCTCCAGAGCCGCGGCAATGAGTTCTTCATTGCCCGCGGTGATAGCCGGCTCCAGGGTGGGGTGACTGATGAAAGCCCCCACGACCTCCGGGTCGTGATCGACCAGCCATCTGGGGTCTTCGGGTTCTTCGTGGAACGCCAGGTCGCTGTCGCGCAGCACAGCAAGCTTCGTGCACAGCTCGTACTCCAGGGTCGCCAGCAGGCGCACAGCCCAAGGGCCGACCTTGGTTCCGACCGGCACGACACTCAGGGCGTCGATGAAAGCGTGCTTGATGTCGTCCTGCCCGGCCCAGGCACGGCCGAACTCTCGCAGGATGGTGGCTTCCGTGACGCCCTCCACCAGAACGAGACGGTCTGCGAACAACGCGGCGGAGCGACTGGCGTCCAGATGCAGCCTGGCCATGCGCAGCGTCTTGTCCGGCTCCTTCATAGGTGCTTTGGCGACCGGACGGCAGACGCGCCGCCCATCAGGGGTCTGGCGCACCACGACGAGATCCTCGGGATCGCAGGAGGTGATGACGTCCGTGGCATGAGTGGAGAGGACAACCTGCAGCTCCGGACGCTCCTTGACGGTCCTGCGCAGGTAGCGGACGAGTGCATGCTGCAGTTGGGGGTGGAGGTGGGCCTCCGGCTCCTCAATCACGACTGTGGCGTGGAATGGGGTCGCGGGGAAGAAGGAGTCCTCCTGCGACTCCGCCTCGGCCTGAGCTTGGAGGAGGTTATCCTGCACCTGACGTGCCGCTTCCCCCTCGGCGACTTCGGTGAGAGGCTCCAACTCGTCTTCGCCCTGCGGTTGGCCAGCCGATGTCCCGGTGGCATGCCGGGCGGGGTCTGGAATTGCGGCGAGGGTCACCGCGATGTGCAGAAGGTTGACGTAGCCCAGACCGGACACTTCCAGGGGCCTGGCAGCGCTACGCCCTTCCATGACGGCGAGCATGAGTTCCAGGACACGGGCCAAATAGGAGTCGTCGATGACCTGCCCTCGGACGTACGGCCACTGAGCGTCGACTCCGGCGGACAGGGCGACCAGGTGGGTGCGGATACGCTCCTCAACGGCCTCGATGATGCTGTCCTTGGCCAGATCCTCCAGCAGTCGGGAAGCGCGCACCCTCAAGGGAACCAGGCTGCGGCTCCCATCCAGCCGCTGTTGCTGGGAGCGCAGGAGCTCGATGAGGATGCGGACCTCACGGCGTGCGAGCTCATCCAGTGGGTGACGCCAGGCCGGCAAGTAGATGAGTTTGAAGGGATCCAAGTCCTTAGTGGCGCCCTGGGAGTACTCAATCGTGCTTCTGATGGTCCCCAGGCTGCGACTCAGTGAGGCACCCCATCGCATGGCGACTTGGCCGGAATCCACGTATCGAGTGTGACCAAAGTTTCGGCCCAAGGGGCCCTCAGCCACCAGCTCCGTGCCGAGAGAGTACTCGACGGCAATCCGCCGCGCGACATCAGCAGGGCCCAACGTCGAGGCGCTCTGGCGCGGCAGGGTAGGAAAGCGGCTGGGATGTATCAGGTAGAGCGCGTCGGTGATCGTGGTCTTACCAACCCCGTTCGCACCGATCAGCACGCTGAACCGGCCCGGCAGCTCGCACTCGATCTCCCCCTCTGCACTCGCTCGAAGACCGCTGACCTTCAACCGGCTCAAGTGCATGTCGCTCCCCTCAGCCACAGAACCGACGATCGATAACCATCATGGCGGAAAGCAACGACAAACCGGCGATCTCGCGAACGGACAGCCATGGCTTGGAGGATGACGGAATCGGCCCCCAACCCGGCGGCGTGCCACGGCTGCGCGCTCGTCAGCGAGACATCGTGTGAGACATCGAGCCGCGTACTGGACCGCCAACTCGTCCTCTGCGGCCGGGACGTGCCCGGGCTCCTCGAGTGTGTCTTCGATAGGGTCCGGCGCGGGGCGATGGTGTAGGGCGATGTCGGACGAGCGCCACCACGTGCGCCAGGGTCCCCCCTCCATGGGCACTGGGGGCGCTCGGGTTCACGCCTCGCCCTGCGGTCGTCGGCACCGGTCCGCTCACGCCCGGTCGGCCACCGGGCGTGGACTCGAGAACGGGTGCCCTGCGCCGGACGGACGCGGTCACCCAGAAGGCACCACTAAGGTCATCCACGCCTACCGATCCTCCATCAGGACTGTCCTTAGGCTGCCCTCCGCCCCACTTTCCTCAGCCGGTAGCCTGGCCCGCATGGTGGATGTGGGGGTCAGCGAGTTGCGGCGCAGCCGCGATCGGCTCGCGAAACGGGCGGAGGCCGCCGAGCAGGCGGGCGACGGGGCTGCCGGGGGGCTGCTGTACTTCTACGCAGCGGAATGCGGCTTGAAGGCCTCGCTGTTGCGTAATGTCCTACAGCATCAGGACACCTCAGGTCTGCCCGTGAATCTGCGGTCGCACGATCTGCGCCGTCTGGCCAAGGCACTGAACCTCAAGGACCCCGGGCCAGGGGCGGATCCGTTGCGGTGCCGGCGACACAAGGGCGGCGCCGTGGTTGAGGGCCATCAGTTGCACGAGGCGTGGCGCTATGGTGCGGAACTGCACGCGGAGGATCAGAAAGCGGCGTTGGAAGCGCTGAAGGCACTGGTGAAGGACGCCGGAAGGGATTTCAGGTAATGGCTGGCAGGCTCTTCACCTGGGTTGATGTCGACACGCGGCTCGCGGACGCGGCCACGGCGGGCCAGTGGCCCTCGTGGCTGTCGGAGGCCGACGCATGGTGGGACGGGATTGAGCTGACAGTCCGCCCGGGGACCACCAGCGCCGAGGTCCGCTCGTGGCTGGACGGACAGTTCGGCCTCGGTTCGGCCACCGAGCAGGACGGGACACTGGATCTCGCCCTGGACCGGCCTTCCTCCAGAACTCCCGCGTCGCTCGCCGTACGGCTGGTCGAATCGGACAGCCCAGAGGTAGTCACACGCCGTCCCCGGCTGGACGAGCGGCAGGTCACCTCCGCCCTGGGCGAGGCCCTCCCGCGTCCGGGCGCGGCCCAGTTCGCCGGGGACGTACAGGTCACGGCCTTCCATTCGTTCAAGGGCGGTGTCGGACGCACCTTGCATGCGGTGGCACTGGCCGACCGCCTGGCATCCCAGGGCCGCCACGTCCTGCTCGTCGACGCGGACCTGGAAGCGCCCGGTATCACATGGATGTACCAGGCCCAGGGCGGGCGCTGCGACATCGCGTATGAGGATGTACTCGCCCTCCTGCACGGCTCCCACCGGGGCGACCCCTCCCCCGCGGTGGAGATCGCCGCCGCCTACCTACCCAATCAGCAGGTCTCGCGCTACCGGGGAACGGGCCAGGTGACGGTACTGCCCGCCAGTCGGCGCACGCGGCTCGGCCCGCCCCGCATCGGCCCGGCCGACCTGCTCACCGAGGACCGCCCACCATTCTTCCTCAGCGAGTCCCTGGCGGCCCTCGCTGTCGCTGCCGGTGCCGACACCGTCGTCCTGGACCTGCGGGCGGGAGCGTCGGAGCTGTCGGCCCCGATCCTGCTCGACCCGCGGGTCATGCGGGTCTTCGTCACCACGATCAGCAGCCAGTCCCTTCAGGGCACCGAGAGCATGATCCGTCAGCTCGGGGCGAAGTCCCCGGCACTGGCGGGAACAGACCCGACGCCCGGCGCGATCGTGACCCAGTACCGGCTGGATGTCCACGACGGCCACGCCGAAGAGGCCCGCAGGGGCCTGTCCGAGGCACTGTCATCCGCGATCGAACTGCCTGAGACGGTGACCGACGAGTACAGCCCTGAGGACCTGGTGGTGGACGAGCAGGTCCTGACTGAGCCGGTCCTGAGCCCGTTCCGCGAGGAGCTCCTGGCGCTTCCGCCGAGCTGGGACGAGGTGGTCGAGGTCGTCCGCCGGTGCGGGCTGCCCGATCTTCTCGGCGAGTTCGCTCCAAGTCGGGTCCACTTGGACAGAGGCGCGCCGCTGGCAGGGGCCTCGAGCGCGGCGACGCCGGACGACCGCCGGCGCTCCCTCGCCGACACCGCCAGCCGACTCGTCTTCGCCGAGCGGCAGGGCATGGACGCCGGCCTCGGCTTCCTCACCACTGAACCCGTGCGTCGACTGATCGCCGATCACAGTACGGACCTGCCTGTGGCGGTCGTCGTCGGCGCGAAGGGGGCGGGCAAGACCTTCACCTTCGCGAGGATGTGCGCCGAGGGCTCGTGGGAGGCGTTCGCCCGCGAGAACGGCCAGCGTGTCCAGCGGACCGCCCCGGTGCTGCCCGTCCTGGACCCGATCAACATCGCCGAGCCCCGTGGCGGTGTACCGCGGCCTCAGGAGCTGCGCGACCTCGCGGCGGGGGGAACCGGGGTGACGGCCGAGGAGATCCGCAGCCACCTCAACGCCGGCCTCCGGGACGAACTCGGCGACGACGCGAACTTCTGGCGTCAGCGCTGGCTGCAGTGTCTGGCCCTGGCAGCCGGCGCCCGGTGGGGCGAACCTGCCGAGGAATTCCTCATTCGGCGGACCTCCGACGAGTCCGGAGCTGTCCTGTTCGTCGTCGACGGCCTCGAGGACTGGCTCGAGACGATCGACGAAGAACGCCGCCGCGTGGCGCTGCGGGTGCTTCTGACGGACGTTCCGGCCTGGCTGCGCCAACTGCGCAACCGATCCCTGGGCCTAGTGGTGTTCGTCCGCCAGGACCTGGTCCGGGCGGCGATCCGCCAGAACCTCGGCCAGTTCATGGACCGCTACGACCCCTACCAGCTGCACTGGGACACCGAGGACGCGCTGCGGCTGTCGCTCTGGGTGGCGACCCGCGCTGATGCCGTGGCGCCTCCGGAGTTGCCGATCGCCGACCTGAGCTACGACGAGATCGTCCAAGCGCTCCTCCCCCTCTGGGGCGCCAAGCTCGGCCTCGACACATCGCGCGAGGCATGGACCGAGCGGTGGGTGCCCGCAGCCCTCGCTGACTTCCACCAGCAGATCCAGGCCCGGGACGTCGTCCGCTTCCTCTGCGAGGCAGCGCAGGCCTCGATCGGGGACGAGCGCTGGCCGGACCGCGTCCTGGCCCCGCCGGCCATGCGCAGGGCCCTGAGCGCCTGCAGCCGCGCGAAGGTCAGCGAGATCGGCCAGGAAAACCGACGCCTGGGCAAGCTCCTGACAGCCATGTCGCAGTACTCGGGCGACGTGAAGATGCCCTTCGACGCCGCAGACGTCGGCTTGGATGCCGAGGACGCCGAGGCGCTCGAACAGTGGGGCGCCCTCGCCCGGGACAACGACGGGCGCTACCGCATGCCCGAGATCTACCGACACGCCCTCGGCTTCCGCACCCAGGGCCGCGCCCGGGTGGTCCGCGGGGTGTGACGCCGATGCCGGTACCCCTGCCGCAGGGCGGGGGTACCGGCCACCCGTGTCCTCAAGGGCAGGCACCGGCGGGCACTGGACTCCACCGTGCTGGAGGAGGGCCAAAGAGGCCCAACAGCTGCTCTGAGTGATCTACCGGACCAGCTCGCGTCGCGCGCGGGTCGCGTAGAAGGCCACCGCCGAGGCTGCTGCGACGTTGAGCGAGTCGACACCGGCATCCATCGGGATGCGGACGTGCTCGTCGACCGAGGCGAGTGTCTTGGCGGCAAGGCCGTCGCCCTCCGTGCCGAAGACCAGGGCGAGCCTCTCGTCGTTCCGCGAGGCGAGTTCGTCGAGGGTGATCGCCCGGTCACTCAGGCACAACGCCGCGACCGTGAAGCCGGCGGAACGCAGGATCTCGATGTCCTTCGGCCATGCCTCCAGGCGAGTCCACGGCACCTGGAAGACGGCGCCCATCGACACCTTCACGGACCGGCGGTAGAGGGGATCGGCACAGCGCGGGGTGAGGAGGATTGCGTCAACGCCCAGGGCGGCCGCGTTCCTGAAGGCCGCCCCTATGTTGGCGTGATCGACGATATCCTCGAACACGGCGACGCGCCGAACTGCATGTTCCCGTAGACCCAAGGGCAACACCGCGCCGAGGTTGGTGTGGTCGACCAGGCCTTCCAGGACGGCGACCCGGCGGGCGCCGGCGAGCACCTCGGCGGCGTCCGGAAGGGGCTTGCGCTCCATCGAGGCGAGGGCGCCGCGGTGCACGTGGTAGCCGGTGACGGCTTCGGCGAGGGCGGGCTCGACCACGTGGACGGGGGCGTCGGCCTCGGCGATGACGTCGCCCATCACCTCCAGCCACTTGGAGGTGAGCAGCATCGACCGCATCCGGTAGCCGGCGGCGAGGGCGCGGCGGATGACCTTCTCCCCCTCGGCGATGAAGAGGCCCTCGGCGGGTTCGCGGCGGCGGCGCAGCTCGACGTCGGTGAGGCCGGTGTAGTCGGCGAGGCGGGGGTCGGCCGGGTCGGTGATGGTGCGGGGTTCGGACACCCTGCGATCTTGCCAAGCCCGGACGGGGAAGGCCAAACGGCGGAGGGGGCGGGTGGTCCCCGGCTGGCCGTAGTGCAAATATGACCGTATGGCCCGAAATCCGGGCCGATCCTGGGCTCCGTCGGCCTCTGGCGCCACTGGCTCCGCCGGCTCCCCCGGTGGGCGCCCACACGGTCGGCCGCAGCTGCCGCACGCGAAGCCGCGGTGGCCCGTGTGGCACCGGTCGGTGGCGGGGCAGGTGTTCGCGCTCCAGATCCTGGTCGTGCTGCTGCTGGTGGTGGCGGCCGCGGTGGCGCTGGTGGTGCAGTCGCGCAACGACGCCGAGCACGAGGCGCGCAACCGTTCGGTGGCGGTGGCGCAGACCTTCGCCAGTTCGCCGGGCATCGTCGACGCGCTGCGCTCCCCCGACCCAACGGCCGTCCTGCAACCGAGGGCGCAGTCCGCGCGGGTCGCCGCGGGCGTGGACTTCATCGTCGTGCTGAACAACCAGGGCATCCGCTACACCCACCCGAACCCGGCGCTGATCGGCCGGAAGTTCGTCGGCACCTACGAGCCCGCGCTGCACGGGCAGGTGGTGACCCAGCGCGTCTCGGGCACGCTCGGCTCGCTGGTGCAGGCGGTGGTCCCGGTGTACGCGCCGGACGGTTCGGTGGTCGGGCTGGTCTCGGCGGGCGTGACACTGAAGAGCGTCAGCAGCGCCAGCGAGCGCCAGCTTCCGGTGGTGCTGGGCGCGGCGGCGGCCGCGGTGGGGCTGGCCACGCTCGGGACGGCGCTGGTCAGCCGCAGGCTGCGGCGCCAGACGCACGGGCTGGGCCCGGTCGAGATGACCAGGATGTACGAGCACCACGCGGCGGTGCTGCACGCGGTGCGCGAGGGCGTGATGATCCTCGGCGGGGACGGCCGGCTGCTGCTCTGCAACGACGAGGCGCGCCGGCTGCTGGACCTTCCGCCGGACGCCGAGGGCCGCCCGGTGGCCGGGCTGGGCCTGGAGCAGCGGCCGCTGGACCTGCTGACCGCCGAGCGCCCGGTGACCGACGAGGTGGTGCTGTCCGGGGAGCGGCTGCTGGCGGTGAACGTCCGGCTGATCGACCAGCCGGGCGGCCCGCCCGGCCGGGTCGCCACGCTGCGCGACTCCACGGAGCTGGCGGCGCTGTCCGGCCGGGCGGAGCGCGCGCAGCGGCGGCTGCGGCTGCTGTACGACGCCGGGGTGACGGTGGGCAGCACGCTGGACGTGACGCGGACGGCGGAGGAGCTGGCGCAGGTCACGGTGCCGCGGTTCGCGGACTTCGTCACGGTGGACCTGGCGGACCAGGTGCTGACGGGCGAGGAGCCGCCGCCGGGCCCCTCGCTGGGGCGGATGCGCCGTACGGCGGTGACGGGCGTACGGGACGACGCGCCGTTCTACCCGGTCGGCACGGTGCTGGACGTGGTGCCCGAGACCCCGCTGGCCGGGGCGCTGCACAGCGGGGAGCCGGCCATCGAGCCGCGGCTGGCGGAGGCCGGCCGGTGGCGGGAGCAGGACCCGGAGCGGTCGGCGCGGGTGCTGGCGTACGGGGTGCACTCGCTGGTGCGGGTGCCGCTGCGGGCGCGCGGGGTGCTGCTGGGGGTGGCCCGGTTCTGGCGGGCGCAGCGGGCGGAGCCGTTCGAGGCGGAGGACCTGGCGCTGGCCGAGGAGCTGGTGGCGCACGCGGCGGTGTGCATCGACAACGCCCGCCGCTACACCCGGGAGCACGCGATGGCGGTGACGCTCCAGCACAGCCTGCTGCCGCGCAAGCTGCCGGAGCAGACGGCGCTGGACGTGGCGCACCGCTACCTGCCGGCCCAGGCCGGGGTGGGCGGGGACTGGTTCGACGTGATCCCGCTGCCGGGCGCGCGGGTGGCGCTGGTGGTCGGGGACGTGGTGGGGCAGGGGCTGCACGCGGCGGCGACGATGGGCCGGCTGCGGACGGCGATCCACAACTTCTCGACCCTGGACCTGCCGCCGGACGAGCTGCTGGGGCACTTGGACGAGCTGGTGAGCCGGATCGACCAGGACGAGGCGGCGGGCGGGGAGCGCGCCGGGGTGGCCGGGGCGACCTGCCTGTACGCGATCTACGACCCGGTGTCGCGGCGCTGCACCCTGGCCACCGCCGGGCACCCGCCGCCGGCGGTGGTGGACCCGCAGGGGCGGGTGGTGTTCCCGGAGCTGCCGACCGGGCCGCCGCTGGGGCTGGGGGTGCTGCCGTTCGAGAACGCCGAGCTGGAGCTGGCCGAGGGCAGCCGGCTGGTGCTGTACACGGACGGGCTGGTGGAGGACCGGCAGCGGGACATCGACGAGGGGCTGGAGCTGTTGCGGGCGGCGCTGGCCGGGCCGCCGCGCACGCCCGAGCAGACCTGCGCGGACGTGCTCGGGGCGATGCTGCCGGAGCACCCGCAGGACGACATCGCGCTGCTGGTGGCGCGGACCAGGGTGCTGGCGCCGGAGCAGGTGGCGCAGTGGGAGGTGCCCTCCGACCCGGCGGCGGTGCGCGAGGTCCGGGCCGCGGTGGCGGAGCGGCTGACGGCCTGGGGGCTGGCGGAGGCGGCGTTCGTCACCGAGCTGATCCTGAGCGAGCTGGTGACCAACGCGATCCGGTACGGCTCCGGGCCGATCCGGGTGCGGCTGCTGCGGGACCGTTCGCTGATCTGCGAGGTGTCGGACGGCAGCAGCACCTCGCCGCACCTGCGGTACGCGGCGACCGAGGACGAGGGCGGGCGCGGGCTGTTCCTGGTCGCGCAGTTCGCGGACCGCTGGGGGACGCGTTACACGGCGACCGGGAAGGTCATCTGGACGGAGCAGCCGCTGGAGTAGGAAGTCGGCCGGGCCGACTTCCCACTCCCCCGCGGGCCTACCGCTGGAAGGCGGCCGCCAGCACGTTGACGACGTCGCCGATGACGATGACCGCCGGGGGCTTGACCCCCTCGGCCTCGACCACCGCGGCGACGGTTCCGAGGGTGGCGTCCACCCGGCGCTGGGCGGCGGTGGTGCCCTCCTGGACGATCGCGACGGGGGTGTCCGCCGACCGACCGTACTCGACCAGCCGGGCGGCGATCGCGCCGATCTTGTCCACGGCCATCAGCAGCACCAGGGTGCCGCTCATCCGCGCGGCGGCCTCCCAGTTGGTGAGCGAGCGCTCGTCGTCCGGGCCGACGTGGCCGGAGATGACGGTGAACTCGTGGGTCATGCCGCGGTGGGTGACGGGCACGCCGGCCGCGGCGGGGACGCTGATCGAGCTGGAGATCCCGGGCACCACGGTGACCGGCAGCCCGGCCTCCGCGCAGGCCAGCAGCTCCTCGCCGCCGCGGCCGAAGACGTACGGGTCGCCGCCCTTGAGCCGGACCACGAACTTGCCGGCCTTGGCGTGCTCGACCAGGGTGCGGTTGATCGCCTCCTGGGCCATGAACCGGCCGTACGGGATCTTGGAGGCGTCGATCACCTCGACGTGCTCGGGCAGTTCGGCGAGCAGCTCGCGCGGGGCGAGGCGGTCGGTGACGACCACGTCGGCGTCGGCGAGCAGCCGGCGGCCGCGCACGGTGATCAGGTCCGGGTCGCCGGGGCCGCCGCCGACCAGGGCCACGCCGGCCCCGTGCGAGCGGTACTGACGGGCGGCCAGCGAGCCGTCCCGCAGGCCGTCCACGATGGCGTCGCGCAGGGCGGCGGAGTGGCGCGGGTCGCCGGTGAGGACGGCCACGGTGGCGCCCGCGTCGCGGCCGCTGGCCGGGGTCCAGGCGGTGGCAGCGGCGGCGTCGTCGCTGCGGGAGCAGAACACCCGCTCGCGCTCGGCCTCGGCGCTGACCGCCGCGTTGACGGCCGGGTCGTCGGTGGCCACCAGGGCGTACCAGGTGTCGGCGAGGTCGCCGTCCCGGTACGGGCGGGCGTGCCAGGTGAGCTCGCCGGCGTCGGCCATGGCCTGGACGGCCGGGGTGGTGGCGGGCGCCACCAGGTGCAGGTCGGCGCCGGAGGCGATCAGGGCGGGCAGCCGCCGCTGGGCGACCTGGCCGCCGCCGACCACGACGACGCGGCGGCCGGCCAGCAGCAGGCCCACCGGGTAGGGGGTACGGCCCTCGGTGCTCGGGTGCGGGGTGGGCGCGGTCATCGGCGGTGCTCCTGATCGGGGATGAGGGTGTGGGGACGGTACGGCACGTCACCGCTCCGCGGTCCGGCGCGCCCTCGGGCCGGTCCGCGGAGCGGTGACGGGGTGCGTCAGGCCTTCTCGGTGACCCCGGCGGAGTCGAAGGTCGCTACATCGTGCATCGCCCGGGCCGCGCTCTGCACCAGCGGCAGGGCCAGCAGGGCACCGGTGCCCTCGCCCAGCCGCAGGTCCAGGTCGATCAGCGGGCGCAGGCCGAGCTTCGCCAGCGCGGCCTGGTGGCCGGGCTCGGCGGAGCGGTGGCCGGCGATGCAGGCGGCCAGCACCTCGGGGGCGATGGCCTTGGCGGCCAGCGCGGCGGAACCGGCGATGACGCCGTCCAGGATCACCGGGGTGCGCAGCGAGGCGGCGCCCAGCAGGAACCCGGCCAGGGCGGCGTGCTCCAGGCCGCCGACGGCGGCGAGGACGCCGATCGGGTCGCTCGGGTCGGGCTGGTGCAGGGCCAGCGCGGCGCGGATGACCTCGACCTTGCGGGCGTGGGTCTCGTCGTCGATGCCGGTGCCGCGGCCGGTGACCTCGGCCGGGTCGAGGCCGGTGAACACCGAGATCAGGGCGGCCGAGGCGGTGGTGTTGGCGATCCCCATGTCGCCGGTGACCAGTGCCTTGTTGCCCGCCGCGACCAGGTCGCGGGCGGTCTCGATGCCGACCTCGATGGCCTTGAGGGCCTCCTCGCGGGTCATCGCCGGGCCCTGGGTCATGTCGGCGGTGCCGGGGCGGACCTTGCGCGGCAGCAGGCCGGTGGCGCGGCCCTGCTGGACGGCGTCCGGCAGTTCGGCGGCGACGCCGACGTCGACGACGCAGACCTCGGTGCCGATCTGCTTGGCGAAGGAGTTGATCACCGCTCCGCCGGCCAGGAAGTTGCCGACCATCTGGGCGGTCACCTCCTGCGGCCAGGGGCTGACGCCCTGGGCGTGCACGCCGTGGTCGCCGGCGAAGATCGCCACGCAGGCGGGCTCCGGGAGCGGCGGCGGGCACTTGCGGGACAGGCCGCACAGCTGGGCGGAGATGATCTCCAGCATGCCGAGCGAGCCGGCCGGCTTGGTCATCCGCTTCTGCCGGTCCCAGGCCTCGCCGAGCGCCTTGGCGTCCAGCGGGCGGATGCCGCGCAGGGTGTCGGCGAGCAGGCTCTGCGGCTCCTCGCCGGGCAGCGCGCGGTTGCCGTACTGCTCCTCGTGGACGACCCAGGACAGCGGGCGCTTCTTGGCCCAGCCCTGCTGCTCCAGCTCGGGCTCGTCCGGGAACTCGTCGACGAAGCCGACGCACAGGTAGGCGACGACCTCCAGGTGCTCGGGCAGGCCGAGCTCGCGGACCAGCTCCTCGTCGTCGAAGAAGCTCACCCAGCCGACGCCCAGGCCCTCGGCGCGGGCGGCCAGCCAGAGGTTCTCGACGGCCAGGGCGGCCGAGTACGGGGCCATCTGCGGCTGGGTGTGCCGGCCCAGGGTGTGCCGGCCGCCGCGGGTGCGGTCGGCGGTCACCACGATGTTGACCGGGGTGTCGAGGATGGCCTCGATCTTGATTTCCTTGAACTGCTTGGCCCGGCCCTTGGGCAGCGAGTCCGCGAACGCCTCGCGCTGGCGCTCGGCCAGGGCGTGCATCCGCCTGCGGGTCTTCGCCGAGCGGATCACCACGAAGTCCCAGGGCTGCGAGTAGCCGACGCTGGGCGCGGTGTGGGCGGCCTCCAGGACGCGGATCAGCACCTCGTGCGGGATCGGGTCCGGGCGGAAGCCGTTGCGTACGTCGCGGCGCTCGCGGATCACCTGGTGGACGGCCTCGCGGCCGGCCTCGTCGTAGCCGGGGGCGGCCGGGCCGCGCGGCTCGGCGGGCTCCTCGGGCTGCGGCTCCGGCTGCTCCTCGGCGGCCTCGGCGGCGGGCTGCTCCTTGGCCACGGGCTGCTCCTCGGTGGCCTCGGCGGCTTCGGCGGGCTCCGTGGCCTCGCCGGCTTCGGCGACCTCGGTGACCTCGCCGGACTCGACGGTCCCGGCGGCGGGCTGCTCGGCCTGGGGCTGCTCGGCGGCTTCGGCGGGGGCCTCGGCGGCCTGCTCCTGGACGGGCTCCGCCTCGGCGGCGGGCTCCTCGACGGCGACGGGCTGCTCAGCGGCGGCCTCGGGCTCGGCCGGGGCCTGCGCCTGCTCGGCGGCCGGCTCCGCGGGGGCCTCGGCCTCCGGAGCGGCGGCGAGGGGCTGCTCGGCGACGGCCTCGGCGGGCGCGGCAACCTCGGCGGCCTCGGCGGCGGGCTCCTCGACGGCTTCGGCGGGCTGCGCCGCCTCCGCCTCGGGGGCGGCCTCGACCGGAGCCTCGGCGGCCGGCTCGACAGCTGCGGCGGCGTCGGCCTCCGCCGGCGCCTCCACGGGCTGCTCCGCGACCGGCTCGGCGACGGCCTCGGCCGGGACCTCGGCCTGCTGCTGCGGCTGCTCGCCCTCGGCCGCGGGCTCGGTGACGGCCTGGCCGGAGGGCATCTCACCGGTGCCCGCGGCGGTCTCCGCCACCGGCTCGGCGACGGCCTCCGACACGGCCTCGGCCGGGACCTCGGCCTGCTGCGCGGCCTCGGCGACCTCGGCGGCTTCGGCAACCGGGGCGGACTCGGCGCCCGCCACGGCCTCGGCGACGTGAGCAGCCTCGACGACCTCGACGACCTCGACGGCCTGCGGCGCGTCGGCGGCCGCTATGGGCGCGGGCTGCTGCGCGGCCGTCTCCTCGACGACCGGCGCCTGCCCGGCCGCCCCGACCTTGGGCAGGCCGTGCGGGGTGGGCGCGGCGAGGAAGGCGGAGATCCGGCGCGGCTGACCGGCCGGGGCCGCGGCCTCGGGCTGCTCGGCGGGCACGGCGGCGCCGTCGGCGGCAGCGCCCTCGGCGGCGACGGCCTCAGGAGCGGCGGGGGCGACGGCGGTCTCGGCGGCCACGGGCTCGGCGACGGGTGCGTCGGCCGCCTCGGCCACCGGCTGGGCGGCCTCGGCCGGAGCCGGCTCGGCCACGGGGGCCTGCGGCGCGGCCGCGACGGCGGTCTCCACGACCTCGGCGGCCTGAAGGGCCTGGGGAGCCGTCACGTCCTGCACGGGCTGCGCCGGGACGGCCTGGGCGGCCTCCGGCGTCTCGACGACCTCGATCACCTCGATCGCCCCGACCGTCTCGACGGCCAGCACGGTCTCGACCGGCGGCACGCCGAGCGGCACCTGCTGGGCCCCGTGGGCCTGCGGAGCCTGCTGGACCTGCTGGGCCTGCGGGAAGTCCTGCGCCTGCGGCAGCTGCTGCCCCTCCACGACCGGGGCCGCCGGAGCGGCCGGGACGGCCTGCGGCGCGACGGCCGGAGCCGCGGCCTCGGCCATCGGCGGGCGGCCGACCACCGGGATGCCGTGCGCCGGCGTGCCGCCCTGCGAGGGGCCGCGGTCGGCCAGCGAGCGGACCGGCACCTGGCCGGTCATCAGCGACGGGTCCGGGATCGGCGGACCGGCGTGCAGCGGCCGGCGCGGCTGCTGAGCCTGCGTCATCGGCTGCTGCGGCTGCTGGACGGGGTGCTGCTGGACGCCGTGCTCGGCGCCGAGCACCGGCGGGTCCACCGGCGGCCAGGACGGCTCGACCGGCGTGCCGTCGTGCTGCGGCGCGAGCGGCACCTGCTCGGCCGGGACGGCCGCGAGCGGCTCGCCCCAGGAGCCCTGCGGACCGGGCATCAGCAGCACGTCGTCCTCGTCGTCCAGGCCGTCCGGCGTGTCGGGCTGGTCGAGGAAGTGGAAGGCCGGGCGCGGGGCGCCCTGGTCGACGCCCCAGCCCTCGCCGGGCTGGCCGGGCTGCGGCACGCCGGGAACGCCGTAGCCGTACTGGCCCTGCGGCGGGATGCCGCCCGCGCCCGGGGGCACCGCGCCGGGGACACCGCCGATCGGGGCCGCCGGGTTGGGGATCGCCCCGCCGTCCGTCGCGACGCCCTGGAGGGGTGCAACGCCCGCGACGCCCTCCGGTCCGCCGAGCGGGCCCGGCCCGCCGTGCAGGTGCTCCGGCATTCCCTCGCCCGGAACGTGGCCGCCATCGGTCATTGTCAAAGCTCCTTCCAGGCCGCTGCCGCGCCCTCGGCGACACGATCACCGATCGCAGCGCCCATCCGCACGGGCCGAACCAGCACCGGCCCGCCCCTAACCACACGCGGCCGCCGCGCCGTGGCGCTGCGGCCCAAGTCCATCCGGCGCGCTGCGGCACCCCGGTCCGGCGCACCGCCCGTAGGGGGCGGCGCATCGTCTGAAACAACGACAACCCGGAGCAACCGGCACGACCGCACCGGACCCTACGGCATTCTCCAGGTCCGGCACGAGGCCCGTCGAATTGCCCACACTTCGAGCGGAACCGGATTGCACCGCGTCAAAAAGGTGACAAACCGACTGAATCGGGTGGGTCGCCTACCCTTGCAGTCGCCCAGGACGTCACACTACCGGCACCGCGCGGTCACCTCTCGAATCGGTGTCCGGATGCGACCTGGATCACCGTCGGCGCCACCGGACGATCCCGGCGCGGGCCCCGGACGGGCCCACGGCCTTCACACGATCTGCTCACCCCAGAGGACCAGCGCGCCGGTTCCGCCCGCTCCCAGCGCCAGCCCGTCGCCCTCCCCGACCGGCCGCAACGGGCTCGCCTGGAGCAGCGCGCCGTCCGCCCGGTAGCCGGCCCCGGCGATCGCCCGGTGGACCTCCTCGGCCTCGGTGAGGGTCCGGGGCAGCGCGACGAACCGTTCGGGCCGGCGGGCCAGCACCGCGCGCACCACGTCGAGGCCGCCGGACTCCACCACCGCCGCGTCCGGTTCCGGCAGGCCGCCCAGCACCTCGGGGCCGCTCCCGTACACCGCCTCCACCTCGACGCCGTAGCGGCGGGCGTTGACGGTCAGCCGGGCGCAGGCCGAGCGGGAGCCCTCGACCGCGACGACGGCGGCGCCGAACCGGGCCGCCTCCACCGCGAGGGCGCCGCTGCCGGCGCCGACCGACCAGACCAGGTCCCCGGGGCGGGCACCGAGCCGGGCCAGCACCAGGGCGCGCACGTGGGCGGGGAGCGCCTCCGGTGCGCCCGGCTCGCCTTCCGTGCGCCCGGCGCCCGCGTAGGCGTCACCGGGGAGCGCCCAGCCGCGTTCCACGCCGGGGTAGCCGACCGGGCGCCCGGCGAGCCAGCCGGCCGCCTCGTCCACCGCCCCCGTCCGGGCGCCGCCGCCGATCACCAGCACCACGTTGGGGTCGCGCCACACGTGGTCGGCGATCCGGTCGGAGGTGAGGACGGTGACGTCCTCGTCGGGGGTGCCGAGGGCCTCGCAGACCACGAAGGTCCGGTGCACCCCGCGCAGCATCAGGGCGAGTTCGGCGGGCCCGGCGCCCGGCGCGGTGAGCACCGCGACCTTGGGGTGGGCCCGGCAGATGTTGGCCGCGCGGCGCAGCCGTCCGCCGTGCGCGCTGACCACCTGGGCGTCCTCCCAGGGCATGCCGGCCCGGGCGAAGGCGGCGGCCACCGAGGAGACGGCGGGCAGCACCTCCAGTTCGAGGCCGTACTCGGGGCGGCGCAGGGTGCGCACCACCCCGAAGAACCCCGGGTCGCCCTCGGCGACCACGACGGCGGCGCCGCGGTGCTCGGCGATCCTGCGGGCGGCCTGCCGGACGTTGCCGAGGGCGATCCGTTCGGCGGCCTCCGGCACCGGGAGGGCGTTCAGTTGGTAGGGGGCGCCGGCGACCAGCGTCGCCGCGGCCAGGGCCGCGCCGGCGGCCTCGGTCAGCGGTGTGCCGTCCCACCCGATGACCGTGATCCGGTCAGCCATCTGCGGCCGTTCTCCCTCGACTCGGTGCGCCGCTCGATCCGCCGTCGTGCGGCACCGGTCCAGAGGCTACCGGGTGCGGTCGGCCGGAGCCCGACATCTCGCACACATGTCCGCGTCGGGTGAACAGGCGGCGTGTCTCAGTCGCGCAGCACGTAGCGGTGGTCGCCGTGCCAGCCCTCGCGGTGCAGCTCGGGGGACTCCAGGTCCTCCGGGAGCAGGCTCCACAGGATGAGGTCGCTGCGGCTGTCCTGGAGCACCTCGCCGGACTCCCCGCGGACTATCCAGGCGCTGCGCAGCACGCCCTCGCTGATGCCGCCGATCTTCTGGGCGACCTGCTGGGCGGCGGTGTTCCCGGCGGCGGTGCGCAGTTCCAGGCGCAGGAAGCCGCGGTCCTCGAACAGCCACTGGGCGACGCCGAGGACGGCCTCCGGGGCGTAGCCCTCGCCGCGCGCCCAGACGGCGGTGACGTAGGAGATCTCGGTGCTGCGCAGCCGCCAGTCGGTGTTGCGCAGCTCGACCAGGCCGACCAGGCGCTGGGTGAGGTGCTCGGTGACGGCGAAGACGATGCCGCGGCCGGCGGCCCGGTGGGCGGGGGCGAGGGTGCGGGCGAGTTCGGCCGCGTACTCCTCGGTGAAGGGGTGCGGCAGGTCCGTCCAGGCGAGCACGAGGTCGTCGGCCATCATCGTGGCCAGGCCGGGGGCGTCGTCCTCCGCAAGGGGTCGCAGCAGCAGCCGTTCGGTGCTGATGGCGGTCTCGGGGAAGCTCGCTGCCATGCCGTCTCTCCTCGCCGGGTCGTGAACACAACACCGTACGCCTCCGGCGTGCCCCGGGTGCCACGCGGTGCGCTGCCCGCACGACGGTACGTCAGAACGCGGTCGGTCGGAGTGTCCCTGCTGCATACTGCCCGACCGGGCCCCCGTCGCGGTGCGGTGGGGGCCCGGTCGGGCGTTACGAGGTATGACCGTACGACGATCAGAAGGCCGGGATGACCGAGCCCTGGAAGGTGTCGTCGATGTACTTCTTGACCTCGTCGGAGTGCAGCAGCTCGGCCAGCTTCTTGACCCGCGGGTCGTTCTCCTTGCCCTTCTTGACGGCGAGGATGTTGGCGTACGGGTTGCCCTCGGCCTTCTCCAGCACCAGGGCGTCGGTGGCCGGCTTCAGGCCGGAGTCGATCGCGTAGTTGCCGTTGATGACGGCGGCGTCGAGGTCGGCGACGGAGCGGGGCAGCTGGGCGGCCTCCAGCTCCTTCCACTTGAAGTTCTTCGGGTTGCCGGTCACGTCCGCCGGGGTGGCGGTGGTGGTGACGCCGTCCTTGAGGGTGATCAGCTTGTTGTCGGCGAGCAGCTTGAGCGCCCGGCCCTCGTTGGTGGCGTCGTTCGGCAGGCCGATGGTGGCGCCGTCCGCGAGGTCGCCGATCGCCTTGACCTTCTTGGAGTAGAGGCCCAGCGGCTCCAGGTGCACGGGCTCGACCGACACGATGTTCGTGCCGTGCTTCTTGTTGAAGTCCTCCAGGTACGGGACGTGCTGGAAGTAGTTGGCGTCGGCCGAACCGTCCTGCACCGCCGTGTTGGGGGTCACGTAGTCGGTGACCTCCTTGATGTCGAGCTTGAGGCCCGCCTTCTCCGCGAGGTTGTCCTTGACGTACTTCAGGATCTGGCCGTGCGGGGTGGGGCTGGCCACGACCTTCAGCGGCGCGTTCGCGTCCGAGGAAGAGGAGGAGCCCGAGCTGCCGCAGGCGGCGAGCGAGAGGGCGACGCCGGCGGTGGCGAGGATGCTGGTGAACTTCAGGGCGTTGCGCACGAAAAGTGCCTTTCTGCGTGGAACGGGGAGCCGCGTCCGGGGTCGGACGAGGGAGGTCTAGGAGGCGGCGAGGTCCTTGTCGGGAGCCGCCGGGGTGCGGCCGAACAGCCGCGTCCGGCCGCCGGTGCGGCCGCGGTGGGAGAGCCGCCGGACGGCGAAGTCGCCGATCAGCTGGACGGCGGTGACGATGATCACCAGCTCGGCCACGATGACCCACATGAAGGCGGTCTCGAAGCGCTGGTAGCCGTAGTTGACGGCGAGGGTGCCGAGGCCGCCGCCGCCGACGGTGCCGGCCATCGCGGAGTAGCTGACCAGGGTGATGACCGTGGTGGTGACCGAGGCCACGATGCCGGGCAGGGCCTCGGGCAGCAGGGTCTTGCGGACGATCGTCCAGGTGCTGCCGCCCATCGACTGGACCGCCTCGACCAGTCCCCGGTCGACCTCGCGGACGGAGGTCTCGACCAGGCGGGCGAAGAACGGGATGGCGCCGATGGTCAGCGGCACGGTCGCCGCCTGCCAGCCGATGGAGGTGCCGACCAGCCAGCGGGTGAAGGAGATCAGCGCGATCATCAGGATGATGAACGGCACCGAACGGGCGATGTTCACGACGAAGCCGATGGCCTTGTTGACGGCCCGGTTGGCCAGCAGGCCGCCCTTGTCGGTGAGCACCAGGAGCACGCCCAGCGGCAGGCCGAGCAGCACGGTGACGAGCGCGGACACCCCGACCATCTGGAAGGTCTCCTGGGTGGCGGGCCACATCAGCTCCCACATCTGGTCCCAGGTCATGCCACCGCTCCGTTCGCCGTACCGATCACGTCCACCTGCAGGCCCTGCTCGCGCAGGTAGCCGATCGGCACCACGTTGTCCTGGTGGCCGCCCGGCAGCTCGACCCGCATCCGGCCGACCATCCGGCCGGCGATGGTCTCCACCGCGGCGCCGAGGATGTTGATGTCGATCTGGTACGTGCGGGCGAGCTGGGAGACGAACGGCTGGGCCGAGCTGTCGCCCTGGAAGGTGATCTCCAGCACGGTCGAGCCGGGGTGGCCGGTGCCGAACTCGCTGAGCGGGAAGAGCTCGCGGGCCAGCTCCGAGCCGGGCTTGGCCAGCAGGTCGGTCAGCTCGCCGGACTCCACCACCCGGCCGCCGCGCATCAGGGCGGCGGAGTCGCAGACGGACTTGATGACGTCCATCTCGTGGGTGATCAGCAGGACGGTGAGGCCCAGCTGCTGGTTGAGGTCGCGCAGCAGCTTGAGGATCGAGCGGGTGGTCTCCGGGTCGAGCGCCGAGGTGGCCTCGTCGGAGAGCAGCACCTTCGGGTCGCCGGCCAGTGCGCGGGCGATGCCGACGCGCTGCTTCTGGCCGCCGGAGAGCTGGTTGGGGTAGCTGCGGGCCTTGTCGCCGAGGCCGACCAGCTCCAGCAGCTCGGCGGCCTTGCGGCGGCGCTCGGTGCGGTCCAGGCCGACGATCTCCAGCGGGAGCTCGACGTTCTGCTGCACCGTCCGCGAGGAGAGCAGGTTGAAGTGCTGGAAGACCATGCCGATCCGGCGGCGGGCCTCGCGCAGTTCGCGGCCGGCCCGGTTCTCGCCGCCGGACAGCGCGGTCAGCTCGACCCCGTCCACGGTGACCGTGCCGGAGGTCGGGCGCTCCAGCATGTTCACGCAGCGGATGAGGGTGGACTTGCCGGCACCGCTGGTGCCGACGACTCCGTAGACCTCGCCCGGGCGGACGTGCAGGTCGACACCGGCGAGGGCGGTCACCTCGCGGCCTCGGGAACGGTAGACCTTCGTCAGGTCCGTGGTGGTGATCACAGCGGCTTTCCGTGGGTCGGGGGCGGGCGGCGTGGTCCGACCGCCCGACCGGCTTGCGGCCGGCGGCGGCGTTACGGCGCTGCGCCGGGAGGGTCCGGACCTGCCGCCCCTTGATCGTGGCCGCTGGACGGCCGGGCCGCGCGACGGCGTGGCCCTAACGAGTCACCCGGGCCCGCGGGTCGGCGGGCACGGCAAAGGGAGGGGTCCGGGAGGAGGGGCGCGCTCGCACGGGCGGGAGCGGCGCCGGAGTCTCGCTTCGGGGCGCGAGGAGGAGGCGCCCTCAGCGGGGCGCCGGGGGCGGTGGCCCTCAGCAGTGACACATTCGACGACACATGGCACGCTCACCTGCCGGCAGGGTGCCGGTGGGGGTCCAGTTCGTCGTCGCAGTCATGTGAGCCAGTAAAACAGATGGGTTGATTCCTGCCCAATTGTTTCCCGAAGCTGTCCGCATTGCGGACACTCACCACCGTTGACCAGCGCGGATACGGCTCGGCGCCGCCACCGGTGGTCCGGATGGTGGCGGCGCCGGGAAAGCGCGGGGGCGGCGGGCTCAGGCCGTCGCGGCGAGCGGCTCGGCGGCCGCCTTCTCCAGGTGGACGAAGCTCAGCCGGGTGCTGACCTGCTCGACCCGGGTCTGACGGTACCCCTGCCGAGCGTACAGCCGCAGGTTGCCCAGGCTGCGGTGGCCGGTGAACAGCCGGTAGGCGCTCACCCGGCCGTCCTGGGCCAGGCGGCGCTCCAGCGCGTCCAGCAGGCGGCCGCCGAGGCCGTGGCGCTGCATCCGCGGATGGACCACCAGGCGCCCTATCCGGCCGACGCCGTCGGCGCCGACGTGGCCGCGGACGGTGCCGACCACCTCGTCGCCCAGCCGGGCGACCAGGAAGTGCTGCTCGGACAGTTCGGCGCGCAGGCTCTCCAGGCTCTGCGTCAGGGGCTCGATCGCCCAGTCGCCGTACAGCTCGGCCTCGGGCTGGTAGCCGAGGTACTGGAGCTTGAGGATCTGCTCCGCGTCCTCGGCCTCCGCGGCCGAGATGATCACGCTCATGCCCATGTGGAGGGGCCTCCCCAGTCGTCGTGCGCGGCGCGCGGAGGGTAGGCGCGCTCACGCTCAGTATCCGAGTGATCGCGCCACCGTCAAGGGCTGCGTTCGCCAGCGCTCTACCCGGGTGTCAGCTTCCCTCAACCTTCGCGGGGGCGGACGTGAGGAGGGTCACCTCCCGTGCCGCACACGTTCCGCTCGGTCGCACGGGCTTGCGCTCAGGGGTAGCGCTCGGTGTGGAGCAGCATCCGCAGGCAGGCCAGGCAGCGGGAGCGGGTGGGGCCGATCGAGCCGCGCGGCATGCCGAGCCGCTCGGAGAGCTCACGGTAGGTGGGCGGCGGATCCTCGGCGAGCGCGGCCATCAGCTGCGGACAGCGGCCGGGCAGGGCGGCGACGGTCTCGCGGACCGCGCGGCGGCGACACTCGTCGAGGTAGACGTCCTCGGCGGAGGGGGCGAAGGGGAGGGCGGTGCACACACCGTGCATGACGGCCCGGGGCGGGGCCGGTTACGCCCGGGCCGGGGCACGGACGCGGGAGGGGCGCGCCGGTCGGACCGCCGCGCCCCTCCCCCGTCGCGCCGGGGATCGGCCCCTTCGCGGGGGCTCGACCCCTCGTCCGGGACCGGCCCCGCCGTCCGGGATCAGCCCCGCGCCCACTCCTGCTGCCGCGCCAGGTCCGCCTTCACCTCGGCGAGCTGGACCGCGACCGCCGAGGGGGCCGTTCCGCCGCGCCCGTCGCGGGAGGCGATGGCACCGTGGACGCTGAGCACCGAGCGCACCTCGGGCGTCAGGTGCCCGGAGATCGCGGCGAACTGCTCGTCCGTCAGGTCGGACAGCTCGATGCCCTCGGCCTCGCAGACCTTGACGCAGGCGCCGGCCACCTCGTGCGCGACCCGGAACGGCACGCCCTGCTTGACCAGCCACTCGGCGATGTCGGTGGCGAGCGAGAAGCCGGCCGGGGCCAGCTCCTCCAGCCGCTCCCGGTGCACGGTGAGGGTGGCCATCATCCCGGTGAACGCGGGCAGCAGCACCTCCAGCGTGTCGCAGGAGTCGAAGACCGGCTCCTTGTCCTCCTGGAGGTCCCGGTTGTAGGCGAGCGGCAGCGCCTTGAGGGTGGCCAGCAGGCCGGTCAGGTTGCCGATCAGCCGGCCGGACTTGCCCCGGGCGAGCTCGGCGATGTCCGGGTTCTTCTTCTGCGGCATGATCGAGGAGCCGGTGGAGAAGGCGTCGTGCAGCGTGATGAAGCCGAACTCCTTGGTGTTCCAGATGATCACCTCCTCCGCGATCCGGGAGAGGTTGATGCCGATCATCGCGGTCACGAAGGCGAACTCGGCGACGAAGTCGCGCGAGGCGGTGCCGTCGATGGAATTGCCGACCGAGCCGCCCTCGAAGCCGAGGTCGGCGGCGACGGCCTGCGGGTCGAGGCCGAGCGAGGAGCCGGCCAGCGCGCCGGAGCCGTACGGCGAGACGGCGGTGCGGGCGTCCCACTGGCGCAGCCGCTCGGCGTCCCGGCCGAGGGCCTGCACGTGCGCGAGGACGTGGTGGGCGAAGAGCACCGGCTGGGCGTGCTGGAGGTGGGTGCGGCCGGGCATCGCGGTGTCCGGGTGCGCCTCGGCGAGGCCGACCAGGGCCTGCTGGAGGTCGAGCAGCAGGCCGCCGATGGTCTTCGCGTGGTCCCGCAGGTACATCCGGAACAGGGTGGCGATCTGGTCGTTGCGCGAGCGTCCGGCCCGCAGCTTGCCGCCGAGGTCGGGGCCGAGGCGCTCCAGCAGGCCGCGTTCCAGGGCGGTGTGCACGTCCTCGTCGGCGACGGTGCCGGTGAAGGTGCCCGCCTCGACGTCGGCGAGCAGCTCGTCCAGGCCGGCCAGCATGCCGGCCAGCTCCTCGTCGGAGAGCAGGCCGGCCTTGTACAGGACCCGGGCGTGGGCCTTGGAGCCGGCGATGTCGTACGGCGCGAGGCGCCAGTCGAAGTGGACCGAGGCCGAGAGCCTGGCCAGCGCCTCGGACGGGCCGTCGGCGAAGCGCGCACCCCAGAGGCGGACGTCGGAGGACTGCTCGGCGGTCATCGCGGTGGCTCCTTCATGCATGTGCAGTGGGTGGCATAAGTATGCACGACGCCGTATGAAACACAAAACCCCGGCCGGACGGTCTCCGTCGGCCGGGGTTTCGCGCGTTCGAGGTGCTACTGCGCCTTCGCCTGGGCGAGTTGCATGAGGTGGTCGGCGAGCGCCTGCCCGCCGGCCGGGTCCCGGCTGATCAGCAGGACGGTGTCGTCGCCGGCGATGGTGCCGATGATCTCGAACACCTCGGCCTGGTCGATCGCCGAGGCCAGGAACTGGGCGGCGCCCGGCGGGGTGCGCAGCACCACCAGGTTGCCGGAGGCCGTCGCGGAGACCATGAGCTCGCCGGCCAGCCGGGCCATCCGGCCCTCGCTGGCCGACTCGCCCATCGGCGCGCGCGGCGTGCGGTCGCCGCCCTCGGCCGGGACGGCGTAGATCAGCGCGCCGTCCCGGTTGCGGATCTTGACCGCGCCCAGCTCGTCCAGGTCCCGGGAGAGGGTGGCCTGGGTGACCACGAGTCCGTCGTCGGCGAGCAGCTTGGCGAGCTGGCTCTGCGAACGCACGGGCTGGCGGGTGAGCAGGTCCACGATCCGCCGGTGGCGCGCGGTGCGGGTCTGCGGGACCTGCGGCGTCGGGCCTGCGGCGGACGGGCCGGAGTGGGAAGCGGTCATGTGATTATTCTCCCGGACGACGGTCAATTCGCATCGGCCGGGGCGCCCTCGCGCACCGTCCGGAGGATGCCCGGCAGCGCGGCCAGGAAGGCGTCCGCCTCCTGCTCGGTCAGCACCAGCGGCGGGGCCAGCCGGACGGCGTCCGGGACGGCCGCGTTGACCAGGAAGCCCGCCTCCTGCGCGGCGGCCTGGACCTGCGCCGAGACCGGCTCGGTGAGCACGATGCCGAGCAGCAGGCCCGCCCCGCGCACGTGCGAGACCAGCGGGTCGCCGAGCGCCTCGACGCCCTGCCGCAGCCGCTCGCCGAGCTTGCGGACGTGCTCCAGCAGGCCCTCGGACTCGATGGTGTCCAGCACCGCGAGCCCGGCCGCGGCGGCCACCGGGTTGCCGCCGAAGGTGGTGCCGTGCTGGCCCGGGGTGAGCAGCTCGGCGGCCGGCCCGAAGGCGAGCACCGCGCCCATCGGCAGGCCGCCGCCGAGCGCCTTGGCCAGTGTGACCACGTCCGGCTCCACGCCCTCGTCCGCCTGGTGGGCGAACCAGTGGCCGGTGCGGCCGACACCGGTCTGGATCTCGTCCAGGACCAGCAGGGTGCCGGTGGCCCGGGTGATCTCGCGGGCCGCCTTCAGGTAGCCCTCGGGCAGCGGGATCGCGCCGTTCTCGCCCTGGACGGGCTCCAGGAAGACGGCGGCCGTCTCGGTGGTGACGGCCGCGCGCAGCGCCTCGACGTCGCCGAGCGGGACGTGGGTGACGTCGCCGGGCAGCGGGCGGAACGGGTCCTGCTTGGCGGGCTGGCCGGTGAGCGCGAGGGCGCCCATGGTGCGGCCGTGGAACGCGCCCTGGAGGGCGACCAGGTGGGTGCGGCCGGTCCGCCGGCTGATCTTGAAGGCGGCCTCGTTGGCCTCGGCGCCGGAGTTGCAGAAGAACACCCGGCCGCCCGGGCGGCCGTCCAGCTCCAGCAGCCGCTCGGCGAGCGCGATGGTGGGCTCGGCCATGAAGAGGTTGGAGACGTGGCCCAGGGTGGCGATCTGCCGGCTCACCGCCTCGACGACGGCCGGGTGGGCGGTGCCGAGGGCGTTGACGGCGATGCCGCCGAGCAGGTCGGTGTACTCCTTGCCGTCGGCGTCCCAGAGCTTGCTGCCCTCGCCGCGCACCAGCGGGATGCGGGGGGTGCCGTAGTTGTCGGTGAAGGCGTGCTGCCAGCGCTCGGCGAGCTGCTCGTTGTGGGTCGTACCCGTCGTACCCGTCGCGCCGGTCGCACCCGTCGCGCCGGTCGCGCCGGTCGTGCTGTCGGTGCCAGTCGTGCCGCTCATGCCAGTCCCCCGGTCACGGTCGTTTCGTCGTCCGGCACGACCATCGTGCCGATGCCCTCGTCGGTGAAGATCTCCAGCAGCAGGCTGTGCTGGACCCGGCCGTCCAGGACGCGGGCGGTGCCCACGCCGGAGCGGACGGCCCGCAGGCAGCCCTCCATCTTGGGGAGCATGCCGCTGGCCAGCTCGGGCAGCAGCTCCTCCAGCTCGCTCGCGCTGAGCTGGCTGATCACGTCGTCGGATTCCGGCCAGTCCTTGTAGAGGCCCTCGACGTCGGTGAGGACGACGAGCATCTCGGCGCCGAGCGCGACCGCGAGGGCGGAGGCGGCGGTGTCGGCGTTGATGTTGTAGACGTGGCCGTCGGTGCCGCGGGCGATCGAGGAGATGACCGGGATGCGGCCGTCGGCGATCATCGCCTTCACGGCGCCGGCCTCGATGTTGACGATGTCGCCGACCAGGCCGATGTCGACCTGCTCGCCGTCCACCACGGCGTAGCGCTTGACCGCCGTCATGGTGTGGGCGTCCTCGCCGGTCATGCCGACCGCGAACGGGCCGTGCTCGTTGAGCAGGCCGACCAGCTCGCGCTGCACCTGGCCGGCCAGCACCATCCGGACCACGTCCATGGTCTCCGGGGTGGTGACCCGCAGGCCGTTGGTGAAGCTCGACTCCAGGCCCAGCCGGTCGAGTTGGGCACTGATCTGGGGGCCGCCGCCGTGCACCACGACGGGGTGCAGCCCGGCGTAGCGCAGGAAGACGACGTCCTGGGCGAAGGCGGACTTGAGGCTGTCGTCCACCATGGCGTTGCCGCCGAACTTGATCACGACGGTCTTGCCGTGGAAGCGCTCCAGCCACGGCAGCGCCTCGATCAGCGTCATGGCCTTGGGCAACGCGGTGTTGTTGCGGGCCTGTTCGCCCTTGGGTGCGATCTGCACGGGTTTCCCTCGTCGATGGGGGTCCCCCCGGCCGCGGGCCGGGGGGATGTCGCGGATCAGGCGGGCTCGGGTGGAGCGGCGCGGATCAGGTCGAGTAGGCGCTGTTCTCGTGGACGTAGTCGGCCGTCAGGTCGTTGGTCCACAGCGTGGCGCCCGCCGTACCGGCGTTGAGGTTCGCGGTGATGACGACCTCGCGGCCCTTCATGTCGACCAGGTCGCGGTCCTCGCCGACGCCGCCGGACTTGCAGACCCAGACGCCGTTGATGGCGACGTCCAGCCCGTCCGGGTCGAAGGCGGCGGAGGTGGTGCCGATCGCGGCCAGCACCCGGCCCCAGTTGGGGTCCTCGCCGTGGATGGCGCACTTGAGCAGGTTGTTGCGGCTGATCGTCCGGGCGACCTCGACCGCGTCGTCCTCGGTGGCGGCGCCGGTGACGTCGATCCGGATCTCCTTGCTCGCGCCCTCGGCGTCGCCGATCAGCTGGCGGGCCAGGTCGGCGCTGACCGTGCGGACGGCCTCGGCGAACTCGGCCCGGTCCGGGACGGTGCCGGAGGCGGCGGAGGCGAGCAGCAGCACGGTGTCGTTGGTCGACATGCAGCCGTCGGAGTCGATCCGGTCGAAGGTGGTGCGGGTGGCGCCGCGCAGCGCGTCGTCCAGGGCGGCGCTGTCCAGGTCGGCGTCGGTGGTGAGGACGACCAGCATGGTGGCGAGGCTCGGGGCGAGCATGCCCGCGCCCTTGGCCATGCCGCCGACCGTCCAGCCGGCCGGGCTGGTGTACTCGGCGGTCTTGTGCACGGTGTCGGTGGTCTTGATGGCGATCGCGGCGGCCTCGCCGCCGTCCTCGCCGAGCGCGCCGGCGGCCAGGGCGACGCCGGGCAGCAGGAGGTCCATCGGCAGCCGGACGCCGATCAGGCCGGTGGAGGCGACGGCGACCTCGCCCGCGTTGAGGCCCAGCTCCGCGGCGGCCTTCTCCGCGGTGACGTGGGTGTCCTGGAAGCCGAGCGGGCCGGTGCAGGCGTTGGCGCCACCGGAGTTGAGGACGACGGCGGACACCTGGCCGCCCTTGAGGACCTGCTCGGACCAGAGCACCGGCGCGGCCTTGACCCGGTTGGCGGTGAAGACGCCGGCCGCGGCGAGCGAGGGGCCGTCGTTGACCACCAGGGCGAGGTCGGGGGTGCCGGAGGCCTTGATGCCGGCGGTCACACCGGCGGCCCGGAAGCCCTTGGCGGCGGTCACTCCGACGTTGGTGCTCTTGCTCACGGTGCGACTCCGTTCACGGGCAGGCCGAGCTCCTCGGGCAGGCCCAGGGCGATGTTCATGCTCTGCACCGCGCCGCCGGCGGTGCCCTTGACCAGGTTGTCGATCGCGCTGATCGCGATGATCCGCCCGGCGGCGGCGTCCAGGGCGACCTGGACCAGGGCGGTGTTGGCGCCGTAGACGCTGCTGGTCTGCGGCCACTGCCCCTCGGGCAGCAGGTGGACGAATGGCTCGTCCGCGAACGCCTCGGTGTAGGCGGCGCGCAGGCTCCGGGCCGTCACCCCGGGCCTGGCCTTGGCCGAGCAGGTGGCGAGGATGCCGCGCGGCATCGGGACGAGGGTGGGGGTGAAGGAGACGGTGACCGGCTCGCCCGCGACCGGGGAGAGGTTCTGCGCCATCTCCGGGGTGTGCCGGTGGACGCCGCCGACGCCGTACGGGCTGACGCTGCCCATCACCTCGCTGCCCAGCAGGTGCGGCTTGGCGGCCTTGCCGGCGCCGGAGGTGCCGGAGGCGGCGACCACCACGGCCTCCGGCTCGGCGAGCTGCGCGGCGTAGGCGGGGAACAGCGCCAGGGAGACGGCCGTCGGGTAGCAGCCGGGTACGGCGATCCGGTTGCTGCCCTTCAACGCGGCGCGGTGGCCGGGGAGTTCGGGCAGGCCGTAGGGCCAGGTGCCGGCGTGCGCGGTGCCGTAGAACTGCTCCCAGTCGGCGGCGGCCTTGAGCCGGAAGTCGGCGCCGCAGTCGATCACCAGGACGTTCGGGCCGAGCTGCTCGGCGACGGCGGCGGACTGACCGTGCGGCAGGGCCAGGAACACCACGTCGTGGTCGGCCAGCACCTCGGGGGTGGTGGCCTCGAGGACGCGGTCGGCGAGCGGGCGGAGGTGCGGCTGGAGCTGGCCCAGCCTGGTGCCCGCGTTCGAGCCGCCGGTCAGCGCCCCGATCTCCATCTCCGGGTGGCCGAGCAGCAGGCGCAGCACCTCGCCGCCCGCGTAACCGCTCGCGCCGGCGACGGCGACTCGCAATGCCATGGCGTTCCTCCTTAGTCTTGGCATGAATATACGCGTGACGGAAAATTCATGCAAGGAGGTTGTGCCGGCCCCCCGCCGGGGCGGGGTGCCCGGGTCAGCGCTTGACGGCCCGCAGCACCACGAACTTGGGGTTCCCGGCGACGAGTTGGCAGTTGCCGAAGAGGCGGCGCAGCTTGACGTGGTAGCCGAGGTGGCGGTTGCCGACCACCCAGAGCTCGCCCCCGGGGCGCAGCGCCCGCTTGGCGCCGGTGAACATCCGCCAGGCGGTGGCGTCGGTGGTGGCCTGGTGGGAGTGGAACGGCGGGTTGTTGAGCACCAGGTCCACCGAACCGGGGGCGACCACGTCCCGGGCCAGGGCGTCGGCGGCCAGGAACTCGGCCGGGGCGTCCGGGCCCAGGTTGGCGCGGAAGGTCTCCTCGGCGGAGGCCACCGCCTGGTGCGACTCGTCCACGAACACCAGCTCCGCGCCGGGCCCGGCCAGCGCGGCGGCCGTACCGACCACGCCGTTGCCGCAGCCGAGGTCCACCACCCGGGCGCCGGGGGCGGGGACGGGCAGGTGGGCGAGGAGGAAGCGGGTGCCGATGTCGAGCCGGTCGGCGCAGAAGGTGCCCGCGTGGTTGACGACCGTACGGCCGGAGGCGGGGCCGATGTCCTGCGGCAGCGCGTAGCGGTGCGGCCACGGGTTGGGGCCGGGGTCCAGCGCCCGGTCCGGGGTGCAGAAGACCAGCCGGGCCTTGCGGGCGGCCAGCGAGGTGCGGGTCGGGCCGAGGATCCGCTCGAAGAGCCGGAGCGTGGAGGTGTGGATCTCGGTGACCATGCCGGTACCGATCACCACGGTGCCCTCGTGGACGGCGGGGGCGAGCCGGTACAGCTGGTCCTCCAGCAGGGCCAGGCTCTTGGGCACGCGCACCAGCAGCACGTCGATCCGCTCCGGCGGGGTGTCACGGGTGGTGAGCAGCCGGGACTCGTCGACGGCGGCGCCGGCCCGGGCCAGGTTGGCCAGGGTGGCCCGGCGGCCGAGGTGGGAGTCGGTGATCTGGACCGGCCGGTACTCGGCGAGCGCGGTGGTCAGCGCGCCCCAGCGGTCGCCGAGGACGGCGACCGTCCGGCCGGCCAGCTCCGTCGCGGTGCCGGCCGCGCTGTCGGCCTCGCCCGCGAGGTGGCGCAGCAGGTACTCGTCGGCGGCGTCCCAGGCCCGCAGCCGCTCGCGCGGGTCCTCGGGGAAGCGGGTGAGCGCGAAGGCGCCCCACGGGGTGGTGAAGGAGGTGTCCGGCGGGGTCGCGGCGGGCGTGGTCTGGGGATTCATCGTGTTCTCAGGCTATCCGACGGTCCCGGGGGCGGTTACGGACGGATACTGGAAGGGCCCGGCCGAGAGAGGTGAGGGCGATGGAGTGGAAACTCGAAGTCGTGGTGGTCCCGGTCTCCGACGTGGACCGCTCGAAGCTCTTCTACGAGGAGCAGGCCGGGTTCACCGTCGACCACGACACCCTGTTGCGGGACGGGATCCGGGTGATCCAGCTGACGCCCCCGGGTTCGGCCTGCTCCATCGTGGTGGGCAAGGGGGTGATCGACTCGCCGCCCGGATCGGTCAAGGGACTCCAGCTGGTGGTGCCGGACATCGAGAAGGCGCACGCCGAACTGGTGGCCCGCGGTGTGCAGGTCAGCCCGGTCCAGCACTTCGTGGCCGGGGCCCGGGTGGACGGGCACGGCGAGGCGTGGAACAACTTCCTGTTCTTCAACGACCCGGACGGGAACGGCTGGGCGATCCAGGAGGCACCGCCCGCGGGCGGGGAGTCGGGCGGGCAGGCCGTCCTTGGGTAGGCTCCCAGGATGGCTGAACACGAGGGAAGCGTGCGGGTGGACAGCTGGATCTGGTCGGTCCGGCTGGTCAAGACGCGGGCGCTGGCGGCGGCCGCCTGCCGGGCCGGGCACGTCCGGGTGAACGGCGAGCGGGCCAAGCCCGCCCAGACGCTGAAGCCCGGGGACGAGGTGCGGCTCCGCGAAGAGGGCCACGAACGGGTCGTGGTGGTGAGCAAGCTGATCCGCAAGCGGGTCGGCGCCGTCGTCGCGGCGGAGTGCCTGGTCGACAACAGCCCGCCGCGGCCGCCGCGCGAGTTCGTCGCGGCGGCCGGGACGCGGGACCGCGGGGCCGGGCGGCCGACCAAGCGGGAGCGCCGCGACCTGGACCAGCTGCGCGGGCACTGAGCGGCGCGGAGCCGCTACGCGACGTCCGCGGTGGCGAGCACCTTGGCGAGGAAGCCGCCGAGGTTGCCCACCGTACGGTCGATCTGCAGCTCCAGCGGCAGCGACTCGTCGGGCCGGGTGACCAGCGTGGACTTCTTCAGCCCGCGCACGTAGAGCGAGCAGGCCAGGTCGGCGCAGATGTACGTGCCGACCGTGTTGCCCTCGCGCCCGGCCGCCCCGGCCCGGCGGGCGGCGAGCAGCGCGACCCCCGACCCGGCGTGCGCGGTGATGCACAGCGAGCACACGTTGGTCTTGGTCAGGCTGCGCCGGATCACCGAGGAGCGCAGCGTCACGCCGACCGGCTCGCCCTCGTACGGCGCCACCAGGTACGCCCGGTCGGGCGCGCCCTGGTCCCGCCAGCCGAGGAAGTCCAGCTGCTCCCAGGGCAGTTCGGCCAGACCCCGGGGCAGGTGGAGCCGGCGGGCCTCGCCCTTGGAGCAGTTGACGAAGGACGCGCGGATCTCGTTCTCGCTCAGGGGTTCCATGCCGCGGACGCTAACACCGGCCGGCCGGGCCTGTCGCGCCGTTTTCACCCGGTCCGTACCGGGTGGGCGGCCTGGACGGCGAGCCGGCGCGGGGCGTCCTCGCCGATCCGGGTGAGCAGGTCGTCCAGGGCGAGGAAGGCCTCCCAGCGCTCCTTCCCGCCGGCGGCGGCGAGGCGGTCGACGACCAGGTCCTCCAGGTCCTGGACCCGCTTGTTCTTCCAGGCCTTGTCGGCCAGGCCGACCAGCAGGTCCTCGACGGTGGTGCCGGGCTCGTCCCAGCTCGCGTGGGTGCGGGCGAAGCGGGCGAGGTGCTCGGGGACGCCGTGGGCGAGCAGCAGGGCGGACCCGGCGGGCTCGTGCCGGGAGCCGGGGGCGGAGAGCTCCTCGGGGTGGACGGTCTTGCCGATGTCGTGGGTGGCGGCGCCGTAGAGGACGGCCGCGCGGTCGAAGGCCAGGCCTTCGCGGGCGCAGAACCCGGCGATCTCCTCGGCGACCCGGTGCACCAGCGCGAGGTGGGCGACCAGGCGGGGCGGGGCGTCGACGGCCCGCAGCAGTTCGGCGACGTCGGCGGGCAGCGGCGGCAGGGCGGTGGTGGTCACGCCGCAGGGTAGCCGCGGGGGTGAGGGGTTGTCAGTGGGGTTCCGTAGCCTTCGACGGTCCGGTCCCGGCGTAGGAGGGAGGCGCCGGGACCGGGCGCGCGAACGGCTGCCGCTCGAAGCGGACGGCTACCGCTTGAAGGCGACGCCGGCGTACGCGGAGACGTCCTGCCAGCCCTCGGGGAGTTCGGAGGTCGGCACGTGGCCCGCGACGGGGCGCCAGAGCGGGAGCTGGACGAGCCCGGGGCCGACGAAGTCGAAGTCGCCGAAGAAGGGCTCGACGCCGGAGCGCGGGCGCAGCACGAGCGGGGCGCTGGCGCTGCGGTAGATGCGGGTGCCCTCGGCGGCGCTCTCGCGGGAGGCGAAGTCGGGGCTGCCGTGGGAGAGGATCAGCGCGCTGCCGGGGGCGAGCGCGTCGCGCAGGGTGCGGACGATCTGCTGGGCGCCCTCCTCGTCGCGGATGAAGTGCAGGACGGCGACCAGCATCAGCGCGACCGGCTGGGAGAGGTCGACGGCG
This sequence comes from Kitasatospora sp. NPDC056273, assembly GCF_042268845.1. NCBI lineage: Bacteria > Bacillati > Actinomycetota > Actinomycetes > Kitasatosporales > Streptomycetaceae > Kitasatospora > Kitasatospora sp. NPDC056273. The sequence continues at coordinate 17,095 of NZ_JBHJSJ010000061.1, read as the reverse complement.
CCGGCCAGCCCGGGGTGGCCGAGGATCGTGGCCGGGTCGCGCAGGTCGGCCTCGATCACCGAGGTGTGCCCGGCGGGGTGGCCGGCCAGCAGGGCGCGGGCGTGGGTGGCGACGATCGGGTCGTTGTCCACGTACACCACCCGGGCGTCCGGGGCGACCCGCTGGGCGACCTCGCTGGTGGAGCCGACCGCCGGGATGCCGGTGCCGATGTCGACGAACTGGCGCACGCCCCGGCCGGCCACGTACTCCACCGCGCGGCCGAGGAACTGCCGGTTGGTGCGGGCCAGCAGCGGCAGCGCGGGGTAGGCGGCTATCGCGGCCTGGGCGGCCTTGCGGTCGGCCTCGAAGTTGTCCTTGCCGCCGAGGTAGTAGTCGTACATCCGGGCGGTGTGCGGGACGCCGGTGTCCAGCTCGCTCGGCGGCTGCCAGTCGCCGGTCCTGCCCCAGTCCCACTCGGTGTCCGTGCTCCGGCCGGTCGCCGCGCTGTCCTCGTACATCCTGTCCGCCCCCAATGCGCCATGCCGGAAGAGTTCGGCTACCGCCCGTCCACACGCGGTGCGCGGTGATCGTATCCAAGGACACGCCGTGGAAACAGCGGGAGTTCAGGTTTACGCAACACCCGGTGACGGAGTGTGTGCACGTCAAGAAGGGTCCGGACGCTCGGCCCGGATCGCCCGCCCGAGCCGTCCTCTCTATGCTGGCTGCCGATGACTGCCGACCGCCGCAGCGTGCTGCGCACCACCGCCCGACTCGCCGCCCTCGCCGCCACCGGGGGGCTGCTGGCTGCCTGCGGCACCGGCACGCTCCGCCGGGCCGACCCGGGGGCGCTCGCCGCGCACCCCGGCACGGTGGACCCGCAGCACACCACCGACCCGGCCTGGAACGGCGGCGAGGGCCCGGCCTCCCCCGAGCCCACCGCCCCGGCGGAGCCCCGGCCCGACGCCGAGCCGACCGCCGCCGCGGCCGCCGCCCAGCCCAGCGCCCCGCCGGCCCCGCCCGCGCTGCCGCCGCTCGCGCCCGGCACCCCGGTCGAGGTCGCGTACGGGCCGCGCACCGGGAAGAACGTGGCGCTCACCGTCCACGGCAGCGGCGACCCGAAGCTGGCCACCGCCCTGCTGGAGATCGCCGAGCAGCGCGGCGCCAAGCTGACCGTGATGATCGTCGGCAGCTGGCTCGACCAGCAGCCGCAGATGGCCCGGCGGATCCTGGACGGCGGCCACGAGCTGGGCAACCACACCCAGAACCACCTCAACATCTCCGCCATGACACCGGACCAGGCGCGCGCCGAGATCGCCCAGTGCGCGGAGCGCCTGCAGCGGCTCACCGGCTCGATCGGCCGCTGGTTCCGGCCCTCCGCCGCGCAGTACGCCACCCCGATGGTGCGCGAGCAGGCCAAGGCGGTCGGGTACGAGCACGTGCTGTCCTTCGACGTCGACCCGCGCGACTACAACGACCCCTCGGCGGCCGAGCTGCAGCGCCGGGTGCTGAACTCGGTGCGCGGCGGCTCGGTGGTGGCGCTGCACATGGGGCACCAGTGCACGGTGGACGCGCTGCCGGGCGTCCTGGACGGCCTGGCCAAGGCGGGGCTCAAGCCGGTGACCGCCAGCCAGCTCTGCGCCTGAGCGGCCGGGACCGGTCTGACGGACCCCGGGGAACGCCCCAGGTCAGACCATCGGATCGTCGTCCTTGTACGGGCGCAGCCGCAGCGTACGGGCGTCCGCGGCGCGGATCGCGTCCGCCCGGTTGACCAGCTCCTCCAGATCGTCCCGGCCGGCGTGGATGAACCGCCCGTGCAGTCCGTCGAAGCGGCCCCGGGCGGCGTCCACGGTGACCGCGACCATGTACGGGATGGAGCCCCAGGTCGTCGTCTCCTTGAACATCGGCATCCCGGCGGTCATGTCGGTGGCCACCGCGCCCGGGCTGACGTCGAGGACCACGACGCCGTTGCGGGCGAGCGAGTCCGCCATGTTGTCGGAGAGCTGGAGCAGCGCGCCCTTGGACGTGGCGTACGCGGTGTAGTTGCCGTCCGGGCGCAGCGCGAAGCCGGAGTTGAGGTTGACCACCCGGCCGCTCCGGCGGGCGACCATGCCGGGGAGCACGCAGCGCAGCAGGTTGTAGGGGCCGCGCAGGTTGGTCTCGATCACCTGCCACCACTGGTTCGCGTCGGTCTCCCAGATCGGCACCTCGGCGCGGTCGACCAGACCGGCGTTGTTGACCAGCAGGTCGATCGGCCCGAGGTCGCGCTCGACCAGCCGGACGGCCTCGCGCACCGAGCCGGGGCGGGTGACGTCGGCGGTCACCGCGACGCCCCGGGAGCCGCGCTTGACGCACTCCTTGAGCGTGTCGGTCAGCGTCTCGTGGGTGCGGCCGACCAGGCCGACGGACATCCCCTCGGCGGCCAGGCCGATGGCGAGCTCCCGGCCGATGCCCCGGCCCGCGCCGGTGATCAGGGCGACCTGTCCTGCGAGCGATCCCGTCGACACCCTGTGCTCCCTTCACGTCCCCGGCCCTGTCCGCGTCCGCCCCCGGCCCCCGTCTGCGGCATTCTGTCGGCAGCCGGGCGGAGCGGGCCCCGGGCACACGGGTCCGGGGCCGCTGCCTCACTCGTTCGGGTGAAGCCCGACCCTGGCACTACGCCGGGGAGGGGGTGACCTACTGGCCGGTACGGAGTAGTAACGTCGTCGGGGCGGTGACCGGTGCACCCATTCCGGCACACCGGCCCGTCGTCCAGCAGCTCGCTGGGCCACCCGAAGCTGGGCGACCCCCAGCACCGTCGAAGGGCAACTGAGTGAGTGACATCGCGCGCGTCGGAGTGATCGGCTGCGGTCTGATGGGGTCGGGCATCGCCGAGGTCTTCGCCCGGGCCGGGCTGGACGTCCTGGTGTCGGAGGCCAGCGGTGAGGCGCTGGAGTTCGGCCGCACCCGGCTGACCAACTCCCTGGAGACGGCGGTCAAGCGGGGCAAGCTGAGCCCCGAGCAGCGGGACGAGGCGCTGGCCCGGCTGTCCTTCACCGTCGAGCTGTCCGACTTCGCCGACCGCGACCTGGTGGTCGAGGCCGTCGCCGAGCGCGAGGACGTCAAGGTCAAGATCTTCGAGACCCTGGACCGGGTGGTCGAGCGCCGCGACGCGATCCTCGCCTCCAACACCTCCTCGATCCCGATCGTGAAGCTGGCCGCCGCCACCACCCGCCCGGAGCAGGTGATCGGCCTGCACTTCTTCAACCCGGCGCCGGTGCAGAAGCTGGTCGAGGTCATCCCGACCCTGACCACCTCGGCGACCACCACCGAGCGGGTCGAGGCCTTCGCCTCCCAGGTGCTCGGCAAGGAGCCGATCCGCGCCCGCGACCGGGCCGGCTTCGTGGTCAACGCGCTGCTGGTACCGTACCTGCTGTCCGCGGTGCGGATGTTCGAGACCGGCGTGGCCACCGCCTCCGACATCGACAAGGGCATGGAGGCCGGCTGCGCCCACCCGATGGGCCCGCTGCGGCTGTGCGACCTGATCGGCCTGGACACCATCGTCTCGATCGCCGAGTCGATGTACGACGAGTACAAGGAGCCGCTGTACGCCGCTCCCCCGCTGCTCTCCCGGATGGTCGACGCGGGCCTGCTGGGCCGCAAGTCCGGCCGGGGCTTCTACGACTACACCGCGAGCGCCTGACACCCCGGCGCGACCGAACGGCGGGGGGCCCGGCGGCTGTGAACCAGCCGCCGGGCCCTTTCGCCTTGCCGGCGTCAGCTGTTGATGGCGTAGCTGTCGCCGTAGACCTTCCACTTCAGCGGCGGGTTGAGGTCGAAGTTCTTGGCGTTGAGGAAGACCAGCTGCTCGGTGTCGACCCGGCTGGTGTCGGAGTGCGCCTCCTCCTTCTTCATGACCACCTTGCGGGCGTCCAGGAAGGCCTTGAGGTAGGTGGCCTCGTCGCCGCCCTGGGCGGGGGTCTTGGCCTTCTTCAGGGCGGCGGCGCGGATGCCGCCGAAGCTGTCCGAGCTGTTGCCCGGGCCGTGCATGACGATGGCGTCGTAGTAGGCGAACTGGCCGAGCGCGCGCAGGCCGTCGCTCTTGGCCTGGTTGACGGCGGGGTTGAAGTACACCCGGTCGCGCTCGTCGTTCTGGGCCTGCTGGAAGACGGTGTCCTTGGCGGCGGTGGCCCAGTCCTTCTCGAACGCGGAGCCCAGCCCGGCGTGCGACTCGCTGCCGTTGACCTTCTTCAGCGCCGGCAGGTACTTGGCCAGGATGTTGCCGGGCTTGAGGTCGGTGTAGTGCTGGACCAGGTCCAGCATGTCACCGGTGCCGGAGCAGAAGCCGATGATGCCGGCGGTGTAGCCGCGGCCGTCCTTGATGTCCTCGATGTACTTGTACTGGGCCTTCCAGTCCAGCGACGAGTTCTCCGCGCTGGACACCAGCTGCATGGCGATGTCCTTCTTGTGCGGGTCGTCCAGCCCGACGCCCTTGAGCTGGACGGCGGCGGCGGGCGACGGGGCGGCCTGGGCCGCCGAGGTGGCCGCGACGGTCAGCGGCGCGGCCACCAGGGCGGCGGCGAGGGCGATGCGGAGGGCACGACGGGGCTGAGGGCGCATGGGACGCTCCGATTCCTCGTGGGGTTAGGAAACTTTCCTAACGAGAAAAAGGAAACGCTCTCGGCCCGGCTCCCGCAAGGGTTTTGACCGAACCTCTTCAAGAGATCTTGAGGGCCGGCGGCCGGGTCGCGACGCCCGGGCGACCGTCCGGTCGAGCCGGGGAAACGGCCGGGACAACACCGGGGAAACGGAGAGGGCCCCGCCCCGGACGCGTGGTCCGGGGCGGGGCCCTCCTCGGGCGCTGCCGCGTCAGGCGCCGCGCAGCACCGCGCCGGTGCGGGCGACGGCCTCGGCGACGGCCGCCTCACGGGCGGCGGTGGCCTCGTCGGCGGTCAGCGTGCGGTCGACCGCGCGGAAGCGCAGCGCGTACGCCAGCGACTTCCGGCCCTCGCCGACCTGCTCGCCGGTGAAGACGTCGAACAGCCGGATGGCCTCCAGCAGTTCGCCCGCGCCGGCCCGCAGCGCGGCCTCGACCTCGGCCGCCGGGACGGCGGTGTCGACGATCAGCGCGACGTCCTGGGTGGCCACCGGGAAGCCGGAGACCGCCGGGCCGTTGACGCGCTCGGCGCCGTCCGCCGTCAGCAGGTCGACGTCGATCTCCATCGCGGCGGTACGGGCCGGCAGCCCGAGCGCCTTGACCACCCGCGGGTGCAGCTCACCGGCGTGGCCGACCACCCGGTCGGTGCCGGCCACCAGCAGCTCGGCGCAGCGGCCCGGGTGCCACGGCGCCAACTGGCCCTGGCGGACGGTCAGTTCGACGCCGGCCGCACGGGCCACCGCGCGGGCCGCCTCGACGGCGTCCGCCCAGGAGGCCTGGGAGCCCTTGCCCCACCAGCCCGACGGCAGCCGCTCGCCCGCGAGGGCGACGGCGATCCGGCGCGGCTGGTCCGGCAGCGCGGCGTCCAGCGCGGCCAGCTCCTCGTCGCTGGGCCGGTGGTCGACCGCCGGACGCGGGGCCACGCTCAGCTCGTCCTTGGGCAGGAAGACCGTGCCGGTCTCGAAGACCGCCAGGTCGGTGTTGCCCCGGCCGACGTTGCGGCGCAGCGCGCCGAGCAGGCCCGGCAGCAGCGTGGTGCGCAGCGCCGGCTCCTCGTCGTTCAGCGGGTTGACCAGCTTCACCGTGCGGCGGCGCCGGTCGTCCGCCTCCAGGCCGAGCGCCTCGAAGGCGGGCTCGCCGAGGAACGGGTAGTTGTTGACCTCGACGTAGCCGGCCGCGGCCAGCGCGACGCCGATCCGACGGTGCACCCGCTGGGCCTCGGTCAGACCCTTGCCCGGGGGGACGTTGGGCATCCGGGCGGGGACGTTGTCGTAGCCCTCCAGCCGGATGACCTCCTCGGCGAGGTCGTACGGGTCCGTGAGGTCGGGCCGCCAGGTCGGCGGGGTGACCTCCAGGATGTCGGCGCCGGAGACCGAGCAGCCGATCTCCTGCAGGCGCCGGGTGACGGTCTCGCGGCCGTACCCGGTGCCGGCGACCCGGTCGGGCAGGTCGGCGGCGATGGTGATGGTGCGCACCGGGTGCGGGGCCGCGATGTCGGTGACCCCGGCCTCGGCGGTGCCGCCGGCGATCAGGACCAGCAGGTCGACGGCGCGCTGCGCGGCGGCGCGGGTGGCCTCCGGGTCGACGCCGCGCTCGAAGCGCTTGGACGCCTCGGAGGGCAGCTTGTGCCGCTTGGCGCTGCGGGCGATGGCGACCGCGTCGAAGTGCGCCGCCTCGATGATCACCTCGGTGGTGCCCGGGCCTGCGGCCGGGTCGAGGATCTCGGTGGAGGCGCCGCCCATCACGCCGGCCAGGCCGATCGGGCCGCTGTTGTCGCAGATCAGCAGGTCCTCGGCGGAGAGCTTGCGCTCGACCCCGTCGAGGGTGGTCAGGGTCTCGCCCTGCGCCGCCCGGCGGACCGTGATCGGGCCGTCCACGCGCTGCTTGTCATAGGCGTGCAGCGGCTGGCCGACCTCCAGCATCACGTAGTTGGTGATGTCGACGGTCAGCGAGATCGGGCGGATGCCCGACTTCTGGAGCCGGCGCTGCAGCCAGATCGGGGACTTGGCGTTCGGGTCGACGCCGACGACCGTACGGGCCACGAAGCGGTCGCAGCCGGTCTGGTCGTTGACCTTCACCAGGTAGCCGAAGGAGTTCGCCGGCGGCACGTCGAGCAGCGCCGGGTCGGCCAGCGGCAGCCCGTACGCGGCGGCGGCCTCGCGGGCCACACCGCGCATGGACAGGCAGTAGCCGCGGTCCGGGGTGACGGCGATGTCGAGCACCTCGTCGACGAGCTGGAGCAGCTCGATGGCGTCGGTGCCGGGCTCGTACTCCGGCGGGAGCACGATGATGCCGTTGTGGTCGTCGCCCATGCCCAGCTCGCGGGCGGAGCAGATCATGCCGGCCGAGGTGTGGCCGTAGGTCTTGCGGGCCGCGATCGGGAACGGGCCGGGCAGGACGGCGCCCGGGAGCACGACCACGACCTTGTCGCCGACGGCGAAGTTGGTCGCACCGCAGACGATCTCCTGCGGGTCGCCGGTGCCGTTGGCGTCGCCGACGTTCACGAAGCAGTGCCGGATCGGCTTCTTGAAGCCGGACAGCTCCTCGATGGAGAGCACCTCGCCGACCACCAGCGGGCCCTTGAAGTCCGCGCCGATCTGCTCGACGGTCTCGACCTCCAGGCCGGCCCGGACGAGGCGCTCCGCGACGTCACGGCCGGTCTCGCCGGCCGGCAGGTCGACGTACTCGCGCAGCCAGGAAAGCGGGACGCGCATCAGATCTCCATCCCGAACGGGAGGGTGAAGCGGACGTCACCCTCGACCATGTCGCGCATGTCGGCGACGTTGTGACGATTCATCAGGATCCGCTCCAGGCCCAGGCCGAAGGCGAACCCGCTGTAGCGGTTCGGGTCGACACCGCAGGCGACCAGCACCCGCGGGTTGACCACGCCGCAGCCGCCGAGCTCGATCCAGCCCTCGGAGGAGCAGGTACGGCAGGGGCGGTCCGGGTTGCCGACGCTCTCGCCGCGGCACACGAAGCACTGGAGGTCGATCTCCGCGCTCGGCTCGGTGAACGGGAAGTACGACGGGCGCCAGCGCAGCTCCAGGCCGCCGCCGATCAGCTTCTCGACCAGCACCTCGATGGTGCCCTTGAGGTCCGCGAAGGTGATGCCCTCGTCCACCGCGAGGCCCTCGACCTGGCGGAAGACCGGGGTGTGGGTGGCGTCCAGCTCGTCCGTCCGGTAGACCCGGCCGGGGCAGACCACGTAGAGCGGGGGCTCGCGGTCGAGCATGGTGCGGGCCTGGACCGGGGAGGTCTGGGTGCGCAGCACCACGCCGGAGTCCGCGGAGCCGTCCGGGGCCTGGACCCAGAACGTGTCCTGCATCGAGCGGGCCGGGTGGTCCGGGCCCAGGTTGAGGGCGTCGAAGTTGAGCCACTCGGCCTCGACCTCGGGGCCCTCCGCGACCTGGTAGCCCATCGCGACGAAGGTGTCCTCGATGCGCTCGGCCATGGTGGTCAGCGGGTGCCGGGCGCCGCGCGGGGCGCGGTCGTACGGCAGCGTGACGTCCACCGCCTCCTCGACCAGCACACGGGCGTCCCGCTCCGCCTCCAGCTCGGCCTGCCGCTGGGCGAGGGCCTTGTTGACGGCCCCGCGGGCCTGACCGATCAGCTTTCCGGCGGCCGCCTTGGCGTGCGGGGGCAGGGCCCCGATCTCGCGATTGGCGAGCGAGAGCGCGGAGCGGTCGCCGGTGTGGGCGACCTTGGCCTGCTTCAGCTCGTCCAGGGAGCCGGCGGCGGCGAACGCGGCGACCGCCTCGTCCCGCGCCTGCTCCACCACCTCGGGCTTGAGGGCCTCGACCTCGACCGGGTCGTACGACTTGTTGGGTGCCGACATCTCTATCTTTCCCGTGCTCCTGCTCGTCCGTGCTCAAGGTCTTTGGGCCAACGCCAAAGGTCGAGTGTAGTCGCAGCGTGTATCACCGCTGCCGCGAAGCCCGTCCGGGGGAACGACGTCCGACCTGCTCGGGATCCCGAAGCAGGCTGTGCTTGGCGTTCACGCACTTTCTCAGAGCATGAAGTCGGGCACCCCGGCGGGCAGGATAAATCGGAACCGGGCGCCGCCGCCGGGCGCGCGGTCGACGCGGATCGAGCCGCCGTGGGCCTCCACGATGCCCTTGACGATGTAGAGGCCCAGGCCCGTACCGCCGCGCTTGGAGCCGCGCCAGAAGCGGGTGAAGACGCGCGGCACCGCCTCCTCGGGGATGCCGCTGCCTTCGTCGCTCACGGTGACCGCCGTACCTTCCACGATGCGGGGCGGGGTGCCGTTGCGCTCCCAGACGGGCGCCTCGACGACCTCCTTGGCCGGTGCCACCTCGATCGTGACAGTTCCCTCACCGTGCCGCACCGCATTTTCCAGCAGGTTGGCCAGCACCTGGTCGACCTTGTCCGGGTCGGCCCACAGGACGGTCAGCGGCTCGCTGATCCGGATGTCGAAGCGGTCCTCGGGGATGCCGGTGGCGACCTTGCGCTCGACGTGCCGGCGCACCGCCGCCGCCAGGTCCACCACCTGCTTGCGCAGCTCCAGCCGGCCGGCGTCGATCCGGGAGATGTCCAGCAGCTCGGCGATCAGCCGGGTGACCCGGTCCGCGTCGGCGTCCACGGTCTCCAGCATCAGCCGCTTCTGCCCGTCGGTGAACCGCTCCCACTTGGCCAGCAGCGTCGCCGTGAAGCCCTTGACGCTCGTCAGCGGGGAGCGCAGCTCGTGCGCCACGGTGGCGATCAGCTCGGCGTGGCTGCGCTCGGTGCGGCGCCGGGCCTCGGTGCCGCGCAGCGCGATCACCAGGCGCTCCAGCGGCCCGCCCGGGGCGCCGCGCACGTACCGGGCGGAGACCAGCACCTCACGCCCGCCGGGCAGCAGCAGGTTGCGCTCCGGCTGGCCGGTGCGGATGGCCAGGCCGCCGTACGGGTCGGTCAGCTGCCACCAGCGGCGGCCGTCCAGGTCCTCCAGCGGGAGGGCGTCCTCCAGCCCGCTGCCGAGCGCGGCCTGCGGGAGCACGCCGGTGAGCCGGGCCGCGGCCCGGTTGAAGCAGACCACCCGGCCCAGCGCGTCGGCGACCACCAGGCCGTCCGGCAGGTCGTCCGGGTCGAGCTCTGGCCCGCTGCCGACCATGGGTTGCCTCCCCGATTACCCACCGTGCCGTTCCCCCCACAGAGGCAGACCCTAGCGTCTCCCAGGCGGGTGTAGTAGGGCTTGCAACGGGGAGATCCCGGTGCGCCCCCGGGTACGTCAGGCGTTCGAGCGGCAGCCGCCGGGCGAACGCTGCGCCCGGGCCGAGGCGTACAGGCAGACGGCCGCGGCCGTGGCCAGGTTGAGGCTCTCGGCGTGGCCGTGGATCGGAACGCGCACGACCTCGTCGGTGAGCGCGCGGGTCTCCTCCGGAAGCCCCCACGCCTCGTTGCCGAACACCCATGCGCCGGGCGCGCCCAGCGTGCCCTCGTCCAGCTCCTGGTCCAGGTCGCGCTCCCCCGCGCCGTCCGCGGCGAGCACCCGGACACCGGCCTCGCGCAGCCTGCCGACGGCCTCCTCGACCGGCACGCCGACCGCCACCGGCAGGTGGAACAGGCTGCCCACGGAGGCCCGGACGGCCTTCGGGTTGTAGAGGTCCACCGAGGCGTCGGTGAGCACCACGGCGTCCGCGCCGGCCGCGTCGGCGGTGCGCAGCACCGTGCCGGCGTTCCCGGGGTCGCGCACGTGGGCGAGGACCGCGACCAGCTTGGGGCGGGCCCTGAGCACCTCGTCGAACGGGGTGTCGATGAAGCGGCAGAGCGCCACGATGCCCTGCGGGGTCACGGTGTCGCAGATGTCGGCGATCACCTCGTCGGTGGCGGTCAGCACCGGCAGCCCCTCCGCCAGGGCGGCCTCGACGATGCCGGCGTGCCGCTCGGCGGCCTCCTGGGTCGTGTAGACCTCGACCACGGCGTGCTCGCCGCTGCCCGGCAGCCTGCCGAAGGCGACGGCCTCCCGGACGGCCTGCGGGCCCTCGACCAGGAAGCGGCGCTCCTTGCCGCGCTGGCTTCGCTTGGCCAGCCGGCGGGCGGCGACGACGCGCGGCGAGCGCAGGGAGGTCAGCAGGGGGGTGTCGGTGCTCGGCATGGTCTCGATCTCTGAGGGCGCTGAAGGAGGGGGGCGAAAGCAGGACCGGACCCGCAGGCGAGCCTGCGGGTCCGGTCAGAGCTCAACCGATCTCGGAAGATCAGGCGGCGTCCGCGGCGGCCTTCGGGGCGTTCACGTCGGCCGGCAGCGCCTTCTGGGCGACCTCGACCAGGGAGGCGAACGCACCCGGGTCGTTGACGGCCAGGTCGGCCAGCATCTTGCGGTCGATCTCGACGCTGGCGGCCTTCAGGCCCTGCACGAAGCGGTTGTAGGTGATGCCGTTGGCACGGGCCGCAGCGTTGATGCGCTGGATCCACAGCTGACGGAAGTCGCCCTTGCGCTTCTTGCGGTCGTTGAAGTTGTAGACCAGCGAGTGGGTGACCTGCTCCTTGGCCTTGCGGTACAGGCGCGAACGCTGGCCACGGTAGCCGCTGGCGCGCTCCAGGATGACCCGGCGCTTCTTGTGGGCGTTGACTGCCCGCTTGACGCGTGCCACTTGATTACTCCTTGGGTTGGACCACGGACTACTTCACGTGGTCCGTCATTCGAATGGGTCGGGAAGGATCAGCTGCCCCGCTCACGGCTCGCGCCGGGCGGGAGGGCGATCACTTGCCGAGAAGCTTCTTGATCTTCTTGGCGTCAGCGGGGGCCAGCTCGACGGTCCCGGCCAGCTTGCGGGTCAGCGTCGAGGGCTTGTGCTCCAGGAGGTGGCGGCGGCCGGCGCGCTCGCGCAGCACCTTGCCAGAGCCACTGATCTTGAAGCGCTTGCTGGCGCCACTGTGCGTCTTCTGCTTCGGCATTTCGCCGTATCTCCTCGTCAGTCCCGTCCGCGCCCGCGCGACGTGCGCCGCGCGGGCGTGAACTGGATGGATCTGCGGTGACCGGGCGGGACGCCCCGTCACCCTGGGGGCCGGTCTCCCGGGCCTCCTGGCCGGTGAGGGCTCAGGCGCCCTGGGAGGCGGCCGGCTGCTCGACCGGAGCGTCGGCCTCGACGGCCGGCGCCTCGGCCGGGGCGTCCTCGGCCTCGGTCACGACGTCCTCGACGTCGGTCACGACGTCCTCGTCCTCGATGTCCGCAGCGGCGTCGGGGCCGCCGGTGCGGCCCTGACGCTCGGCCTTGCGGGCGTCCGCGAGGGCGCGGGCCTCGGCCATCGCCTCGGTCTTCTTCTTGTGCGGGCCAAGAACCATGATCATGTTACGGCCGTCCTGCTTGGGCGAGGACTCGACGAAGCCCAGGTCCTGGACGTCGTCGGCGAGCCGCTGGAGCAGACGGAAGCCCAGCTCGGGGCGGGACTGCTCACGACCGCGGAACATGATCGTGATCTTGACCTTGTCGCCCTGCTTGAGGAACCGGACGACGTGACCCTTCTTGGTGTCATAGTCGTGCGGGTCGATCTTCGGCCGGAGCTTCATCTCCTTGATGACCGTGTGCGCCTGGTTCTTGCGCGCCTCACGGGCCTTCATGGCCGACTCGTACTTGAACTTGCCGTAGTCCATGAGCTTGCACACCGGCGGCCGGGCGGTCGCCGCGACCTCGACCAGGTCGAGGTCGTACTCCTGCGCGAGCTCCAGCGCCTTGGCAAGCGGCACGATGCCGACCTGCTCGCCGCTGGGACCGACGAGTCGCACCTCGGGGACGCGAATCCGGTCGTTGATGCGGGGCTCGGTGCTGATGGGGCCTCCTCGGTTGCACCTTCTGCGATGCGGCCGTCGGACGGCGGTCGCACGTAGTGGACTCGACCACTGGGCGGGGCTTCATTCGTGCTGCGCTGTCCGGCTACGTACACCGCCACACGAAAAAAGCCCCGCTCGGTACAAGCGGGGCTCCACACAACCGGGGGCTGCGCCCGGTGAGGGGCGCTGCGGCGACTCGGCGCCAGGGGCGCCCGTCGCGGACCGGGACCCGTCGGCCGCGAGGCCGACAAGGTGGGAGACTTTCGCGGTTGCCCTCTCGGGCCTCCTCAGTGGAGCCTCCACTTGCTGGCCGAGTGCCCATACGGGATCCCGGCCGGTCAGTCTCGAAGCTTACAGCGTCACGCGGTCGAACGCTATTCCGCCCCGGCGCGGACCCCCTTGTACGCTCCACGTGTACCCACACGGCACAACGGAACGAGCCACCCTTGAGCAGCGAGCCCACCCAGAACCCCGGCGCGGACGACGACGCGATCGGCTTCGACGACCTCACCCGCGACATCGCCGAGGTCCCGGCCGTCGAGGTGATCACCACCGTCGCCGTGCACCTGATGAGCGCCGCCGCGGTCAAGTGCGGTCTCGCCGAGGGCGGCGACAAGGACAAGGACCTGGACGAGGCCCGCAAGCTGATCACCGCGCTCGCCGGGCTGGTCACCGCCGGCGCCCCGGAGATCAGCAACTTCCACGCCGCGCCGCTGCGGGACGGGCTGCGCTCGCTCCAGCTCGCGTTCCGCGAGGCGTCCGTCGTCCCGGACGCGCCGGGCGCGGGGCCGGGCGAGAAGTTCACCGGGCCGGTCTACTCCTGACGTCCGGACCGCGAAAAGGGGTCAGCCTACTAGTCTAGTAGGCTGACCCCTTTTCGCTTCCTACCGCTTGTAGAGCGGCTCCCCCGGAAGCTCCGCGCCGGCCGGCAGCACCGCGAGGTCCAGCCCCCGGTCCAGCCGCACCCGCAGCACCGGGTCGGCGGCCACGGCCTGTCCGACCCGCTGGGCGGCCGCCTGTAGCCCGGCCTGGTCCAGCGCCGGGTCGAAGACCACCGCGAGCACCCCGTCCGAGTCCTCCGAGGCCGCCAGCAGCCCGGTGACCACCTGCGGCTCGGCCGCCAGCAGCCCGCGGACCGCCTCGCGCACCTCCGGGTCCCGGACCGGCGGCAGGAACGCGCGGTTCTCCGCCAGCGCCCGCAGCCGGGCACCGCTCAGCAGGAACGGCACCGGCCCGGCCGGGTCGATCAGCAGGGTGTCGGCGCGCTCCGAGAAGGCCACCATCGCGGCCTGCGGGGCCGCGGTCGGCGCCGGGCGGGCGTCGGCGCGCCAGCGGGCGAGCGACTCCAACGACGTGAAGGCCGGCAGCGCGCGGCGCCCGTCCGGGGCCTCCAGCACCGGGACGGCCATGTCGCTGGTCTTCTCGTGCCGGTGCCCGTTCGCGTCCACCTCGACCTCGCCGAGGATCGCGACGATCGGGACCATCAGCCGGGTGGGGGTCAGCGCCGCCAGCACCTCCGGCTCGGCCGCGCGGTCCTGCGACCAGCGGGCGAGGGCCTCGGTGAGCGCCTGGTCGGCGGTGCCGTCGTCGTCGGAGAAGCCGGGATTCGGGATGCTCTTGCCGACGAACGCCGGGTTGGAGAAGTCTTTGCGGTCCACCCGCCCGACCCTATGCCACCGCGCGCGAGCGGCCCCATTTCCCTGCACGCTCCCCGCGCACGGGGCCTACCCACCGGTAGCGCGGTGTGGCACCCTGCGGCCATGGTGATCCTCGACGCGCCCGCGACCGCACCCGCCCCGGTCTCCGACCGCCTCCGGTACGACCGCGCCACCGCCCACCTGGACGGGCCGGTGGCCGTCGTGGACCTCGCCGCGTTCGACGCGAACGCCGCCGACCTGGTCCGCCGGGCCGGCGGCAAGCCGATCCGGCTGGCCAGCAAGTCGATCCGCTGCCGGGCGCTGCTGGAACGGGCCCTCGCCGTGGACGGCTTCCTCGGGGTGATGAGCTTCACCCTGGACGAATCGCTCTGGCTGGCCCGCACCGGCGTCCGCGACATCCTGCTCGCCTACCCCTCCGCCGACCGGGCCGGCTACGCCGAACTGACCGCCGACCCGGAGGCCGCCCGCGAGATCACCGTCGTCCTGGACGACCCGGCCCAGCTGGACCTGATCGACGAGGCCCGCGGCGGCGACGCCGAGGTGCGGGTCTGCCTGGAGTTGGACACCTCGCTGCAACTGCTCGGCGGCCGGGTCCGGGTCGGCGCCCGCCGCTCGCCGCTGCGCACCCCCGAGGACCTCGGCGCCTTCGCCGAACTCGTCCAGCGCCGCCGGGGCTTCCGGGTCGTCGGCCTGATGGCGTACGAGGGACACGTCGCCGGGGTGGGCGACCGGGTGCCCGGCCGACCGGTGCGCTCGCAGCTGATCCGGCTGATGCAGGCCAGGTCCCGGACCGAACTGGCCGAGCGGCGCGCGGCGGCGGTCCGACGGCTGCGGCAGGTGGCCGACCTGGAGTTCGTCAACGGCGGCGGCACCGGCAGCGTGGAGTCCACCGTGGCCGAGCGCGCCGTCACCGAGGTGGCGGCCGGCTCCGGGCTGTACCAGCCGCGGCTGTTCGACAACTACCGCTCCTTCCGGGGCCGCCCGGCCGCGCTGTTCGGCCAGCCGGTGGTGCGCCGCCCCGGCCTCGGCGTGGTGACCGTGCTCGGCGGCGGCTACCCGGCCTCCGGCGCGGCCGGCCCGGACCGCTCGCCGGTGCCGTACCTGCCGGCCGGGCTGCGCTACGACCCGATGGAGGGCGCCGGGGAGGTGCAGACCCCGTTGCTCGGCTCGGCCGCGGACGACCTGCTGATCGGCGACCGGGTCTGGTTCCGGCACGCCAAGGCGGGCGAGCTGTGCGAGCGCTTCGCCGAGCTGCACCTGGTCGAGGGCGACCGGGTCGTGCGGACGGTACCGACGTACCGGGGCGAGGGGAAGACGTTCCTCTGACGCTTCGTCCGCCTTTGCCCTACCGTGGTGGCGACACTGCGAACGTGAAGGGGGCGGCATGGACGCCGAGCTCGTGCAGGAGATGGTGAGGTCCGGGGCGACCTCGGTGGCCGGACTGATGGCCACGGCCGCCTGGAACCAGGCCAGTTCGCGGATCGCCCGGCTGTTCGGGCGCGGCGAGCGGGACGAGGAGGCGAGCGCCGAGCTGGAGGTGATCCGCGCCGAGGTGCTGGAGGCCGACGGCGACGAGGAGGTCCTGGCCGACCAGGCCGCCGCCCTTCGCAACCGGCTGCGCGCGCTGTTCCGGACGAACCCGCAGGCGGCCGAGGAACTCTTCGACATCCTCCGGGAGTTCCTGCCCGGGCAGTTCGAGAAGGCGCCCGGCGGGACCTACATCATCAACACCATCAGCGGCAGCTCGACCGTCAACAGCGATCTCGTGATCCAGGCCGGCATCATCCACGACATGCGGCACTGACCTTTCCGGAGCCTTAACGGGGCCCGATGGAACGGCTAGCCACGGCCGTCCGTCGGGCCTTTCTCCTGCTCCGGGGCCTACAGTCCGTCAACAAGCACAGTACGCGCGGCTATTGCCTTCTGGTCCAGACCAATCCTACGCTCTGGCCGGGAGCCGCGCGCCGGGCCGGCGGCTCCCGAACGGGCAGGCGTGCCCGTTCCCCCACGCACGCCCGGAACGACGGTCAAGGAGTCCCCACCCCATGTCCATCAAGCGAAGTGCCCTGTCCGTCGGCGTGATCGGCGCCGCGGTCGTCGCGGTGGCCGGTGCCACCGCCGGCACCGCCAGCGCCCACGGCACGATGACCAACCCCGTGAGCCGGGTCGCCGCCTGCTACGCCGAGGGCCCCGAGCACCCGGTGTCCCAGATCTGCAAGGACCTCGTCGCCGCGAGCGGCACCCAGCCGCTGTACGACTGGAACGAGGTCAACATCGCCAACGCCAACGGCAACCACCAGGCGCTGATCCCGGACGGCAAGCTCTGCTCGGCCAACCGCGACAAGTACGCGGCGCTGGACTGGCCGCGCACCGACTGGCCGGCCACCGCGGTGAAGTCCGGCGCCTTCACCTTCCAGTTCCGCACCACCGCGCCGCACGTCGGCACCCAGACCGTCTACATCACCAAGGCGGGCTACGACCCCACCAAGCCGCTGAAGTGGTCGGACCTCGACCCGACCCCGGTGGCCAAGGTGCAGGTCGACCGCAACGCCGTCAACGGCTCCTACAGCTACTCCGGCACCCTGCCGCAGCGCACCGGCCGCCAGGTGCTGTACACGGTGTGGCAGCGCAGCGACAGCCCGGAGGCCTTCTACGCCTGCTCCGACGTCGACTTCGGCGCCTCCGCCACCGCCGCGTCGGCGCTCACCGCCCAGGCCCCGGCCGCGCCCAGCGACGCCCAGATCGCGGCCGACGCCTCCAAGTCCACGGTCGCCCACCACGGCCACGGCGGGGACCCGGACTCCCCGGCCGGCCAGGTGATCCCGACCGCCTCGGCGGCCGTGGGCGGTACCTCGGCCACCGGTCCGCTGCTGCTCGCGGGTGCCGCCGCGATCAGCGTCGGCTGGGCCGGCATGGTGCTCCGGCGCCGTCGCGTCGAGGCTGTTCGACGCGACTCCTGACGCCGGGCGCGGGACCGGGCCGGCCACACCCCCGTCCGGCCCGGTTCCCGCGGCACCACCCCGCGCACGAGCGAACGGCGGCGGCCCACCCGGAGGG